>NZ_CP124747.1:6555000-6855000 GCF_041860085.1 Schlesneria sp. DSM 10557
GTCGCTCTTGATGTCTTCGTTGATCTTGTTCTGCATCGCGAGCTGACCCTTGATGACCATCGTGACGACAGCCGGATCTTTCGGGTTCAGTTCTTTGGCTTTCTTGGCAACGACAACGGCTTCTGCAAACCGCTGCTGCTTGTAGAGCTCGTTATACTCTTCAACGAGTTGAACCAGCTCCTGATCGATACGGACAGCGTTGCTGATTTCCTTTTCGATCTGTTCCTTCACTCGCTTGTTCTCGGCACGCAGTTCGATATTCGGTGCCTGCTGTTCGATCTCGGTGCGAAGGCTGGATCGAGTCCGGTTGAGTTGCTTCAGCAAAGGTGCTGCCGCTTCGGTCGACAGTTCTGCACTTTCCACTTTGGCCAGGGTCTGATCGACCAGTTCCAGAGCCTTCTCTGGCTCGCTGGACTTCAGGCGTTCAGCCTTGAAGACCGTGTTCAGGACTTCTGCCCGGACGCGTTCGAACTTGACGAGTTGCTCTTGCTGAGCAGCGTCCATCGGCGTGGACTCTGCGAACGATTCCGATTCATCGCTGGCGGCCTGGATCTCGCTCTGGTTGCCGCGTGGAGCAAGGTCGCGGAGATAGTCGTTCATCCGTTGCGTGCGGATGGGATCAAGACGTTCGCCCGAGTCATAGGCGGCTTTGAAAGCCTGGTAAGCCAGGTTCCGCTTGCCTTTCTTCAATTCTGCCATGCCGCGGTTGTACATTTCGCTGGCGGAGAGACCGGTGGTCTTCACTTCAGCAACTTCTTCTTCCTCGGCGAATTCAGTGTTGCTGGCACTCACCAACTGGCCACGCTTACCGGTTTGAGCGAAGGGGTTGTCGTCATCGGCTGCCGCTTCGACCGCGTTGGCGGTGGTGACACCACGAGCGGACTTGCCACCTTTGGCGTTCATCGCCTTGTTGAGGTCAGCGAGCAACAGTTCAGGACTGTCTGCATTGACTGGAAGAGCGACCTGAAGCGACTGAACTTCGACGGCCTTCTTGTGTGCTTCTTCGAAGCGTCCTTCTTTCATCAGCTTGCGAGCATCTCGCAACAGCTTGACGGCGTGTGACTGCTTTGCGAGGTCTTCTTCCTTGGCACCTTCACCCGCTTGAGCGGTCTCTTCAGCGTCCATGGCAGAGAATTTGTCGCGACCCTTACGGGAGATGTTCTCGGCGGCACGACGAGCCGCAATATCGTTCATCACGATATCTGGCATGTCATCGAACAGCTTGTAGACAACGTTCAGCTTTTCAGCTTGCTCGGCCTTGGCCTGAGCCGCGTCCAGGTTTCCTGCCTGCAGTTCTTTACGAGCTTCTTCGATCAGCTTCATGGCCTGCTGCTTCTTGGCAGCCGACGGACCATCGGTTGCACCGGCAACTTCATCGTCACTGCTGGCCGCTGCCGATTTTGCTCCGGCGTTGCGGGTCATGGTGACGGTGTTCATGCGGCGATCGAGTTCGGCAAGCAACACTGCGGGACGATCTTCGGTGATATCGAACGAGACATTCAGATCATTCGCTTCAATGGCCTTTCGGCGAGCAGCTTCCAGGCGACCGGCTTTCAGTTCGGCACGAGCCTGAGCGACCAGCTTGGCCGCGCGATCCTTGAGAGAGTCGGAGTGACCGGCGTTCTGAACTTTAGAGGAAGCCCCGCCGAAGTCATCGCTGTCACCTTCGGAAGAGAGCTGCATGATGTCCGAGGGAACGGCATTACGGGCAGCAGTGCGAACTGCACCACCGACTTCGTTCGAAGCCCAGTCAGCAGCGGCATCAGCCATTCCGCCCGCTTTCGCGGCAACGTCTTTCTTGGTTGAACCAAGTTTGGCCAGGAAATCGCTTGGGGATACCTGATCTTTGCCGAACTTCAGCTTGGCTGATTTAGCGAGTTTGTTCGCGAGTGTTGCCAGCTTGGTTGCTTCGGCGACTTCACCCAGCTTATGTGCGGCTTTCGCCTGAATCATAAGTTGTTCAACGCGGTCCCGTGCTTCGTTGTCGGCTTCGTTCGAGGCTTGGGCCGGATCGGAATCCCATGGGTCGGACTGCCCTCGGATGACCGCTCCGTTTTCGTTCTGACCGGAGGGGTTTGTCCGGTCGGCAACGCCCTGCACTTTGAGACGTGCCCGGTTCAGACAGTCTTCCGTCTGGCGTCGTTCGTTGGCCGACAGACCAGTCGTCGACTGTGAAGCTTCTTCCAGATGTGGAAGGGCTTCCAGGTAGCGACCGCGAAGATACAGTTCCCTGCCACGCTTGTAGTGAGCTCGCGGCGTCAGCTTCGACTGAGCTGCTCCGCGATCCTCGCCACCTTTCAATTTGGTGGTCTCAACGTGCTGAAGGTTGGTCAATCGCATGGCAGCGATGACCAACATAGTGCATCCGATCAGTCCGATGATCCTACCCAAGATAACTTCCTCCTCCGGGTCTGGCATTGACGAAGCGCGTCAAACTTTTACCGACAACTGGTTGAGCCGCGGGCGAAAAGCGACCCGGCCGTTTCACTTGACAAAAATGGATTGGCGGACGCCGATCGACACGATGCGACGTCACGATTGAAGGACCGAAAATTCGAGGTCCAGGAATTGGACCCTTTGAAAGGCGGCGATTAATAGTCCATCTTGGCGAAATGGGTCAATACGATTCCGTTGTGCACTGCCGTAGATTCAATCCGATTTCTCTGCTATTCATTCGATACCGGCAGAGTTCGCCGGGGGATTATGACGACCTATTAACGTGTGCCGTCGCGTTGAATCGTTGACTGTCATTTCCCCTTTTGCGCCAAGAGGAGTTTTCAACGAATTTCAGGGAGGGGAAATCTCCCTGCCTATGGTTCTGATGTCCGTTCAAGTCCGTCTACAAGCCACTGCCGGCACTGGTCGGTATCGGGCTATTCGTTCGCATGGCAGGCTGCTCCGCCTCTCATCCACATGAGCCCCAGTCCCGTTGCTGCAGACAACACTGCAACAGCGAAGTGATTTCGAGTTCGTTGACCGAGTTCTTAAATCGTGTCATTCGACAGGGATTGATTCGGGATCCTCATCGGTCTCGGCGAGATCATCTGCTTCCGCCAGGATCTTGTTTAACTCACCCACGGGGTCGCGGAAGAACTCCGGCGTCCAGCAGCGCCGAAACTGCCACCCCTGCCCTTCCAGAATCTGGGTACGGAACAATTCCCACTCCACGGGATCGTCCGCCTGTGTAAAACGTGTCACATCGAAAATGATCCCGAGTGTTCGGTCTTCGCGGCGTGAAGGATGATGGAATGCGACATCGATACAGAATCCGTCATTCCCGCGATACAGGTCGCTACCGATCCCGTTTCGCCTGGCGGCCAGGCCGGCAAACGCGCGTGCAAACCGTGACGGCGTCTGTGTAGGGCTTTCGACAATGATCCCCGTTGGCGAGTCATTGTCTGAGGGCGATTCGCGCCAGCGGTTGTAGTCTTCACTCAGACGCTCTGCAAAGGCCAGATACGCGAACAATAACCATCCCCCGCCCGGTTGCTGACCAGCGGGAACGGGGGGCAAACTGCGATAAAGCTCCACGGGAATCGACGTGACAAGATGGACTTCTTCTCGGGCTCGCGTAATCAGCACGTTCAAACGCCGGCCTCCTCCTGCCTGGCCTAATGGACCAAAGCGGCGGTAGAAGCGGCCTTGAGAATCGACGCCGTACGTGGTGCTGATAATCATGTGGTCACGTTCGTCACCTTGTACGTTCTCGAGGTTCTTGACGAACAGCCCTTCAAACGTCCCCTGCCCCGAACGACTGCGGGCTGCGGCAAGACGACGAGCAAAGTCCTCGTCTTTCACCGCGAGTTCATCCAATCGTTCCAGAATCAGGTCTCGTTGCGTCAGGTTGAAGCATGCGATCCCGATTGAGGGAGGTTCAGACCGCCGCAACAAGTCCTCTACAATCTGACAAACTCGATCTGCCTCGGCCGAGTTAGCTCGGTTCTCAAAAACTCCATTCACCTGGTAGAGCGTGATAGGAGCGAACCGGACTCTGTTTCGAGGATGCCCCGGAATGACCTGGAGTCGTGAACTGTAGAACTGGTCATTGCTGAACTGCACCAGATCCGCATTGCGCGAACGGTAATGCACGTCGAGATAGCACTCCTGCAGATTGAGAGAGAGTGCTGCGGAGAGCAGGTCCTCAACTTCACTTTGATGCGATTCGAAGAGTTCCTGTTCGGTCTCGCCGAGGCTTTGATCACTGGAGGTCACGGTCGATTCGAAGAAGCGGGAGGGAGGCAACTGTTTAGGATCGCCTGCAATCACGACGCGTCGGGCACGTGTTAAGACAGGGAGTGCTTCTTCCAGACGACACTGGGAGGCCTCATCGAAGATCACCACATCGAACAGTGGTTCTCGAGGAAAGATCTGCGCGACCGTTTCGGGACTCACCATCCATACCGGACAGAGATCAAACAGCGGGTCTCCACCGGGAAGCTGTTGTCCGGTGGTAATGACTTGGCGCAGTCGCATGGCTCGTTCACCACGAGTGGTGAGGCGTCGACGCAGGTCCGCCCCCGCACTATTCAGCCGTGTGCCGGTCATCGCGAGCAATTTCTGACGCTGCCGCTGAGTCCAATAGTCAAGGATGACGTCCCGTACGATCGCCTGCTTCTTCTGCTGCAGGGCAATCACGTCGGTGCTGAGTTTGTCGAAGCCTGGCCCGTCCATCTGCAGGAGCGCAGGGTTGGCCGCAAGCCACGCGGAAATCTCGGCTGCGAGCACCTTTTGCCGAATCGACGACATGATCCTTTCGAACGGTCCCGTGCGCTCAATAACCTCTTCTGTTATCCGTTTTAGCCCTGCAGGCAGTTGCTGAAGTGACTCGAGAATTCGCAGCACATCTGCCAACTGATCAACCGACGACTCCAGTTGTCGCAGTTCGTCGACGACCGAATCGGGACCACATACTCTTTCAAAGAAGCCATTCAGCCAGTCAGTGGAGAACAGCCTTGATGCGACAAGCTCATCCCGCAGTTCTTCGAGCGAATCTGCCACTTCGGATGATGTGACCAGCGACTCAATCCAGTCTTCATCGCCATCGGTCAGCGACTGTCTGACGCCTTGCTTCAGCTCGTCTGACAGCGGTCCATTCTCCAGTTCCAGCAGTATTTGAAGCAACTGACAGAGCTGATCCCAGTCCTCTGTCAAAGTGTCTGCTTCCACTTTCCGTGGTGGCTTTGCGGGTGAAACCTCATTCAAACAGGTGGCCACCGTGTTCCGGGCGTTCATTTGCGTCAGAAAGCTGTGGACGCGGGTTGCATTCGGGGGACTGAGGGGCAATCCGAACTCCCGCAAGATCGTGCTTGCTCGGGTGCGACTTCGAAATGCGAACCAACCGTACCACCGTGTGCATGTTGTAAGGTAGCGGCCCAGATCGACGGTCCAGTGCAACTGTTGTGAAATGGGAATTGAAGTCGAGCGAATCAAATTGAGGAACTGGGCATCGAGCAGACCCGAGCGTGTCACTTCGACCTCGGGCTCGATCTGTAGCAGTCGATCAAGGGATCGTTGGAGAGTCGACTTGGAACTTTTCGCCCAGCGTCCTCGAAGACCGCCGTCAGTGGAGTCGACGCAGCGACGCATCCGCGCAGCCAGTTCTCGTCGGAGATGCGCCTGTTCATGAAAGCTAGGGCCGGGCTTGGATTTTATTTTTCCTCCGGAAATTGTCCCGCCATCGTCCCCTGCTTCGCTGCTTGATGGGGAGATCCAGCCGAGTGGATCGAGCGACGGGATTCCACCGGTTTTCGCATCGTCAACGGTCAACGCACAATCGAGAATGACTTTAAGATCCTCACGAATCTGATCCTGGGGAGTTCGCAGAAACTCCGTCAGTGAAATTCCGGCGGGGCGCCGCCAGGGATGGTTCGAAAAGTCGATACTGCTCGCACGACTGACGAGATCACGAATGACCGTTTCCTGCGACTCATACAGGCTTAATGTGACCGCTTCTATAGACGCGACGGAGCCGCGTCTTCGTGGGCGAGTTCGCCCACGCTCGGATCTTAATGTGTCGGGAGAAGGTCGATTGGCTGAGGGGGCGGATTGGGGTTCAGTTGCTGACGAGTTGAAATTGGCCGTTTCGAGTGTCGGAGCGATCGCTTCGAGCCAGTCTCCCATGCGTTCGTGGAAGGACGTTGCACGTTCGGGATCCCTGTCCATTGTCAGTCGCCACGCCTCCCACAACTGATCAAGGCCCTTCTGAACTTGGGCATCGAGCGAATCCAGACGTGCTTGTGCCATTCCGTCACGGCTGTTTTCTGTGAGGGACTCCAGTCGTTTGCGGATGCTGTTAAACAGAATCCGCTGATCATGCTGGGGATCGTGAATCAACGAGCAGAGAGAGCCCAGTCCCAGGTGCTCCAGTCGGCTGGCGACGACGTCGAGAGCCGTTCGCTTGTCGCACACCAGAAGGACGCGTTCCCCGCGGACAAGGTGGTCACCGATAATATTAGTGATCGTCTGACTTTTTCCGGTGCCTGGCGGACCGTGAATGATCAACTCGGAACAGTCTCGCGCAAGACGCACGGCTTTCGACTGGAACGGATCCGCTGCGGAAATCAGCCGATTGGCGGCAGCGGGAACTGCGGTCCGGGAGCGCCGTAATAAGTCCCGTGAAACATCGTCATCCAGACTGGTGAGGTCTGGATCGAGTTTCAGAAAGCTTTGCAGGGGACCGGCGAAGGTGCTCTGTTCGACCATGGCCTGCATATCGCGTAGCAGTCCCTGCTTATTCATTGGGAACAGGCCGAGTACCGCAGCGAGGACGATCTCGGCGCGAGAATTTTCGTCGTCAGATCTTGGGGCCTCGCACAGGTTCTCCAGCGAGGCTGCGCTGAGTGGTGATTCGGGAAGTTGCAGCAATCGGGTGACACGGCTGACCAGAGAGTTGAGTTCCTCCCAGAGTTCCTGCGACGTTGTTGTGCGGCTGGAACCGATCTCCTGTTGCAGGGATGAAGTCTTCACGGAGTCGACTTCCCCTGTTTCCGATGCAGAAGATGGGGGGGACGCGAGAAGCTCGTTCTGGGACGTGTTCTCGCCGTTGTCCGCGAGCAGCGACTGTCCGGACTGGCGTTCCAGCCATGCGAAGAGAGCCTCATTAGGGACCAGCGCGTCAGCGCCGTCGTTACGTCCTTCGATCGAGATGACGGGTTGAAATCCCGCCCGGACTTCCAGCGAAACGGAGATAAAGGCGATGGGCGCCAGTAGTCGTTTTCCCCCACTGCTGAACGATTTGACATTGCCCGCTGCGGAGGGGGGGACACTCAGCATAGGGAATCCCACGTGCAGTACATGGACTCCCGTGTCCTGCTCGTAGGCACGGGCGTCTTCCGCAAGCCCCCTCAGCTTGGTCAGCAGGCTCTGCTGGCTGGACCACTCGTCCTGAGTATTCTGTGCGTCAGGTGAAACGGGGGAAAGCTGTCCCATTTCTTCCGGACTGGAGTCCTGTTCGAGCTTTCGCTTTGCATCCGACCGGGATCGCGATTTACCCCGTCCTTCACTGGACTTGCCCGGTTTGGCAGGAGGCTCGATCTGCGGGCGGAGTTGAATTGAGGGCTTGGAGCTGAACAATTTCCCGAGCGCCTCTGCGGGCGACAGATCCTTGAGGCGAGCGAACTGCGTCCAGTCGACTCGTTGCCGGCTGGAATGGGGGCGGCAGTTGAGGTTGGGACCACTCGTCAATCCGGCGAACAGCCGATCGAGCATTTTCAGCAGGATTGCATTCTTGACCCCAGCCATGTCGAGGCATCCATTCCAAAAGTTCTCGTTGAAACCGTCGCACTGGTGAGCAGAACGCAGAACTCCACTGACCAGGGAAGAATTGAACGGTCCACTCACCAAATTCGCAAGTGCGCGTCCTGACTTCTCGATTGCCATCAGTGGCTGAGAACAACCACGCCCAGTATGAGCCCAGGCCTGAGCACGAATCGATCGCCGACGGCAAGTTCCACTCTCCCCGAGAGGAACGAGGCGAACAGTTCTGAATTGAGGCCCCTCACGATCACTTATCTGGTTATCTGGTTATCTGGTTGAGCACCTTGGTTGAGCACCTTGGTTGGGCACCTTGGTTGGGCATCTTGGTTGGAGCATCTTGGATGGGCATCTTGGATGGGCATCTTGGATGGGCATCTTGGTTGGGCATCTTGGTTGGGCATCTTGGTTGGGCATCTTGGTTGGGCATCTTGGTTGGGCATCTTGGTTGGGCATCTTGGTTGGGCATCTTGGTTGGGCGTTTCCATGAAGCCCGACATCAAAATGCTCCCTTCAAGATGCGTTCACGCCAACCAGCGGGCCTCGCGGGAAGGGAAAGTCGGCTGCATTGCAATCTGCTGGCCAGCCTGGCCAGTCCACTGAAAATATCTAAACCGTTTCTGCTCTAGAACATGGGACTGGCCACCGGCTGGCCAGGAGTTGGCCCGTTGGCCAACCAAATCAGTTGACCCGCGTCCGTTGAACGACTGTGATGACGATGAGTTTATGTTTAAGACAACCCTCAAATCTCGATGCTCCACCAGTTCAACCATCCCTCTCAACTCCATCGATCCTTCGATCGATGTTGCCGAAGAATTTCGGAAGCAAGTAGTGTCAGCAACCCCTCACAATCCAGCGAGCCCAAACATCCAATCGTTTGGAAAGCGGCCCAAACAGAGGGCACCGTTCACATTTCCTGACCCGTCAAGGCGTGAAGAAACCAATTGATCTGTAAAATGGATACGAACGCGAGCGAACAGCGAGAACATCGCGCTGCAACCCTGTTCATTTCGGTCGCCAGTGCCAAGCGCTGCCAGTTGGAACCGTCACACTGCCTCAAGAGAAACGCGTCAGAACTCCCCGCAGCGGCTTCGCCACGGACCCGATCCTCACGCCGTCAGTACGGTGGCCATGCCCTGATCGAGTTCCGAAGCGTATCGGCAGTGTCCCTCTGAACTGTTCATGCAAACTAGACGACAGCGAATGGCCCGAGCACATTGGTTATTTCGGAAGAAGGGGCGGCAAGATTGCCAAACCGCCCTAAGACAACTGTATTGATAGCTTCGAGCAACGTCCGTCCGAATACCGTTGAACTGCAACACATCAGTGTCCCTATGCCCTGTTCTTTTTGGGAACCCAGACAGCGATCGCCAAACAGATCATTGAGGCGAAGGCCGACTATGTTCTCGCTCTGAAAGGGAATCAAGGATCCCTGTACCAGGCAGCGACGGATTATCTCGAAGAACAGATGCAAACGGATTTCGCCGATGTGGACGCTCGTCGGCACACAACAACGGAGACCGGACATGGTCGCACCGAGACACGCACCTATGTGCAACTCCCCATTCCAGATGTTCTTGCGGGTGCTGATCGCTGGGCGTCACTGAAGACGTTAGGGGCGGTCATCTCGATGGTCGATCGTGGAGGCAAGGAAACCGTCGACATCCGGTATTTTATCAGTAGCCTCCCCTTGGGAGTGAAGTGCTTTGCCAAGGCCGTTCGCAGTCATTGGTCGATTGAAAACAGTTGCCACTGGACCTTGGATGTCACGTATCGAGAAGACGAGTCCCGCATCCGAGAAAAGCAACTTCGGGAGAACATGGCGTGGCTCAACCGACATACTCTTTCGCTGCTCAAGCAACAGCAAAACAAGAAAAGCGTCGCCATGAACCGCAGAAGATGTGGCTGGGATGATAACGTGATGCTCAAAACACTAATGGGAATCAAGAGTTAGTACGCGCTGGCCCTGGCAATGTCCCGGCTGCGGCACCGGAATCGGTATGCCACACAAGACCTACTGGGACATCGAGCGACGCACAGCGAGTGGAGGCCAGAGAATCACTTGTGATTGTAAAGACCATGATCCGATCAAAGCGAAATGGATCGGTGAATGGCCGACCGGAGTAGAGACCTTCGATGAAGGCAAAGAGCGATGGGATGGAATCATTGGATGGGAAAGCACTGTTGAGGGGGATTATCTCATCTATCGCTCGCCATCCGGGTTTCCACTTGCGTTGGCAGACCTGAGCCGGGTCAAGGGGAAATTTCGTGCGTATTTCGGTCATCCAATTGGACTTCAAAACGATTGGCTAAACGAACGTGGGGAGTCGAACTGAACGGACACCGAAATCGAAGATGAACGATGTCGGTCATTTCTGGGCGATTTGCCAATAAACGCACAACTTCTGGAGCAGAAGGATTGAACGAGGAAGAGCTTAAAAAAATGAAGGACTGCATGGAATCGGCTGGCGAAATCGACCTCAAGGCCACGGTGCTACATCTCGACGGGAGATTTAAGCGTGTCTGCCGCACGGCGGCACTCGCTCATTTGCCGAAGATCTGTGCAAAACGTCTCAGGTTTGCAGCCCACTGGGAGGACCTCGTAATTCCGGTTCAGACTTGCCGGAACAATTGCAGGTCTGTATTTAAAAACCCAAATGGTGAGCACCTCCGACTCCAACAAGAAAGGTTGTCTGATGCCGCAGAGCGACTTTTACGTGAAGCAGTATTTGACCGCTGTCGACGTAGGCAACGGCAAATTTAGGCTTATTGAGGGTAAACACACTGGTTTGTTGACTTGGATTTTTCATCCCAAAAAATCAACGCCGGTATTAGGCGTGCAACTGAAATCCTTTTTTAAGTCCATCAAAAAACCAGCAGATTCGCTTTTAACGAGTGAAGATGTTGATGCCTTTTTTGAGCGACTCGAAAAGGCTGGTTATCGTCGCACATATGCGGCACCGGACAAGTTGTATCACGTTACGCACCCTGATTCTGTTCCGGCAATACTAAAAGACGGATTAATTGGTGGGAGGGAGATTCGTAATAGAGGCCACGTTCAGACGCCCTCGATATATACTGTGGTCAAAGATGATGAAAGTTTGTTGCAAAATTTGGTCATTAACCAAATATGGACGATGCAAGACGTAGTGGCATATTCGGTTCTTGAAATCGACGGGAACGGAATTACAGGTGATGTCATTGATGACGCTGTAGCGGAAGAATCATCCTTTCTTCATCGCGTGATTGAACAAGCATTGATTGAGCCTCAATACTTAAAGCTGTTGCGAACCTGCACCATCAACTTTCCGGGGAAAAAAGTGTGGGAGTTGAACACACCGGAAAAGCTGGAATCCAAAGAACCTTGGACCGACGAGGATTGGGCGATTGCCAGAAAATGGTTGGGGCCGGAGAACCATATTCTGGAAATGCGGCGACAAATCGAAGACCGACACTTCTCAAGTAAATCAAAGGCTACAAAATAAGTCCGACACCGCAGGAAGTCGTCGGCAATAGAACGCTCGTCATGGGTAGTAAAATGCAGCAATTCTGGCAGCATGAAGTCCCGAAGACAACGGAACCTGTCGGAGAACGAATCAATTTGACGTTCAGGAAGATTGTGCGGGTGCAAACACGTCCATGATGTTGGCTACGATGTTGTGCAAACCTTCCAACCCTCGGTTGGTTTTACTGTTGCACAACTTGGCCCGCCGTCTTTAGCCGTCCCCGGTAAACGGGCTTCAAGTACGAGCTTCGGATCTTTAGCCGCCTTCTCGATCATATCCCATGTGATACCTTTCAAGGGAACTTTGATTCTGCGATCCCAAGGGGAGTCGGTCTGCCCTGCAAGTTTTCCGATGTCGATGTAGTCAAAACGCTCCGTCGCGGGCCCTTGCATCAACCTGCCCAGAAAGTTCGGCAAACCGTCCTCACGATTGTCCTTGATTGTCGCAGTGATCTGGAACGTGAGGTCATCACCCTTCGACCGCTGTATCTGGATCGTCGTGTAATCGTTCCCCTTTCCGTCCTGAACGCCAAACTCCACTCCAGCAGGTGGAGCTATTAGGATGATGCGGAGTCGGACTTCGGAGTCTTTGTTTGGCATTCGTTGTTCCCTGTTCATCAGCTAATGTTAAGCCAATTGGTCATTGCCCATTACAAATTTTGGAATGAGCAGGATGACCGCAATTGTCGCAAGACTGGTTCGCATCGAATTGGACTCTCTAAGCTCTGAAACACAGTGGCTGGAACGTTATTCTGCTTCTGCACGGGAATTGAATCAATCGCTTTCTTGAAGAAAGCGACTGATGTCCAAGATTCACTATTTTCAAGGGTATTCGTCAATCGAGAACACGGTTCCGAACAACAGAGTGTCGGGTTGACGGGAACCAAGTGGGTGATTCGTTTTTTCAAAGCGACGAGGGATGGTTCCGATGCCCCGTGTCAGTGCAGGATTGTTGATGTATCGCGTTCATGACGGCCAGTTGCAGGTCTTTCTGGCCCATTACGGTGGTCCATATTTCGTGAAAAAGGATGACGGGTTTTGGTCGATCCCCAAGGGCGAGCTTGAGCCGGGTGAAGACCTGCTGGAAGCCGCACAACGGGAATTCAAGGAAGAGGTCGGGATCGCTCCAACGGGACCATTCATTGCTTTGTCGTCTATCATGCAGACCAATAACAAAATTGTTCACGCATGGGCATTCGAGGGCGACTGTGATCCGAGTAAATGCGTTAGCAACCTGTTTACGATGGAGTGGCCGCCAAAATCGGGGCGACAGATGGAATTCCCTGAGATGGATCGGTTTGATTTCTTTGACGTTGCGGCTGCAAAACGGAAAATTACCGCTCGGCAAGTGCCGTTTATCGAAGAGCTTGAGGCGATGGTGGGCAGCAAAACGGCAACTTGACGAACTTCGAGATGGATGACCTGAATCATATCCGCAGGCCGTGTGACTCGTCAGCCGAAAAAGATGTCGACAGCAAGAATTCAAGGACAATTGATGAGCGGATTTATTCCAGCGACGGACCTGAAACGCAAATACGACGTATTCGGCCATTTTTACTCGGTAGTGGTTTCTCAACGAAGGATCGTCGAATGCAGGAGTGTTCTTGAACTCGTGGAGAAACCTCATTCCCCGAAGGAAGCGTCAGTGCTTTCAAAACGAAAGCCTGATGCGGTTTTCGTCATGATGAACCCCGGCTCCTCGCGACCGCTGGTCGAAGTCAACAATCGAATTGCTGCCGATGAGATCCATGAGTTGCCAATCACTTTGGTCCCGACAAAACCGGATACGACGCAATATCAAGTGATGCGGTTAATGCAGCATTGCGAATGGCGGCACGTCAGAGTGCTGAATTTATCGGATCTGCGATGTTCAAAAAGTGGCGAGTTTTTCAAGCAGTTCAGAGCACTGGAAGATGCTTCGTTCGATTCGCACTCCATTTTTTCCGACCGAAGAAAGAGCGAATTGGCATTGAAGTTGACAACCGACAAATCAATTCCTGTCATTGTCGCATGGGGCGTAAGTGACAAGTTGGACCCTCTGATTGAACGATGCAAAGCGAGAATCATCAGGAACCGGACGATCAGGAGGCTGCTGAAAGACGGGACGACGAACAAATATCTTCACCCGTTGCCGTCATTGCAGAAGCAAAAAGTTCTGTGGGTAAAACGAATGGTCGCGAGGGACATAGGAGGGACACTGCATGTTTGCTGTAATCAGGAGACATTATTGAACGGCTGTAGGACTTTCTACTGCGATTTCCGGTCTCCCCGGACGCAATGGATTCCCTTCGAGTCATAACGAGGTTGGTTATTACATTGCGGGGACTGGCTGGTGGGGCTTCTGCGCAGAGACCCCTCCGGCTCATCCACAAGCGACGAGCGCCGCCATCACACCACCTCTTCCTTGAGCGTGTCCTGCGAAAACTGCGTCTACGTCAGGAGAAGACCTCGCGGGTTTCTCTGCGGACGTAGTGTCGATGCTGGCCGATGCGACTGCGCGTCAGCTCGATCGTCTGCGGGCGACCTGCGACGTTGTAGAACAGCTTGCTGAACTTCCGGACCAGTGACAGCCAGGCGTTGGCGTTCAGATCCAGCTTGCTAAAGACCTCTTTCAGCTCAGGCGATGTCCGGGACAGCTTCTCACGCGGAAGCTGCTTCGCCGTCCAGCGGAGCAATCGAAGATAGTTTTCCTGGGTCATCGGCAGAAAGCCTTTATCGCTGCAGCGGGCTCCCGTACGGTTTGCAACCGGCCCCGTCTTCCCATTTCGTTCGTCCAGCGGTAATGGTGCCAGAAATCGATCGGCGGTTGACGCTTGCTTCGTTTTAGGGTCATTCGTCTTCTTGACCGAACGGCGGGATGGTTTGCTCTCTGTCGGTGAACCATCGCTGGGAGTGACGGTGATACGGGGGCTTGAGTGGTTCTGCTGAGCCTGAATCCGCCGCTGGACCGAAGTGTAGTCACTGGTCTCCAGTCGATCCGCCATCGCCGCGCGAATCGGGTTTAAATCGACATAGGCAGCACAAGCGACGAGGGCCGCTTCGTCAAGAAGACGGACCGCCCGAAATCGGCTTTGCCAGAAGCGGCCGATCTCCTTGTCCTCGTGGTTGGCGCGCATCGCCACAGTCTGACACAACAGGCGCATCCACCAGCCGATATCGGACAACCGCAAGCGGATAATTTCCAGCTTACGAGGATCGTTCTGGATGAAATCCAACTCGGCCTGATTCGGCTCCAAGGGGTTTCCGTGATCATCCTTCCGGATGGGACAAAGGAGCAACCACCGTCGAGCGACTTCATCATCATCCCAGGCTGCCACGACGTCCGGCCGAGACCGCAAGATCAGATGAAAATGGTTCGAGAGAATCGCGAAGCCGAGCAGATCGATCCCGAAACAGGCGGCATAGCGTTTCAGTAGATCTTCAATCCACCCCTTCCGGTGGTCATAGTTCTTGCCGGTCAGGGAATCAGTCCCCAGCAGAAAGCACCGCCGAACAACCCGGTTCATCACATGCACAATCGCCACCTCATCCGGCGAAAAGACCTCTGCACGCGCCAACCGAGCCATACTTACCCCCTTCGTTCCAAAGCCAACCACCGCGATTCGACTTCACATCCTCCAAGCGTACCCACCTTGAGAACATGCTGTCAACAGAAGATGCTGTGTCCCCGGGGGTGGCTGTCTTACCGGGTGAAAATGGCCACTGCTGCCTTCAATGCGGCAGTCCTTGCAGCAGCCACTCTCTCACCTGCCATCGTTCCGAAGCCCGATGATCCAGTGCCGACGACCGCTGCCTGACGATTTGTATCTCATTGATCAGTGTTAAAGAAACCGCTTGCGCGAGTGGAAGCATGGTGTTATGAGTGGTGAATGACGGCGTTCACCAGATCTCATTCACAGCCTTTCCGCGTAGCAGTTGCCAGAGCGTCGGCAAAACCTCGTTGCGTCTGCTACGTCGAGGGGCTGGCAGAGAGGTGATGTGAAATACAAACCAATTCACTTTAGCCTCCTGATGGTTCGCGCACTGCTCGACGGCAGCAATATGCAAACGCGGCACGTGGTGAAAGGAGAGGCGCTGGACTGGCTGGATGGCGCCTTGTTCTCTCCTTCATTCGTGGCAGACCCCGAGAACCAGCTTTGCCCATACTGCCAGTCCGGCGACCTGCTCTGGGTGCGGAAAACATGGGGCACTGGCAACCGGCGTTGCCCATTTAACGGCTGGATGGACGGAGCATACCCGGGGACATCGCATATCTTCTTGATACGGAAGAAACTCCACCCGAGCCCGCAGCGTGACAACCAACCTTGGTGTAACTCGACAGGGATTCCATCGCGTTCGGTGTGACCGGCAATCGCAACCGAAGCTCTTCGGCCGTTCAAGAATGTCTGCCGCTTACCGCAAACATGCAGTGTCCCCGTGGTCCTCATTCGTTTTATTTATGCAGTACCCGTCCAGTCGCAAAAACGTCGGTAATGGGACACGCCCATAGGGACACTGCTTTTTCCGGGGTAAGAGCCGAACACCCGATACTATCCGTCTGATACGGTCAGGATTACGACCGTTGGCCCGTCAACGGATGCCAGGCGCACTCCAGAAACTGGTGGCTGCCTACGTGTTGTTACGGTTCCAGTTCACGCTCGCCTGCCCCGAGTCATTTGCAGCGCAAGCACTCCAGCGACCGCTAAAAACGATCGCTTCAAATCGAGAACGTCGTGGCGCACTACTCCTGCGTCAGGAGAAAACTTCGCGTGTTTCGCGGCGGACGTAGTGACGGTGCAGGCCGATGCGACTGCGCGTCAGCTCGACCGTCTGCGGTCGACCCGCCACGTTGTAGAACAGTTTGCCGCAACGAAATATGCTGTGTTCCTGTTGGTTTCCTGCTTCTCATTCGGAATTCCAAGCAATGAAGATATTCATCGTCCTTCATCACGAAATCATGGGGGTGCCCGGCAACTACCGTGCTGATGAAATGGTCTTCTATACAGCAAGAAGCTTGACCAAAGCGTTGGAACTTATCAAGAAGACCCACGTCTCACGATGGTCGTGGTGGGAAATTCAAGTTTGCGAACTGGACGACAGCGAATGGCCCGAGCACATTGGTTATTTCGGAAGAAGGGGCGGCAAGATTGCCAAACCGCCCTATGACAAATGTGTTGATATCTTCGAGCAACGTCCGTCCGAATACCGTTGAACTGCAACACATCATGGTGTCAACACAAAATGCTGTGTCCCTATGTCCTTTTCTTGCACCCCGAACGGCCAACCAGCCACCAGATTAGGAAGATGACTCCCTTGCGTAGTATCGTTGATCATCTTTTCGGCAGATTAGATGCAATCGCGATTTACCATCAATGCTCAGGAATGGGCCGTTGTGTTCGTGGTACTCAGTGTCGGCAGATGTGTCTCGATCAGCCAACGTAGCAAAATAGGAGGCAAGTTCGCGATAGTCTTCAGCAGATCCATTGATGCTGATCTGTAGTCCGCCGGAGTACGGACCCTCGCCGATTGGGTTCCAAAGACCATCGGCGTCCTGAAATTCACGATAGACGTCAAATTGGATCATAGTGCACGTCACCTGGAGATACGGTTGGAAGTCCTGTTTAGGAGAAGAAAGGAAAAAGGCGGCGTATCCTGCTGTTTAGGTGAAACTCAGCAACCCCACAGCGGTGTCAACTGGATATGCTGTGTCCCCTTTGTGTTGCAACGTAAACAACCCCGAAGATCTCGTGTTCAACATGCTATAACCGACTTGCTTCGCTGCAATCGCCAGAGCGAGAAGCACACTCCGCCGACGCTCAGCAGCCCGATCGACGTCGGCTCAGGCACGGCAGTCGCCAACAGATTTGGCGACGTAAGCCCTGATTCAAACGTCAACGTGTAACCCGCCTCCTCCGGCGTCCGTCCATCAGGCAATGTCACCCGTGCCAGCACGGCCGTGTGCGAGTAATCAGCGATCGACGTACCATTGAGCACACCAACGAGTGTCGTCGCCTCAACCGTATACGATCCGACGCCGAGCAATTCGTTCTGTGGCGAGAGAACAGGATAGAAATACATTTTGAACGTTAGCCAATTTTCCCCCGGACTGTCATCCCATCCATGGCTGGTGCTCTCGGTATAGATCCCGCCACCTTCTACTCGACCTGAGTATCGCCATTCGTTTGCCTGAACCGTCGTGTGGGTGGTCGCCTTCAACACGAAACTCGCATGGGCATTGTCTCCCGTCGCTGAGATATTGCCGGTCACGCGATAGCTAAGATTGACGTACTGCGGCGTATTTCCTCCCGCGATCGTCACAATGTCGCTCCAGGAAGCTCGCGAAAGGATGTTCTGTTCGGGAGCAGTTGAAGACGAAACAGTTGCCGAAGACAAAGCACCCAGCTTCTGCCATCCATGCTCATCGATATATGAATAGGCGAGGCCGGACCCTCCATACTCGGCCTCCGAGACGACTGCGGAATCGCCTTCTTGAGAGCTGTCCCACTGATATGAGACGGTTCGGGCCTTGGCGTGTACAAGCGAGGCGTCGAGACTCTTGGCGGATCCAGACCAGAAACCGACTTCCACCAGCATCATAATGACCAATATCGTTCTTCGAATCATCAGTAATACTCTCGATCGCATTGGAGAGGAAGGAAGAAAAGCAGCGGAAGAGCGATTGCCCCACGGCTGCCACCGAGCCCAGTGGACCATACTGAACATCCGCGCTGACTGCAACTCCGTCTAGCTAACGTCACATTGAGCGCACTATGAGGTGGGCTCTGATGACGTGATCCGGGGGGGAGGCATGTTAGCTTTCTTTTTTAGGCTTCTTGTTTGCTGTTTGCATGTGGGACGCAAAAAGGGGAACAGCATGTTTGAAGCCAACGACCGACACTAACCGATCGCCCGAATCGAAAGTGCTCATGTGCAACCCCTTCGGCGCAAAACCCTTTGCAGCACGCGTCATTGTAAACCCGCCAGCGCGACCTATTGCAAAGGTGAGTGCCCCGCACAGGTTATCTCGTATGCGACGTCTCCACGGCCGCTTCCCCTGCGCGACACGATGTTAAGATTCATCTCTCGATGTGACCGTGGCGAGCCAACCGTAAATTGAAGGCGCTTTCTGAAAGCTCGGCCGTTCAATCCTTCGAGAGGTTGTATACCCAGAGATCACACTGGTTTGTCCATTGGAGTTGTTTCCGTGATCGCATTTCTAACGCGAGCAGGCCTTGACCGGGTGATGATACATTCGCCTGGTACAAACAGCGGGAGCAACCAGAATGACCGTCGAACTTGGTGGCCATGGCGAGTTCGATATGTACTTCGACGACGTTTCGGTCCATTTCGGATAGCAACAACTCCGAATCGACGCCTTGGAACATGACTAACGCGCCGAATGAGAACGCCAGTACGACTGGTTCTCCCAACTCCGTGACCGTACCTGCGAAATCGCGGGATCTTCCATCTGGGTAACTCAGTACCTGGTTAGACTCCTGCCTGACTCGACATATAGTTCACCGTAGGTTCATCTGGCAGATTCCTTCGCCCGGATATCACCAGTCGAGGCCGAATTCGGCGAGTCGCTGTTTGAGCAGATCGACTCGCAGGATGCGGACGGCGGTTTCGTCTTCGATCAGCACCGCGACGGTTCTTCCATCCGCAGTTGCCGCAAGTGACTTGACCTGATCGGAAAGGGGGCTCAGCGTGAGCAAGCCTCTGAGCGATCCCTCGTCCTGAAGTTGCCACAGCTTCAGATCGGCATCCCGTGAACCCGACACGATCAGGTTTCCTCCAGCAAAAGTCACGGCGGACACGCTGTCCCTGTGTGCGGGAACTTTTTTCTCGAGACGACCGGTTTGGGAATTGATGACCAGCAGATTGCCATCACGGGTTCCCGCGACAATTGTCCGTTCGTCCGGTGACAGCGAGATCGAATCTGCGATCCCGCTCAGGTCAATCTTGTGACGGACGGCGCCGGTAAAGGGATCGAGGATACGGATACTTCCATCGAGCGAGGTGCACGTCAGAATCGTCGAACCGACGGCGAACGATTCGATGCTGCTGACTCGCAGCTTCTCTTGAGAGACGCTGTTGATCCAGAGCGTCTTGATTTCTGAAGTGGCCCTGTCCAAAACTTTGATCGAATCCGCATCTCGATCCGCGTGTGAAGGATTGCTCGTCACACTTTCCGATACGAAATAGAGTCTCTTGCCGTCCGGTGAGAATCGGATGATCTCTGCCTCGATAATCTCGGGCGATTCAATCACCCTGTGTTTAGCGGACTCGTCGAGGGGAAAGAACCGCAGACTGGTCGTTTCCTGGTGATTGAAGCAGATCGAATGCTCACCCGGCACGCACTGAATTTCGGTCGCCTGTCCCGTCTCGATCGTGGTGAGCAGAGAAATTTTGGCATGTTCCAGACAGCCAGTGAGGACTTGATTGAGTTCTTCAAAATCACCTGAGTCTTTCCGAAAGAAGCGGCTGGATCGCGTCGCGGCGATGGTCTCGCCACTGTGACTGATCGCAACCCGATGCAATTTATGGGGTTGCTGCAGGCGCGCTGTCCAGACGTCGTGCGTCGACAGTTCGTAGATTTTCAGTCGAGAATCTCCGCATAGAGCCAGGAGATTTCTTGACGGATGAAACCGGCCGACGATCCGACCGCGACCACCGGTCGAAATCAACGCCACCCGTTCACCGGCGATCAGGTCCCACAATTTCGTTGCATCGGCGTTGGAGGTGACCAGCCATTGGCCGTCGGACGACATTCCGATGCCGTGCATCAGGCTGGCGTCTCGGAACTTCGCTCGGCGATCGATGATCCGCCTCAGCGATGAATGCCGGTGCGAATCCGCGATTTCGTACGTTTCGATCGAGTCTCGCACCCAGCCACCGCCGTCGGGATAGGCGACCGCCACCTCGTAGTTTTGCACGATCCAGTCCAGTTGATCTCTATCTGGTTCAAAGGTCTGAAAATCTGACTCGCGCAGCCATAACGGTGACACACCGGCGACTGCGATCATGGGGGGCTGAGCATAAAAACGGTCACTCACAACGACCAGATCCGTAAACTCGGATTCTTTCTCGATACTGGCAAGCAGCTGACCGTCGAGTGACCATTTCTTGACGCTCTTGTCTTTCGAGCAGGTAATCAGTGCACGGCCGTCGGACGAGAAACGGATACGGTGCAGATAGTTTGAATGGGCTTTCCATCGTCGGACAGGCTGCCGTGTTGCCATGTCGAAGACACAGATCTCTCCGCTTCGACTTCCGACAAACAGTTCCGTTCCCGCAGGGCTGAACAACAATGAGCGAACCCCATCGGGCCGCAGACGCATCCATTGCTCATCGGCCGGGAATTCCAGAGTATGAGTCAGCTCCCAGGTGTTCGTGTCAACCAGTGCGACCCTGACATTGCCGTTGAGATCCGTGTTATCGCCTGCGGCGAGTAGTGACCCGTCGGGAGTGAACTCAATCGTGTAGGAATCATATCCGTGCAGAAGTTCTCGTTGTTTTCTGGCATCGAATGCGGCGAGCGCCCGGGTCGCTTCGCTGCGCAAGCGGTAGATCGCTGCCTGATCATCGGGGGGAGCGATTCGGGCCGCCAGTTTGAGTTGGTCGAGATTGGTCCAGCTCCATTCCCGCGGGGTCCGCAGACTGCGATCACTGATTTCGGCGAGGGCCAGGTAGAACTCTTTTGTTAGCGCTTGTTTCAAGGCGTCATCGAGTTCCTTCTCACTTCTTTGCTTTTCCAGTGCGGCATCATGGATGCGAGTGATTTCCCAGGCACCGACCCCCACTGCCAGCAGCAAACTCAGTGCAATTGCGGCGATCAGTCCGGCTCGGTCGGGATTGCGTTTCGACCAGCGCCAGGCCTGACCGAAAGGCCCCAGGGGTCTTGCGCTAATAGGCCGTCCCGCGAGGAAGTTTTCCAGATCCGACGCCAGTGCAGCGGCGCTGGGGTATCGGTTGCGAGGGTCTTTTGCCAGACACTTCAGGCAGATGGTGTCGAGATCGCGCGGGATCTCGGGGACCAGCAATCGGGGGGGGACTGGATCGTTGTTGCGGACCTGCTCCAGGGTCGCCAGGTGTGTCGCCCCGAGAAAGGGGGGCCGACCTGTAATCAGATCGTAAAGTGTCGCACCGATGCCATACACGTCGGTCCAGACGCCGATTTCACAAGAGGCTCCGACGGCCTGTTCGGGAGCCATGTAGCTGGGCGAGCCGATTGCTTCGGTTGTCAGTGAGGCCTGCATATCGCCCGCAAGGTGTTTTGCCAGGCCGAAATCACTGATCTTGATCAGCCCCTTCTTGCTCATCAGGATGTTTGCGGGCTTGAGGTCGCGATGGAGAATCCCGTGATCGTGGACACTCGACATCGTTCGAGCAACGGTCAGTGCGATCTCAGCAGCGGACTTGGGATCGATCGAAGATTTGGTATCCCGCTGAGCAAGGTTCTTTCCGTCGATATATTCCAGCACCAGGCAGGGCATTCCATCCAGATCGATGACGTCGATGACTCGAATGACGTTTTCGAGGTTCAATCTTGCAAGTGCGTCCGCCTCATTGCGCAGACGGGCGATCAGCACCTGGGGGCGTTGGCTCAAATTGTTGATCAGCTTGAGAGCCACGTCCCGTTCTAAATTGAGCTGGGTCGCTTTGTAGACGATCCCCATTCCTCCACGTCCGATTTCATCCATCACTCGGAAACCGGGGACTGAGGGTAAGTCAGGGGGGCGAATTCGGGCGAACTCATCTTCACTCATGGAACGGGTTTCGGCCAATCGAGCCCCCAGCATCCTGTCCATGCACCCCAGAATCTCGATGCGTCGGGTCAATTCGTGGACGAGGTCAGTGCGCGGTCCGCACAGTTGCTCAGGGGACTTTGGAGTTTGAGAATGGCATGCGTCTTCCCAATCCAGTAGCAGCTCGGCCAACAGCTCTTCGTCGGACAGTGGTTGATCCATGTTCACGAAGAGTGTTCCCGATGAGGTACGAAGCGGTGTGGGATCAGGCGTGCTGACTGGAATCCCACGAACGATCAATCAGTTTTTTCAAGTTCAGCCTGGCGGATTGCCAGTAACGACGAAGCTGGCGTTCGCTGACGTTCAGCACTTTTGCTGCCTCGGCCTGCGTCAGATCGTGGTACCACAGCAGATCAAACACACGCCGCTCGAATTCAGGAAGAAGTTCGATAGAAGAATGGAATTCCGACCAGACAGAAAGTGAATACGGGCCGGACTGTTTGTCGTAAGAAACCATCGGGAGTTGGGCGCCTTCCGACATCAGTGAGCCGGGTATCGGAGTTTCATGGTGGGCTCCCATCCCTTCCGGACCAAGGTAGTGGCGGGCCATGTCGGTCAGCTCGCGCCGCATCAGGGCCGCTGCGAAGCTGAGAAAATCCTCAACAGTTTGCGGCACAATGCTGGCGAGTGCTGAATGCAGACGCATCACGGCGCCTTGCATTAGGTCTTCCGGCTGTTCCCAACGTCCCACACGGGGACTGTCCCGCATCATTCGTCGCGCCAAGGCCAGCAAACGGTGCGATATGCGCGACATCAACTCATCGCGCGCATCCAGTTCTCCCCGCTTCAGGCGGTCCAGGCAATTCTCGATGACGACGGTCGTATCACTCACACGATTCCTCGCGAGTCGCTTCTGAAGTGCCAATGAAATGTCGGGAAGTGTGATCTCAGAATCACCAGGAGACCTGTAAGAAAATACTGCTGGAAAGCAGGGATGTATTCAAGTGTGTCGACTGTTTCACGGAATGAAGATTACTCAATTAACATTTTGTGTCTGATGCGACGATTCTGCGGGTTCGAGCAGTTTTTTGTCCAGAATTGACGGAGAAGCTTTTCGTCCGTTTCCCTATCAGGGGATAGGACTCGCACCGTGCTGAGGCTCGAATCAGGGCACTGATCGAGGCGGGTAAGTAACCTTGGTGAAGTGAAGACTTGCAAGTGTACGTGCGCAGTCCCATGTCCGAGCCCCTTGTGCGGGCCCTTCCCTGCGGCGCAATGACAGGGGGCTGGTCTGTGACGGGGGGCCACTCTCGGGTAAGCTCACGTCGCATCGTTTGTCGGGCTAGTATCGGGATCTTCGGTTGAGGTTTTTGACGTGGAACGTAATTCCAGACTGGTCCCTCTCGGGCGGCTACTGGTGGGAGCCGGGTTGAGCTTGATCCTGCTTCGTGGGATTGAACTGTTCGCACGGATGCCGGGGCTCCCTGCGTTCTGGTATAGCAATCAGGCAATCTGGATCCTGGTCGCAATTGGACTGGCCGCTTTAGGCTGGAACATCTTGTGGGGACGCCGAATGTTCGTCGAAGAGACCTGGCAGCCTGCTATTCCCGGACGTCGCTTCCAGTCGGCGACCATCTACACGAGCCCGGGATGTCATCTTTGCGAGGATGCGGCGGCACTCATTGCCGAGCATCATCGCTGGCTGCCAATCCCGGATTACGTCGACATCAAAAGTGATCCGACTCTTTCCGAAAAATACGGGACCTGCGTCCCTGTCGTCATCTTCGACGGCAAGGTGCGGTTTCGGGGTCGTGTCGACCCCGTGTTGCTGCGACGACTGATCGAAGGAACTCCGCCGCTGCCCGTCCACTGATACGACTGTCAGACAGAGTGTTGCGAATGCCCGCCAACCGGCGAGCCACAAATGACAGCACGTTTGCGAATCTGGTACTTCAGGGAGTACCCGGCGTGTTACGGTAATCGAGCGGTGGAGCCTGTCCGGGGAGAATCAGCGGCTGGTACTTTCGGCCTGCCAGTCGTTCTGCGTGTTCCGCTTTCGCCTGCTGAATGATTTCAGGTTGTGACATCAGGTCCCAGACGCTGGCGGCCATGGTTCGGGCAGCCAGTTGCATCCCCTGTTTTCCGATCGAAGTCCCTCCGGCCGCAACCGCCTGCCACGAATGCGAGGGAGTTCCCGGGACAAAGCAGGCGGTCGTGAATCCTGCCGTGGGCACAACCCACGAGACATCACCCACGTCGGTTGAGCCCTTGCCGACTTCGCCGCTGGTGTCGGCAACCTGATTGATCGATTCCAGTGGCTGCGGTTTCATCAGGGTTTCGCGAATTTTCAGTGCGAAGGTGGCCTGTTCTTCATCATATTTGAGGTCATTCAACTCCCGCAGGTTCGCCAGGGCGATTTGAGCGAGCCGGTCGTTCGGCAGCAGTTCCATTGTGCCGCCGAGGTACTGTTCGTCGAGTTTCGTTTCGGTCGCGAGTGCTCCCGCCTGAGCACACTTCACGAGTCGCGGGTAAAGTTCTCGCACCACCTCGGCCTTGGGATGGCGGATGTAGAAGAAGACCTCTGCAAAGTCGGGGACGACGTTGGGAGCCGAACCGCCGCTGGTGATGACATGATGAATGCGTGTAAAATCGGGTGTGTGCTCACGAAGCAGTTCCGAGGCATGGCAGGCGAGTTCGACAGCATCCAGTGAGGAACGTCCCTGCTCGGGAGCACCTGCCGCATGAGCGCTACGGCCGTCAAAGCGAAACTTGACCGCAGCACGTGCGAGGCATGATGAGTCCCCCGCTGTGTTGCGACCCGCAGGGTGCCAGTGAAACGCTGCATCACAGTCTTGAAAGAGCCCCGCGCGTACCATGAAGGCCTTGCCGCTTCCCCCCTCTTCGGCCGGACATCCATAAAAACGAACGGTGCCGCGCAGATTGCCTGCCTTGATTTGCTCAGCGACCGCGATGGCCGCGGATGCGGAGGCAGCGCCAAACAGGTGATGACCGCAGGCCTGACCATAACTGGCCTGCGGCCGGGGAAGTTGCTCGGGAACTGCCTGCTGAGACAAGCCGGGAAGTGCATCGTACTCGCCGAGAATCGCGATGACCGGCGAGCCCTCACCGTACGTTGCTGTGAAAGCGGTGGGGATATCAGCGACTTTGCGTTCGACACGGAAGCCGGCGTTCTCCAGCAAGTCCGCCAGCAAACGGGCTGATTCAAATTCCTGGTAGCCAGGTTCCGCAAGCTCCCAGATCTTGAGGGCGATGTTCCATGTCGCTGCTTCCCGCTCGCGAATGCTATGAGACAGAGCCTCTTTTTGTGCAAACGCAGGTGAGACCGCTAGCGTCAGCATCAGCAGTCCCGCGGCAATTCGGATCATCGGTCGTCCTCGGCTTGGATAGGGAGCATCCTCACGAACAGGGGCTCTGTCGTTCGGAGTGGCGACTGTGGCCGTTTCCGAGTGTAACCGTCGCGCGCGGTTCGTTTCTAGCGGACAGCGCTCGCGGCCCAGATGGCCAGCTTCTCGCGGAAGATCTTGGAATTGTGACGAATGTCGACAGGGAAGTGAGGATGAAAGAGCATTGTGCGAATCGGCGTGGTCAGCTCAAACTTTGCCCCGAGGTCCCGAAGCTCCGATAGCAGTTGGGTGTTCGTCCGCTTCTGGTCGTCACGTGACTGGAAGCGGGGATAACGTTCAATGCACAGGACTGGCTCGACGGTCCCCTGTTTTCGTACGCCCACCAGAGCCGTGCGGAACACGGCCGGGTGCTGGTTAAAAATTCCTTCGACCGGTTCTGTGAAGTAGGTCCGCGCGGGGGTGATCACCCGGTGCGACTTGCGGCCGCAGAACCAGAGTCGCCCCTGGGAATCGAAGTAACCAACGTCCCCCATGCGGTGCCGCATTCGTCCTGATTCCGGATCGCGGATTTTGGCCAGCGCAGTGAGATCGGGACGATTGTAGTATTCCTGTGTGACCATCGGTCCGTGGACGACGATCTCACCGATCTCGCCGGGCCGGACGCGGAGTTCGTCAGACCAGACGGGGATCGGTTCATCTGTAATTCTGATGATTTCGACGTGGATCGAAGGGACCGGTTTTCCGACACAGGTTCCCGCTCCTTGCGCGGTCAACTTCTGCGTCTCACCCAGGATTTCGTGGCTGCCGATCACGGCCACGGGCAGAGACTCTGTCGCACCATACGGCGTGAAAATTTGCGACTGAGGGAGTAAATACTTCGAGAAGCGTTCGAGGATCATGGGAGAGACAGGGGCTCCCGCCGATAGAACGCGGCGCAGCGACGGCCATTTCTCGATGACATCCGTCGTTTGCGCGTTCGAGGGGGTGTGGCCCTGTACCGCTGGCCTCCAGTCCCGTCCCACCCGATTCAGTAAAGCCGGCGAGCCGAAGAGGTTGTTAATCTGGAGCCTCTGAATCGGGCCGACGATTTCGGCCGGATTGACGCGGGCTGGTTTCGTGAAATCCATCCGCGGGACGACGGCCGTCATGCCAAGTGCCGGAGCAAAAAGAGCGAACAGCGGAAACGTGCAGAGATCGACTTCTCCCGGTTCGATCTGCAGAGCTGCTTTCAACGCCGCGACCTGGGCGGCAAAGTTTCCATGTGAGTAGACTGCCCCTTTAGGAACTCCCGTGCTGCCGCTGGTGAACAGGATCGCGGCGGTTTCATCTGCTTCTGTCGCGGCGGAGTGCCAGTCGGTCGCCCCTTCTTGCTGTGAGGACCGACGGGTACGTCCTTCGGCAGCGACCTCCTGCCACGTCCGCCCTGCCCATGCCAGTCGTCGTCCCACCGTCACCAGATGCTTAATCGACCCCTTTCCCCAACCGAACAGGACTCGCGCCAGATGGGCCTTCGTCACTCCGATGAACGCCTCTGGTCCGGCTTCGGCCAGACACTTGCCGAGGTTTTTGATGCCGATCCCCGGATCAATCAGGACCGGAACGGCACCCGCTTTAAACAGGGCGAAGGTAAGTGTAAAGAACTCCAGCGAAGGAGGGACCATCAGTGCCGCTTTCACGCCACGTCCGATACCGATCCGCTCCAGTCCCATCGCCAGATCGTCGCTCTCCTGATCAAGTTGCTGATAGGTGTAGCTGGTGTACTGTGTCTCACCATTCGCGTCGCGGGAGGCAGGAAACCTGACCGCAATCTGATCGGGGCGCTGCTGAGCCATTTGTTTCAGGTGCGACGCAATGTTGACGATCGGCATTGACCAACCCCTGAAGCAGACACTGTTCTGTGAGGACCTGACTGCACAGACCGGGGATCCCGTGATTCTGTCAGCACGCATGGAACAAGATGAGCAGCCTGTCGTGAATTTACCGGGGCTGCAAGCGAAGCGTTGAAGGACGCAGGACTGTCATGAATCGCCTGTTCTGTCGCCGGAAACGGCTGTTCTTCGAGATCTGTCGCTTTGCGTGACGCCAGCAGAGCGACCGATCTGCGATCAGACGACAAGCCACACTGCCTTTAATGGGCGGTGTGGCTCGTCGCATGCTGGAATCCACCTCGGTGACGGACCGAATCACAATGGGAAGCCACTAAGAGGCGGGCCGTCGGAGCGGTCCGATTACTTCTGATCCGTTTATTCCTGATCAGGGGAATCCGGCTGGGCCGCGTCGTTCGGGAGTGAAGGCGGAGCGACTTCTGGTGGTTTCGTTGCAGCAGCTTCAGCCTCATTCGCGACGGCGGCGGCAGCAGCACTCAGATCCGCAGGGATGCGAGCCATGCTGACCAGTTTATCACTCTCTTCCAGCCGAATAATTCTGACGCCCTGCGTATTGCGGCCAATCTCGTTGATATCTCCCGCACGAATACGCTGGATCTTGCCCGTTGCGGTCACCATCAGAACTTCGTCCTGCTCTGCCACCGCGAGGATCTTCACCGCGTTGCCGTTACGTTCCGTGGTCTTGATGTCCTTCACACCCATCCCGCCACGCTTTTGTCGGCGATACTGGTTTGAGGAGCCGACTGCTTCGTCACCCGATTCCACTTCTTCAGAATCGGTCTCGGTATCTTCTGAGACGGTATCGTCTTCAGGGACTTCGTCCTCGGCAAGCGCCGCTTCATCGTCGAGAGGAGCATCAGAGGCAACGTCGCTGGTCGTGGACAACGTGTCGTCTAAGGCCAGGCCGCCGATACCGATGGCAGTTCGCTTGCCGTAACCATTTTCGCAGACCGTCAGAAGACTCATCGTCGGATCGGCGAGAACCATGCCGATGACCAGGTCGTCCTTCTTCAGACGGATGCCACGTACGCCGCTGGTATTGCGTCCCATGCTGCGGGCATCGGTTTCGGTGAAGCGGATCGCCATTCCCCTCTTGGTCGCGAGGAGCACATCTTCTTTCGGGGAGACGATCATCGCTTCGATCAACTGATCATTGTCACGCAGATTGATGGCAATGATCCCCCCCTTCATGGGGCGCTTGTAGGCGGACAACGGTGTCTTTTTCACAACCCCGTTGCGGGTGGCCATGATCAGGAATCGCTCGTCATCAAATTCGCGTACGGCAACACAGCTGCTGATGCGATCCCCTTCCGGCAGGGCGAGCAGGTTGACCAGTGCACGTCCCTTGCTGGTGCGGTTCTGCAGCGGCAGGTTGTAGACCTTTTCCCACAGAACCTTCCCCTTGTCGGTGAAGAAGAGCAGCCAGGCATGGGTGCTTGCCACGAACAGGTGCTCAATCGCGTCTTCCTCATCGGCTTTCGCGCCGATGATTCCTTTGCCACCGCGATTCTGAGCCTGGTAGGTGTTGAGCTGCATGCGCTTGATGTAGCCACGCTGCGACAGCGTCACCACCATCGGCTCTTCGGCAATCAGGTCTTCCTGGTTGATGCCGCTGAGTTCCAGGTCGTTGATTTCGGTTCGCCGTTTGGTGGCATACTTGGCCTTGAGCGCCAGCATATCGTCCCGGACGACAGCCCGAATGTTGGCTTCGTCCGACAACAGGTACAGATGGCCTTTGATATCGGCCAGCAGTTTCGTGTGTTCTTCGTTCAGTTTTTCGCGTTCGAGATTGGCGAGCGAACCGAGCTGCATCGAGACGATGGCTTCCGCCTGATTGGCAGACAGAGAATAGCTCTCTTTTTCGCCGACTTCGCTCTGGTACATCTCGAAGCCGCTGTCACCCAGCGCCCGCTTGACCAGTGGCGCGGGAACCTGGATCAGTTGCAGACGATCTTTTGCTTCTGCACGACTTGGCGAGTTGCGGATCGTCGAGATCACTTCGTCGAGGTTGATCTGGGCAATCAGCATCCCTTCGACGGTATGCTTTCGCTTGCGTGCTTCGCCCAGCAGGAATTCGGTACGACGACGCAGCACCGTGACGCGGTGTCGGATGAACTCGGCCAGCATCTCTTTCAGCGAGAGCAACTTTGGCCGGTTGCCAACCAGGGCTAGCAGGATGATGCTGACCGTCGACTGCAGTGGCGAGTACTGGAAAAGCTGGTTGAGGACGACCTCTTTGTCTTCCCCCCGTTTGACCGCGATATGCAGACGGGTTTGCCAGGCGGGCAACGTCCGGTCGGTCAAGTCGGTGACGCGGGCGATCCCCTTGATCCGATCGTCCTTGATGAGTTGCTCGATCTTCTCACGAATTCGGTCGCGTGTCTCGAGATACGGGATCTCGGTCACTTCGATAACATCGGTGTTCTTTTCCGTGATGAACCTGGTGCGGGCCCGCAGCACGATCGTGGATCGGCCGGTGAGGTAGGCCTGACGAATGCCCAGGCGACCGCAGATCACACCGCCGGTGGGGAAGTCGGGACCGGGCATGCATTCGATGATCTCGTCGAGTGTGCATTCGGGGTCATCGATCAGTCGAACAACAGCGTCGCAAACTTCACCCAGGTTGTGGGGCGGAATGCTGGTTGCCATCCCGACCGCAATTCCGTTCGACCCATTGACGATCAGGTTGGGAAAGCGGGACGGAAGGACGACCGGTTCCCGGTTTCGCTGGTCGTACGTGAGCACATAGTCGACCGTATCACGCTTCAGGTCGTCCAGCATTTCGGACGCGACGGCCGAGAGTCGAGCTTCGGTATACCGCATTGCCGCAGGAGGCATCCCTGCGAGAGAACCGAAGTTCCCCTGCTTGTCGATCAGTACGTCACGAACGTTCCAGCTTTGCGCCATTCGGACGAGGGTTGGATAGATCGATCCATCACCGTGGGGATGGTAGTTACCGCTGGTATCACCGCAGATTTTTGCACATTTGACTCGACCCGAGTTCGGACCGAGATTCAAATCGTTCATCGCGACAAGAATACGCCGCTGCGAAGGCTTCAGACCGTCGCGAACATCGGGCAAGGCGCGGCTGATGATGACCGACATGGCATACGTGACGTAGCTCGTCCGCATCTCATCCTGAATCGCGATATCCTGTACGCGATCATTCGTGCCATGGGAGGTCAGAGGATCAAGGGGCAGATCTGAGCCGTCAGGAGTTCCGTCGCCAGTAGCCAATCGTGAATTCCTCAAATGGAACGAGGTTTATCTGACCGTGACTCGATTTGATCGAGCGGAACGCCCCAGAAAACTCGTTCCGGAAAGGTCGTAGGCACCGCAGTTGCGCAATGCCATCTCATGCACTTTGTAAGAGGAAAATGATACTCTTTTTGAGCGATGATCTCAACTCAGCCGATCTGTTCTCAACTGCATTTTACGCAATAAAAAATGAGGTTTTTCAGCGACGGGGGCAGCCTTGGAAAGGTGCTTTCGGGAAGCCAGAACTAGTCCCTCAAAACGGATGGCGTCGACCGGTGAAGGGACAGCGAAGTGACCTTCCAGAAATGCGGCCGTGGCATTCATGAGGGCCCCTGCCACGTCATGAGCCAGCCTCTACCAGCCCGCGGGAGTTCCCCAGACTCCGGGAGTGATCAATTCGACGGAATTCCCTGCGGGGTCTCGCAGGTAGAGCGAGATTCCTCCCTTCGGCCAATGGTGCTCTTTCTCGATCTCAATCTCGTGCGCCTGGAGTTTCGCCCGCCACGCATCCAGAGTCTCGTGCCGCACTCCAAACGCGACGTGTCCCGGCCCGGTCGCTCCGTGCGGGGGAAAGACATGCCCCTGCAATGTCGTCTGGGGATTGAAAACCAGAAGGACGCTTGATGGCCCTGCAGCGAAGAAGACGTGGCGTCCTAGTTCCTTCGCCATCACCGGAAGGTTCATTACGTCGGTATAGAAGCGTTCCAGCTCGTCGAGGCAATCGCCGTAGATCGCGGTTTCGACAATTGTTTCGATGGACAGTTTGCACGGAGGACTGTCCGTCCCGCTGTTTTCGACGGAGTGGCTGGATTGCTCGCTCGATGGACTCATCACATCAACCCATTCTTCAATTCAGGCGTGACGGCTCGGTTTTATCACAGCAGGGATCCGTGCACCGGACGGGTAACCACGTTCCACTGCGGTGCGGATCCGTCAGTCCCATTCTACAGGTCGGAACAAACGAAGAAGCACAGGCCAACGAAAAAAGGCGGAAGAACCACTTGTGTCCTTCCGCCTTTCACGCTCCCTGTGCAGGGAAACCTGGGGCTTGCAGGCCCCCAGACGTCACTCGTGCAGGTGACGCTTAACTTCCAAGGAAGCGTTCGGCCACCGTAGCCTGCATTTCGTCATCCGTCACAGCGATCAGTTTTCCGTCTTCAAGACGACGAACCGCGAGTTCTTTCCGTCCGAAACCAGCAGCAACATCGATTTGGCATCTTTTTCATTGCTCAAGATTTCGTTGAACTCTTCGGCCGACTGAACCTTCTTGCGGTTGATCTGCTGAATCAGCATGCCTGGTTCCAGGCCCGCGTCACTCGCTGCAGAACCGGGCGTCACTTCGGTGATCACAACGCCCGAGTCTTCGGAGTAGCCAAACTTCTTCGCCAGGTCAGACGTCAGTGGCTGAACCGAGAAGCCCCAGGGGTTAGCCGACTTCTGCGTTTCCTTCACCGCTGCGGTCGTTGCGGACTCAGGAAGCTTGTCCAGCGTGACGGGCACCGTAATTCGCTGGCCATCCCGGAGCACCGTCAGATTGACCTGAGATCCTGGTGCCCGCATTGCGATGGAGTTTCGGAATGAAGCTGCCTCCTGAACCACTTTTCCGTCGAGTTCGACGATCACGTCCGCTTGTTTCAGGCCAGCCTTTTCACCCGGAGCACCCTTCTGGACATCTCCAATCAACACACCGTGTGGGTCATCCAGCCCGAACTGTTCGGCAAGATCCTGATTCAAGGCCTGAATCCGGACCCCCATGTAGCCACGAACAACGGTCCCGTGATCCCGAATCTGTTCGTAGACCTGCTTGGCCATGTCAATGGGGATGGCGAATCCCAGTCCCACCGAACCCCCGGACCGGCTGAAGATCGCGGTGTTGATGCCAATCGCTTCGCCTCGCAGATTGACCAGCGGTCCACCCGAGTTACCGGGGTTGATCGCTGCATCCGTCTGGATGAAGTTTTCGTAGTTGTTGATCCCCACGCTGTTTCGACCCACGGCACTGACAATCCCTGCGGTCAGGGTGTGCGTCAGTCCGAAAGGAGCTCCTGAAGCGAGGACCCACTCACCCACTTCGGTCGTGGACGAATCCCCCAGTGGAAGTGTTGGCAGGTTCTTGCCATCGACTTTGATGACCGCGACGTCGCTTTGAGGATCACTACCAATGACCTTGGCGAGCATTTCCCGGCCGTCATGGAATCGGACAGTCACCTTGCTGGCGTCACCCACCACGTGGTGGTTCGTCAGGATGAAGCCTTCGGGAGACACAACGAATCCTGAACCCTGGCCGACAACCGGATTCTTCGGACCTGGCAACTGTCGCTGCCGCAGTCCTTCGGGAATCCGGTCGCCGAAGAACCGCTTCATCAACTCATCGTTGAGGGGGTTGGATGAGTCATCTGGAGCGGAACCCAGGACGTCGGGGCCAGATTTCTTTTCGACCTTGAGTGAGACCACTGCCGGAGTAAGGCGCTTGGCGATTGCTGAAAAAGCCTGCCCGGACTGTTCCAGGTTCTGGATCGCTTTCTCGGAACTGGAGGCGGAAACGGCCCCCTTCTCGGGGTTGGCTGCGACATGAGGAGGTGTCGCCAATGCCATATATCCAAGGCCTCCGAACAAAAGTGTGCCGGCGATCGTCAGGCGACTCGCGAGATTCGCGTTTTTGATTGTCAAACATCGTTCTTCCATAATTGCACCTCCCGTTGAATTGTTGAGACAAGCCTCCCAACAGTTCGTTTCACACGACGAACTTGATGGCGAATGGGGTATTCGCAAGTGGAATGCCAGAAGATTTTTTTTCAACTTCTTCGAACGTCAGCAAAAATAATTGGCTTGTAAGTCATTGCTGCACAAGGAGTTCAAGAGATGCCGAAAAAGAGGATGCCGCGATCGACTGGGCGAAAGGGCGTCGCGGGCCCGTGTTGCCACGGGGCATTGTGCCCCAGCGGGGAATTCTGCCCCGGGGGCGCGCCTGGAACATGGGAGCGTTTGCTGACTGAACTCGGGTGACGACAGGAATGCGGCTCGCTGTCGTGTGTTGACTGTCAGGAGAACCGTGCGGGTTACCGACAAGATCGGCCAGAGGGATTGTCAGACCGTGGCGTCTTCCGGAGAGTCGTCCCCCATCTGCTTGAGCTTTCGGTAAAGCGTCTTTCGGTCGAACCCCAGGACCTGGGCAGCCGTGGTCCGGTTCCCTCGCGTCGCTTTCAGGACGTGACGAATGTAGCGTCGTTCGACCTCTTCCATCGTCAGCAGTTCACTTGGATTATCTCCCCCCAGCTCCAGTTGAGAACCCTGATAGTTACGGATCTTGTCAGGCAGGTCATCGACGGCAATCCGATCGAACCGCGCCAGGGCAACCGCTCGCTCGATCGCGTTTCTCAGTTCTCGAACATTGCCCGGCCAGGAGTAGTCCATCAATTTCTTTGCGGTGGCGTCAGAGAGCCCCACCACCTGCTTGCCGTTCGCGCTGGCGAACTGCTGAAGGTAGTGCTGTGAGAGTAACAGGATGTCGGTCCCGCGAGCCCGCAGCGGCGGGAGTTTGATCTGGATGACATTCACCCGAAAGTACAGATCTTCCCGGAAACGCTTTTCTTCGACGGCCGTTTCCAGGTCACGGTTGGTGGCCGCGATCAGGCGAACATCGAAAGGGATCTCCTTTTCGCTGCCGATTGGTCTGACGGTTCGCTCTTCCAGAGCCCGTAACAGCTTCGGCTGAAGTGTGAGGGGAAATTCTCCCAGCTCATCCAGGAACAGTGTTCCGCCATCGGCCTGAACGAACAGGCCACGCTGGTCTGAGACGGCATCGGTGAAAGCACCTCGCTTGTGACCGAACAGTTCGCTTTCCAGCAGAGATTCGGGCAAGGCTGCACAGTTGATCGCCACGAACGGTTTGGACTGGCGTCGGCTTTGCTCATGCAGGGCCCGCGCCACCAGCTCTTTTCCCGTGCCGCTTTCACCGGTGATGAGTACCGACGCATCCGTGCCGGAGACGCGCCTCAGGTCCTCAAACAATCGCTGCATCGCGGTGCTTTCCCCCAGCAGTTTCGAGAATCGGCCGGATTGCTGCACGCGATCGCTCAGCACGCGTACCTGCTCTGACAGTGAGCGATGCTGGATGGCGCGATCAATCCGCAGAGCAAGAATGTCCAGTTCTACGGGCTTACTGACAAAGTCATAAGCCCCCACACGCATGGCTGCGACGGCGGTTTCCAGGCTTCCGAAAGCGGTCATGACGATCACGGGGATGTCAGGACGGTTGGCCACGATCCGTTCGCACAACGAGAGTCCGTTCATTCCCGGCATCTGCAGGTCGGTCAGGACCACATCGAACGGTCCGGCTTCGATCTCGCGCAGTGCGTTGCTGGCGGACGTGGTCCACTTGGCAGAAAATCCGCGTGAACTCAGATCCGCTTCGATCAATTCACACATGCTCTGGTCGTCATCGACGATCATCACTCGGCCGGGCATTTCACATGATCCTTCGGCAGATAGACTCGGAATTGACTTCCTCGACCGACTTCGGATTGAACGTCAATCCATCCCCCATGCTCGCGCACGATTCCATAAGCAATCGAGAGTCCCAGGCCGGTCCCCTCGCCCACATCTTTGGTGGTGACAAACGGTTCAAAGACACGGCCACGGATCTCCGGGGGAATGCCATGTCCATTGTCGTCAACACAAATGCAAAAGTAATCAGCAGGTACCGCGTCACTTGCAGGGGGCGACCGGCGATCTTCGGTCACAGAAATGGCGACTCGCCCCCCGGGATCGGACGCCTGAATGGCGTTGACGACCAGATTCGTCAACACCTGCTGAATTTGGCCTGGATCGACACACGCGATCATCGGCTCGGGCGAAGTTCGGACCACCAGATCGACTTCATGCTTGTGGCTGAGCTGGTTGAGGATCTGGGACGTCTCTCGCATGATCATTTGCAGGTCAACGTTTGTCCGGTGTGACTTTCCGCTGCGAGAAAAATCGAGCAGATGTCGAATGATCGTTGCCATTCGTTCCGCTTGGGCTTTAATGATCTGAGCACTTTCGACGATTGCGTCCGGAGCGAGGCGTCCCGACGTGATGAGACTCGCGCGGCCCGTCACGACGTTCAGGGGAGTACCGAGTTCATGAGCCACACCTGAGGCAAGCTGGCCAACTGTCCGCAGACGATCTGCGTGTCTCAGTTGTTCGATGGTGGCGATGCGGGCATCCGCTTCCTGCCGAATGCGCTGCTCGGATTCCAGCAGACTTTCGCACATCTGATTCAGCGTGTCAGCCAGTTCGGAAAGTTCGTCGCGACTTCGCAGCTCGATCGGCTCGGTCAGATCCCCTGCTCCGACCCGGCGCGCCTTATCGATTAAGCGCTTCAGTGGCCAACCAACCAGCCAGATCCCCAGCAGCAGCGTGACTCCGATGCTGCCCGCGACAACGATCGCCGTCAGGGCGATCTTTCTGTAGAGAGAAGTGCGGACGAAGTGGTCTGTCATGCTCAGCGGTTCGGTCAACTCCAGGGCTCCGGGCCGCTGGTCGACATTCACCGAGACGTAGGTCACGAGATACTCGTTTCCATCCGCCGTTCGGTACTGCAGCGTGACCGGCTCACGCAAGGAAACCTTGCCGAGGCGCTCGGTCGATGCGTGCGGGCGAAATCGTTCTCCGCTGCGGCCGTCGAGCCACACCCAGCGGATCAGCAGTAATCGCTCCCTCTCATTGGCGGCCTGGATCAGGGCAAGTGCGACTTCGGGCCCTTCCCGGCGCCATGCGTCCGCCACCAGTTCTTTCATAGCGCTACCGATACGGTAGGCTTTCCGTTCCAGCTCGGCACGCAGAAACTTGGACTCACGCTGGACTGACAGATAGGCATCGATCCCCAGAATCACCACGATGAAGGCGATCAGTGCAAAGACGAGTTTGAATGTCAGTTTCATGGCAGTGACGTTCTTCGTCTGGATCGCACGACGGGTTTGTTCGGTCTCTGCCTGATCGAGGCAAAGTCAGCAGAGGCCATTCATTTCATGGTGTCGGAGTGGCGCGGGTGGTGCAGGTCGGTCAGCGATGGTGCATTCCATTCTATCGTTGTCCAGGCGGGACATCCCTTCGCTGGTGTATGGCGTGAAAGAACGAAAAAACCCCGACCGGAAATGATTCCGGCGGGGCCATTCTTGATCAGTCGAACCAGTTCTGTCAAAGCAGAAAGACTGGTCTTGATTGATTTAGCGTTTCGAGAACTGAGGGCTTCGACGAGCTTTCTTGAAGCCGTATTTCTTTCGTTCGACCATTCGGCTGTCTCGGGTGAGGAAGCCGTTTTCGCTCAGCAGGCCGTGCAGGCTGGGGTTCATCGCTTCGAGAGCACGAGCGATACCCATGACGACGGCTCCGGTCTGTCCGGTCGTTCCACCGCCGCTGACGCGGACCCACAGGTCGACCTGTCCGAGCTTTTCAGTCGCACGAAGAGGAGCTTCGATCATCTGCAGGTCACGAATGTTCGTGAAGTAAACTTCGAGTGGGCGGCCGTTGATTGAAGTGGCGCCGGATCCGGGCTTCAAACGGACGCGGGCGACGGAAGTCTTACGGCGACCGGTACCGATCGCGACCCCTTGCCGATCCAGCTTGCCGTGAATCTTGACGACAACCGGTTCAGGTGCAACCACCACAGGTTCAGGTGTGGCCGAAAAATTCAGTTCTGGGGAATCAGCAATCGTTTCATCCATCGTATGCTTGCTCAACGGAAGGGTACGGGAAAGTATTCGAAGAAACCGACGTTCTCTGCCGGGACGGGATCACCTGACTCGGCCGTGACCGAAACAGATGCCGACACCTTATTTAGGAAGCAGATGCGACGGCAGTGGTTGTGGTTGTTGGGCCTGGTGGGTGTGATCAGGACCGACGAACAGCTTCAGCTTTGCCAGCATGTGGGTAGCGAGAGCGTTCTTGGGGAGCATTCGCTTGACGGCGAGACGCAGGATCTCGGTCGGGTTCTTTTCCCACAGGTCGATCGCAGGAATGGTGCGCTGACCGCTGGGCCATCCGGTAAACCAGACGTAGCTTTTCTTTGACATCTTGGTCGTGTAGTGCGGATGCTCGCCGTGAGCCATCCGACCGCCGGTGAAGCGAATTTTGTCCGCGTTCACAACGATGACATAGTCACCGGTGTCGACGTGTGGCGTGTAATCGGGGCGATGCTTGCCCATCAGAACCGTCGCCAACCTTGTCGCCAGACGACCAACCGTCATACCTTCGGCGTCAACCACAAACCACTTGGCTTGATGATTCCCGCTGGGACTACGATCGGAAGCTTTTAGAAATGTCGTGCCAGGAGCAATCACAACTACAACCTTCACCCAGATTCACAAATTCAACACAGACACCGACCCAATTTTTTGGGGAACGGGAAATTTAACGACTTCACGCATTCCCTTCAACCGTTGGTGTGAACTTTTGTGGCCATATCTTCCGATTGTCACTCGATTTCACTCGATCCAAGTCTTAGAGCGTCTTGAGATATTCAAGAACGGCCCGCTTCTCTTCGGAGTTCAGCCGATTCGGGAAGAGATGACCCTGAGGGCTTTTCCCCGGTAAACGCGTGTCGAAATACCTTCTCTTTCGGGCGGGAAGGGTGTCTGCCGCCGGGATTTCGGCGAAGTCGGTCACCTCCAGGCCAACGCGTTCCTCATCATACCCATTCTCCGTCCTTTTCCAGATCTGCGGACGAGACTCGGGATTCAGGATGTGCCACAAAGTTGGGACAGAGCCATTATGTAAATAAGGCGCACTAGCCCAGATTCCATCCAGAGGAGGGGCCACATAGCCAACGGGATCGGTTTCGACGGGATCCGCTCCGAATCGGCTCAGCCAGCCTTGCTTCATCCAGGAACGGTGCTCCGGCGTCAACGCGTTCAATCGCAGCGGATCCGTGCCGATTTCGTCAATCGGGACAATCGTCTGCACATATCGAGCGTCGCTGCCGTAGGTTCCATGACACTGCGAGCAATTTTCCCGGAAGACGGCTGCCCCTTGCTGCGCCAAGTTTTCATCAACGGGGAAGGGGTATTTCGGGGGGGAGAGCGACTCGATCCAGGCGAGGATCTCTTCAAATTCCGGCTCCCATTCCGTGAGCTGCTGCGGGGAAACCCGGGGAATCAGGATAAACTGCATCAAAGGTCGCGCTGTCTTGGGCGCGAATCCGTCGGCGTAGAGCGACTCTTTCTTGCGGACGTTCCAGAATGGCGGAGCATCCACGTCATGGTGCTCCAGGCGAGGAAGTTTGCGTGTCAGGTCCACCGACATATCCGGGTTCCGAAAGGCTCCCAGCGCGATCCCAAAGATGACGGAATTGGTTGTCCCGTCGGTGGTGTTCAGGGGCATCTGGAGCGAGCCGAGATCGAGGTGTGCGAGGGCTTTGCCTAACTGCAGTTTGGTGGCGCGCACGTCCTCCGTCAGCGTCTGCAGGGCAATGTGGGAATTCGGCAAGCCTGCGTAAGGGACACCCGCGACTTTGCCGCCGTGGCAGGCGAGGCAGGTCATCGTCCAGTTTCCCTGTTCGTCGACGCGGTATCCCAGGGGTTTTCGGCCGGTTGCGTCGTCCGGATCCAGAGTCAGGCCGTAGTATGAGAATGTCAGTTTTCGACGTTCCACTGGATCCGCGCTGGCCGCTTTCGAACGCTCAGGTTCTGGCCAGGCCTTCCACAATGCGTCGAATACCTCCTCGTCGAAATCGGCAGGCAGGTACGAATGTGTTCGCAGGTTACGGTAACCCTGAGAGCCGGGATCGGAAATCTCTGCCCCGCTGGCCAGCGGAGCGAACCCCAGCCAGATTGCCGACACGAGTCCCGCCGAAATGACCTTGGCGGCGCGGCCGAAAGGGATGGAGGAACGGCGGTGGTTCCTGCGGAGCGGGCGTGATCCAGCTCTCTGGCACGTGCCCCGGAAAGGTCGAATCCGTTGGATTAGATTTGTATTCACTTTGATCACAGTCAAGTTCTCCCGAGAGCAGGCTCGGAGCCGTTTTTCCGAGTCACCGTATTCTACAGGAAGTGGGTCCTAAGTTCTCCTTGTCGGTCCTCTGCATCGTACATCCGCTGTTCGGGTTGGTTATTAACCAGACGAAGGCGAGGTGGGAATTAATCCCGAGAATGGGAGCGTACCACCGGAGAAAAGCCGCTCGTAGTGCTTGGCAAATTGAGAGTTGCGAGACGACCGGGGAGCTCGAAATTTTCAGTAAAACATTCCTCATCGTCACGAGGTGTTTTTCCGTGGACATGCTATGATAGTAGGCAGTAACGCTATTGACCCGCCAGATCGGCCAGCAAGCCCATGTAACAGACTGCAAAGTGGCTCATTAAATTCAGCTGGAAAACGGCCCGCCGACGATTGCTAAATCGATGGCAACGTTTTTGCTCAGCCGAAGCTCTCAACGTCCGATAAAACCAGGTCAGGTTGATCGGCCGACAGGTGACCCTCTCTCTCAGACTTCCGTGTACATGGATGTAACGGAGACACTCGTGGGGGTCAGATAAATTTCAGCACTGGAAACCCCTTGATCTCGCTTGTAAAAAAGCACAATCGGCCTCGCGGTTCAAACTCCCCCCGATTCAATCCCGCCTCGTCCCCGGATGAAACCCCTTCACTGCGATCCCGGGGAGGATTCACAACGTCATCCCCATCGGCGACGACTGCGGTCGCTGCGCCGCCGGCAATTCCCGGCGGCCGCTCGAATGAAGCTGCTGACGCTTCTCCGATCGAGGCACCCGTCGATCGCGAAACGGCTCCTTCTGCCATCGAAATGGCCACGAACGGACTGGGCCTGAAGCGGAACCTGCAACTGAGCATCGGTGACGGTTCGTCCTACGGCGTCATGGTGGGGATTGGTGAGACCTATCTGCAGGCCTTCGTCCTGGCGATCGGGATGGGAGAAGTGTTTGCGGCTCTCATCGCGACGGTGCCACAGCTTGTCGGTAGTCTGCTGCAGTTGGTGTCGCCCGCTGCGATTCGTTTGATCCGCTCGCACAAATGGTGGGTCGCGGCGTGTGCCGGGATTCAGGCGCTTTGCTTTCTGCCTCTGATTATTGCGGCATCGACGGGGACAATTTCCCACTCCGCCATTCTCGCGGTCACCTCACTCTACTGGGCCACCAGTTTGGGAGCGGGACCAGCGTGGAATACGTGGCAAGGGACGATTATTCCTCGGGATATCCGAGCCAAATTTTTCGCACGTCGGGCGCGACTCTGCCAGGCAACGACCCTGGCCGGGTTCCTCGGTGGCGGATTCGCATTGCAGTGGGCCCGAGCGCATGGTGTCGATGTTCCCGTCTTCGCCATCTTGTTCGGCATCGCTCTGGTCTGTCGTCTGGTCTCTACACTCTGTCTGATGTGCCAGAGTGAACCAGCTCCGATTCCGGCAGAAATGCGGTTTCTTTCGCTGGGCGAGCAATGGGAACGGTTTTCACGTGGGTCCTCAGGTCGGCTGCTTGTTTTCGCCGTCGGAATGCAGGTGGGCGTCTTCGTCGCAGGTCCGTTCTTCGTTCCTTACATGCTGAAGGAACTGAATTTCCAGTACCATCACTATGCCATTCTGATCGGTGCTTCGTACGTTGCCAAGTTTTTGACCCTTCGCTTGTGGGGACGGATCGCTCACCGCACTGGGGCTCATCGACTGCTGTGGATCGGATCGCTGGGTCTGATTCCTCTGGCGGGAGGATGGTGCCTCAGTTCGAACTACGTCTGGCTGTTCGTGCTTCAACTGATTGCAGGAACCGCCTGGGGTGCGTACGAACTGGCCCTGGTGCTCTTGTTCTTCGAAACCATCCAAGAGTCCGAGCGGACGAGTCTGCTGACGCTGTACAATGTTGCCAACAGCGTCGCACTGGTGGTGGGGTCTCTCATTGGGGCCGTGATTCTCAATGGTCTGGGGATCTGTGCGGCGTCGTATCTCTGGGTCTTCGTCGCTTCGACAGCTTTCCGGGCCCTGGCGCTGGTGCTGTTAAAGCGAGTTCCGGTGCCCCGTGCGGAACTGGAGCGCGCTGCCGCTGTCGTGACACCCCGTCCAGTGAACAGTTGATTCCACGGGGGGACTCAGCAGGTTGGGGAATGCACCGACGAACGCCCAGTTGTTCGTGGAAAAAAAGACTCCTGCAAGAAAAATTTTTTCTTGCAGGAGCACCATGCGTCTGGGGTGGATAACGATGCCGGGAAAAACGAACCCTAGTAATCACGCATGGGAAGAATATGTTGCTGCCGGAAGGCAGTTGTCTGAATGCTTATCGCATTTCGACAAGAATTTCATTAGCAATTCCTGCGCCACTCGTTCCTGTTGAAATAAATCGTGACTCAGCTCTGAATGGGTCTGTCGGTGGCGCGCCGCATAAGGCGATTCGGCGTAAATGATGCGGCAAATTTGAACGTCCGTATCAAGTTGCCACTTCCGGGAATCACCGTCCGATCCAGGGCTTTCGGCTAGTATAGATCCGGCGTCAGGCGGCAATTCTGTTCCGAGTCTCGCGGGGGCTGCAGCCGATTTCGGTGAGATCCCTAAAGCTCCAGGGAGTTGGACTCTTGTGAGCCGTTCAATGACAGACGGTACAATCGCCACAGGGCCAGCAGATAAAGCACCAGCGTGCTGACGACGCCGTGGAGCACGACGTAGAAGCGGGTCGAGAGCGTCGGTTCTACGAACCCGAACCACTCCATTGCGGCGTACCATCTGAGCAGACTGACGCCAAAGACGATGGGCAGGGCGGTCAACCAGACGCAGTGATAAACAATCGGAGCCTCGGACGGGCGGATGGGGAGTAACCACTGCCGAATCGACAGGTGAGATCCCCCCGTCGCTGCCTTCAGGAACTCGATCCAGTTGCGTGGTGACGAGGCGGAGATGGTCTCGACCAGAATCTGTCGATGTCGCAGAAAGCCGATCCACAGTCCGCAGAAAAGAGTAATGTAGAGTGACTGTGTGAACAGTGCGTGCAAGTAGACGAACGTGAGCGAATGCTGCGAGTCCAGCAGAATACGGATATACGGGTTTCCTTCCAGCTCCAGATCGGGGCTATGGGCCACCGTGACGGCGATATCGAGAATCGCACCTCCCACGATGAAGATGCCACCGCAAAACGTAATTCCCCAGGGCAGGCCGGTTTTTCCCTGATTGACCAGCCGGTCCAGCAGGATCAGCGCGACCAGCCCGAGTGCAGGAAGTGAGTAGGCGGTGTAGAGATGCAGTCGCCAGGAGTCTTCCGGAAGCCACTTCAAGACGCTTTGCGGAATGGTTACGCCGCTGGCCTGCTGCACCGATTCCCAGACGTCCGCTTCAAGACTTCCGGGACCTGAAAGAGCGTGCGCAACCAAGTCACAACAAAGCCAGCCGAGAAAGAGTGCCGAAACGAACATGAACCGCCGGAGGGTCACGTTCTCATTCCAGTAGACGACGGAACGATCAGTGTTTTGCATGTGAGGATCCCGCCTGACGAGTTGCCGCGTTAATACCTTATTGTAGTAGAGGGTGTTCGACGAAAACGAAGATTATCGCTCTAAGGAATGAGGACGAATTTCGTCCCACGGACAGGGGCCGGGCGCTCCGTGTGGGGAACCGTACTCTTCCTGTCACTGATTCTTAAGTGGCTTTGTCTCCTGGGTTTTCGGGGAATCGCGTCCGTCAGAACTGATGTCGGATGAGTAATCCAAGGTGATGGTTTCTTGCGTCAGCTTGATTTCCAGCATGCCTTGTTGAGGATCCGGATTCAACAGGAAATACGGGAGCACATCCAGACTTCTGCGTTCCATCAGGATCTTCCCGGTTTGCTTATCGGTGATCTTGAACACCCCTTCGCTCGCGTTGTTGATGCCTGCCGGAGGGAGTTTCCAGGCCTGCACCAGAACCGGCGCGGATCGGGAAACTTCTAATGCGAATGGTTCATTCTTCAGGTCTCGTTGCCACACAATCTGCCCGTCCGCTCGCTTCACAGCATAAAGCGGGCCATTAACGAACCGTGTACGATAGGACTCTCTCGGCTGGATCCCTTTCAGGCCCTCCAGATTCGGGACCGGACGAGACATGGCGACATACCAGTGATCGGAATCAAAGCTCGTCGCGATCTCCTCGACGGCGTCAGATTTTACACTCAAGGGGGCAAAGCGCAGTTCAGCACTCCTGGCGTCCAGGATATACAACAGCTTCTCTGGGGTGACGACTGCGAGCGTTGACTCATCCAGGACGGCCACCAGAGCTTCGGCCGAGTCAGTTCGAGTCCAGATGCATTCACCCGACCTTAGATCATGAAGGCTGACCTGAGTGGTGGCTCCGCGACGGGCGGTCCAGGCCAGTGATCCCTGCTGTAGCAGCAGGTCTTGAGGCGATGCCGTTAGTTCGCGCTGTGCCAGACTCCGGCCGTCGATCGCGCTGAGTTCGTCCACTCGGCCCGTCTGATGCCACACGAAAACCCGCTGGTCATCGCCAAGAATAGCCGCGTCGACCGGGACATCGTAGCGCTGCCACAGGCTGCGGCCTGTCTCGGTGTCGACTGCGGTCAGCCGTTTTCGCTGGTGATAGCAGAGATAGCCCGCACGGACGGGGCCAATTTCAATGAGCGGTGGTCCATTGAGGGCTCTGACTGTCTGTCGAGGTGAGTAGATCCCTTTTGGGGACGGCGCTTCTTCTGTTTCGCCGACGGGGATTTCGAGGTCAATCGGGTTGGCCCACAGGAATTGCGAGTTGGGTTCGCCCTGTTCATCCACAAGCGAAACCCCGAACAGTTCGCTGCCAATCAGCAGTACGACAATCCGTCCAATTCCCCAGCCCTCGCGCAGCATGTGACCACCGGGCCCCCGGAAGGGAGATGACGATTTAGGGAGGTTCAAGCGACGTTCGTTTTCTTCGTCTTGACCTGTCTGGAAGAACGCGCCTCCCCGAATGTAGACCTCGTCTCCCGTACGATCGATCGACACGTCGAGTCGTTCGGTGAGACTTCCTGGTTCGGAATGAAGAGGGATGGTCGGCGCATAAATTCCGAAGTTGCGATCATTGCGTGATTTGATCTTTGGCTTCGAACTAGGCCAGTGCGTCTGGAGTTCGCTCGAAGTCCAGGGAACCGCAACGCCAATGGATTGATCTTGAGGTGTCCCTTCTCGCTCTATTACTGGCGGGGTCGCCGAAGTCTCTGCGGACGACGAGAGCTCCCGCGACTGTTGTTCAGTCCGGGCCTGCCGACGAACTGCCTCAGCTTCCAGATGAAGCCCCTGTCGTTCCAGCTTTTCAGCCAGTCTCTGAAACGCCTGAGAGGCGATGGAAGGATCATCACTGCCCGCCGCGTCCCGCAGCCGCAAGTCCTGTTCGACGAGCGGGCGTTTGCGAAGGATTTTTTCCTGGTCTGAAATGATGAGCTGACGGCTCCAGTCGAGTCCTCGCCACTGCGTCCAGAGTTCCTGAAGCGCCAGTCGGTCTCGGCTGTTCCGTGCCTGGTTCACTCGTGATTGAAACAGTCGGTCCAGTTCGTTGCGGTCGGAGGGTGGGGCACGCCGGTACGCTTCATCAATCAGACCCAGCAAGACACGGTCCTTACGGACGTGAGTGGTCTGCCGTTTGACCAGTTGATCATGATGAGCCAGATTTGCGGCGAGTCCGTCCAGGCAGGCGTCGACGGTGTCTGCAAAGTCGTTCACCGCAAGTGCAGACATGCCGATCGCAGCGGCGGCTGCAAACCTGTAGTCCGAGTTGTCGGCCAGTTCGTTCAGTTCGCGCGCCAGACTGGTGCGACTGACTTCACTGGTTGCGGTTGGATTACTTTCCAACGCTGCAATCAGAGCTTGTCGGCGAAGATTGCGTGCCGGGGTCGATGTCAGCCCGACCAGATGTTCGCGGGCCAGTTCTACGTTTCCTGCCTGGAGGTCCAGGAGTGCCGCCCGAACTCGCAGAGACTCGTTATCAGGGTCTTGTTTCAGTTCCAGGGCGATCGACTGTCGAATGTCATCTAACTGAGGGAGCAGAGAGACGGATTGTCGGTTGAAGGCAATCCAGCCATGTTCAGTTTCGGCGAGGATTCCGAGCGGCACGTCACTGGCGCCCGCTTCATTGAGAACCGTGCCGTCGATCGCATTGAGGACGGATGCACCGCCCGACTGCACGGGAATCACCAGCAGTGATCCGTTCAAGACCGCTGGACCGCTGACCTGTTCGATGGGGGTGGCCCAGGCGAGTTCTCCTGAACCGATGTCGTGCGCCCGGACGCGCATGTCTTCGGTGATGATCACTCTCTGATCAGAGATCCCGATCACGGCTAACCCGTCCTGGCGATCGATTTGCCAAAGTGGTTGACCCTGAGGAAGGCGAATGGCATGTAACTTGTCTGTCTCGGGTGAGGCGAACAGCAGCACGGGTTCCGGGGGAGGGGCAGGGGCCGGCGAGGAGGAATCGTTCAGAGTATTCGCTCCTGATTCCTGCGGGATCGACTGTACGACGGCGAGAAAAGGTTCACGCCACGTTTCCCACCAGGGTTCAATCAGATTCACGCGTCCGGCCCGTCGTGTCATCTGGGCCATATCGCCCGCGAGGATAGTGATGGCAGGATACCGGTAACTCCATTTCATGGACATCATCGCAGGATCGACAGCGACGATGCTGCCGGAACTTGTTGAGCAGAGCAACAGGCCCTCGTGCCAGACAATCGGACAGGCCGTACGTGACCGCTGCAGGTCTTCGTCGATCGGCCGAGCGGCCGTGCCGAGCGGAAGTCTCCAGTTCAGTTCCCCTGTGTCGATGGACAGGGACAGCAGTTCGAGATCTGAATCACGCTGTCCGATGACAAACAGGTCGCCGTCAAGGACGAGCGGCGCACTCAGAAAGCAGTATCCTTCCAACTCCTGCCGGGGTTCAGAGACCGGGCCGCCGATCTCCCAGTTGAGCTCTCCCGACTTCAGATGGTAGCTGCAAAGCTGATTGTACTGCGGCCCCAATCGGGGAAGGCCGCGCGAGCGATCACTCTCCATTCGGAATTCACTCGAACGGTCCGGTTCCTGGATGACGAACAGATGCAATCCGTCAGTTGTCATTCGACTGAACAGGGAATCGGCCTGGGTGCGTCGCTGTGCCCACTCAATCGCAACCGATCGATAAGCAGTGCTTTCAAAAATTCTCTTGCCGATGTTCAGGAATTCCGTATTGGGAATCGACCATTGTGCCTGACCGGAGGGGATATCAAACGAGTGAATCTCCTGCGTCGTACGCACAATGGCCTGAGAGCCGCAAATTAAGGGAGCGGTGATCAAGACAGGTCGTGCCGACGGATCGGGTAGAACTTTCACCAGCTTTTCGAGACTGGTCTGTGGAGCATTCGGCAAGTCATGTCGCCACATGGGCAGAAGCACCGGCCGGTGTTTCTGCCACCGCTGTGCGGTAGCGCCCACCTCCTGTGAGGTTGCCGGGGACTGGTGTTTAGAGGGGGACGCAGCAAGATCCCGTTGCATTCGCCATTCAGCAAGCGTGATAACGCGGCCAGCGATTTCCAGCTTGAAATTGCCATCCAGTGCAGAAAGTCGACCAGCCAGTAACCGCCGTTCTCGGGCCGCATCCTCGTTCATCATGGATGTGCGGGTCAGGGACTCCGTCGCCGCAATAAGGGCCGTGATGCGAAGGGGCAAACTCACTTGAGGATGCTCTGCCACCCTTCTGAACGCCGCGGCCGCACGGCGAACGTGTCCAAGATCCCGCTCATGAAGTCCAAGCTGCCACCACGCTTCGACAGCCAGGGGGGACTCGGGGAAATCCCTGAGAAAGCGAGCGATTTCCTCACGACCGGCGTTCTTCGCGCGGTCCCAGGTTTCACTGGCTGCGACACGCCGCTGTGCTTCGAATCTCGTTCGTGCCTCGGGCGGAATCTGCTCCAGCACACGTTTCACATACTCTGCCGCAGTAACGTCTGAATAAGGAGAAATCGGGACAAACGTCGTGGGTTCCGAGAGCAGGGTCTCCAGCAACGGAAACACCGCGTGATATTCTTTTCGCTCCAGAGATAACTCAATTGCATCGGCACATTGGACGGCTGACTGGTGTCGATCAAGGCTAAACGTGGTTGAGCTACCCCGCCTTTCACCGGGCTTTTTGACCGGTTCGGGCGGGATCGCCAACCGCGGCGGAGGTGGGTCGAGAATCTGAGCGAAGACAGAAGCTGGGCAGATGAGGTGGCTGTTCTGAGTCCCGAAGAGACCGACCAGCACCGTGAACAGGACCTGTCGAATTGCCGCTGATGAAATCGAAACGCCGCTCATAAATCGCCCTTGTGTGGCAACTTAGGATTGTCGCCCTCGTGCAGCGAGACCGCAACCGATGGGCAAAATTTCGGACTTTTGAGTGAGAAATCAATCCTTCCAGGACGGGTGTATGCCATGGACTCACAGGCTGCCTGACCGCAGCAAGTCATTGACAGATGTTTCTTATCACCAGTATAAGGAATTGAACACACTGACTTTTGCCGATGTATTCCTAGGCAGGATTCGATCGCCATAAAGCCCGCGTGACTGAAAGCCTCGTTCGTCAAACAGGGAGCGACCAGCATGTTTGTGATTCCCGGCCAATACGGTAAAGACAATTGCGATGGATACAGTCGTCGGGAGTTGCTGAGAGTCGGTGGTGCGTCGCTGATGGGCCTTTCACTGCCCACTCTGCTGAAGCATGAGAAAGTTCACGCTGCGGAAGAAGCACGCTACGGCGGTGTGGGATACGGCAAAGCAAAGCATGTCATTCTGGTCTATCTGCAGGGGGGACCAAGTCACCTCGACCTGTGGGATCCGAAGCCCGATGTTCCTGACAACGTCAAAAGTGTCTTTGGGCCGATCGACACCAAATTGCCTGGCGTTCAGTTCACTGAGTTGATGCCCAAGCTGGCTCAGGAACTCGACAAAACAACGTTGTTGCGCGCTGTCAGTTACTCACCCAACGGACTGTTTAATCACACCGCCGCAATCTATCAGATGATGACCGGCTATACGGCCGACAAGGTCAGTCCTTCAGGACAGTTGGAACCACCGAGCCCCAAGGACTTCCCGAACTGGGGCTGCCACGTCATCAAGGCTCGGCCACCGGAAGTTCCGATGCTGCCGTTCGTGATGATGCCTCGGCCTCTGCAGGAAAGTAATGTGATCGGCAAGGGGGGAACTGCGGGCTTCATGGGCCGTGCCTTCGATCCGTACACGCTCTATCCGACCGGAGACGACATGGATATGTCGAAGATGGATCGCATTCGAGTGGACGATTTGCAGCTTCGTCCCGAAGTGCCACAGGATCGTCTGGCCCGCCGAGCCAGCCTGCGTGAAACGGTCAATGCCAGCCTGGACGACCTCGATAAGGCCGTCAGCAAATATGCACTGGATGAATACTACGGCAAGGCTCTGTCGCTGGTTCTGTCAGGCCAGGCACGTGAAGCGTTCAACCTTTCTGCCGAAACCGATGCCTTACGGGACAAGTATGGCAGGAACACATTTGGGCAAAGTTGTCTGCTCGCCCGCCGACTGATCGAAGCAGGGACTCGCGTTGTCCAGGTGAACTGGCCAAAAGTCGCGAACTCAGACAATCATTCGTTCGACGTTCATGCGGGACTTTCCGCCCGAATGAAGAATCAGTCGGGACCCATGCTGGACGCCGGGCTATCGTCACTGATCGCTGATCTGGATGATCGCGGAATGCTCCAGGATACTCTCGTTCTCGCGATTGGGGAATTCGGACGCAGCCCCAAACGAGGTGTCAGCACCTCGGGCAATGGGAACACTGACGACGGGCGTGATCACTGGCCTTACTGCTACACCGGCATTATGGCCGGGGCCGGGGTCAAACGAGGATTTGTCTGGGGCAAGTCTGACCAGACCGCTTCGGCTCCTGTGGAAAACCCCGTTCATCCGATCGAGCTGCTCGCTACGATTTACCATAGCGTCGGGATGAATCCACGTCGAATGGTCTATAACCACTTGAACCAGCCTCGAGAGATGGTCAACGCCGATGCAGTGACCGGCATTCTTTCCTGACAGCCGGGTTGCTGGACCAGGGCCAGAACTTTGTTACTCATCGAGTTCGCCGAATCCGTTTGAGGATCGGGGTACAGCACCATGATCCTCAAACCTGCCGACCTCGCACGTCCGATGGGTCAAGTCGTTGCCGAACTCTCTGCAATAACAAACCGAACCCTGCGATAACAAACCGAACGCAGTGACGAGATCTGTTGTCACACTGACAGGATGACTGCATTCACCGTGCAAGCCGCGGGATGCAGTCATTTTCAATTTCAAGCAGTGCAGCACGACCATACTCAGGGTGCATTCCGTGGATCACGTCGTTCAGACCCTCGTTGACTATGTCAAAGACCACTCGGTCAAGGTAATTACGGGTCTCGTGCTGATGGTCATCGGCTGGTATCTCGGACATCGCCGTGCATCCGCCGACTGGAAGAAGCAAGAGTTCTATGATCGGTTGAATGTGTCGCTGAATATGATCCAGGATGGCACGCTGAAGATTCGCACTCTCAGTGAAAAACGCTGTGAGGACGTGTTCCTCAATCTGGCCGCAGCCCACACGGTTCAGAAACTGGCTCGGCAGACGACCGGAAACGACCCCATCCTTCCGATCCCGGCTTCGGAAAACTGGTTCTATCTGAACGCCATTCTCAACGACCTGTCAGAGCAATTCGCAATCGGTTTTTTGAAATCCGATATGGGAGCGCAAGTCACCACGGCGACGTATCTCATTGCCCTCACCTGCGAATCTGTCGGTGAGATGAAGACGCGAAAAATCCGGGCGATGGTGGTTCGAAAAAGCCTGCTCACGAATCTGCCCGAGGAAATGCCCAGGCTCGAGGCGTCGCACCACATCACCCGCTGGTCAACACTCCAGCGGCTTGCTTCGGAATTTCAGAAGCGCCCCGAGCGTTTTAAAGAGGTCGAACTCGCCGTCTCCTGAGTCCCTTCGCAAGCAGCTCTTGAGGAGTATCGGGTGGGACCAGATAAGAAGGTTTCCTGACCGATCAAGTCCGCCTGCTGCATTCCAAAATACGAAATGACAGCAGGGGAACATTCAAGACGTCCGGTTCGAAACTTCACACCTGCAATCGGCAGGACTGGAGGAAAAGATCATGCCCAGCGGACACGCGGCCTAGCGGTTCACACCGATGTAGAACGCGAAGACCTGCTGGATATCGCCCTCTTCTTTCATCAGAGGTACTGCCAGGTCGAGAGCGATCGGAACGGGACCCATGGCTGGCACGGTCACACGGAGACCACCCCCCAGCGACAGACGGAAGTTGCTGAGCGATACATTGTCATTCACAGTACCGAAGTCGGTGAAACCGACCACCTTGATCATTTCATTGGCGGTGACCGGCAACATGTATTCTGCACCACCGAGGACCATGAAGTTACCCCCGGTGTAGACTCCCCCTTCCATCGGGCTCACACCGCGGAACGCAAAGCCGCGGAAGGTCTGGAAACCCCCTGCGAAGAACCGTTCGAAGATCGGTGTGTCGTTGCCTGACCAGCTCGCCTGACCGCGAACCATCAGGGTGTGTTTTCCCTGACCGTCGATTCGTTGATACGTCGTGAAGTACTGACGTGCCTCGGCTTCAAATCGTGGATACGAGTATTCGCCGAAAGCCTGTTCGTAGCTGAAATCGACGTAATGCCCCGACGTCGTGCCGAAAGCGGCATCTCGAGTGTCATGCATCAACGAGCCGCGGATGGTCGAGAGGAAATTGCTTCCGACGGACGCCGCGAGCAGCGGTGGTGTCGGCAGGTACGGGTTGTAGATATTGACGTCTTCCAGTCGCAGGGCTACCGCCGTGGACCAGGTTTGCGTCAACTGGCGACCGAGTCGAATACGGCCCCCGGTCCGGTCTTCGTACCAGTTTCGGTAATAACGAGTGAAGTAGAATCCGCTCAGGCCCAGGTTGAAGTTGGTGTCCAGGAAGTAGGGATCCTGCCAGTCAACCAGGTAACGACTGACCTGCGAACCGGGCATCGCCTCGATCTTGAATTTCTGACCACCACCACGGAAGGCCGTTCCGTTCGTGATGTCAGACCAGCTTCGCGGGGGCTTCAGGATGTCGAAGTTCTGTTCGCTCAGCACAATGTTACCGATGACACCGGCATCGCTGTTTACACCGACACCGAACATCAGGCGCCCTGTACGGGCTTCGGAAACGTAAGCATCCAGGTCGATAAACTCTGGAGGTTCCATCCGTGTCCAGTCGCCCGGATCAGGATCGCGGATCGCCTTTCCGAAGGGGTCCCCCTGAGGACTGTTGTCGAATCCAAAGTTGGCAGGGGGCTGAAGCGGATCGCGACTTTGTGCGCGAAAGATCGGTGTGATGGGCGACAGGTCTTCGTCGAAGATTTCGCGAGGTTTGGGTTCCGGTAACGTAATGGGCTGTGCGATCTGGTCGAAGTGCGAGGCGACGGTCACGAACGGGTCGCGACTTTCTTCACGCGATTCGCTCGTACCAACCCAGCTTTGAAGACCAGTGGGAGGCTGAACAGCCCCTTGTGTCTGCAGTCCTTCCGCCCGTCGGTTGGCGGAGGTTTCCGTTGTGGGCTTTGTCCTGGGGCGAGCACCCTTGGCCGGACGGGTGGGCTTTTCGGGCTTCCCTTCTGTCCGATTGCGAAGTGTGGTGTGTGGCTGAATCGGCGCAGACTGGCTGCGGACGATGTTGTCGTAATCCCGTTTGTCGACCCAGTTCGGGTTTCTCACGACGTTCGTCTCGATCCGCACGCCCCCTTCCGGGCCCGTTTCGAAGTTCTGCGAGCCTTCGAGGCGGCGTTTCATCAGATGGATTTTCTTGGGATCAGCGAGGTCCCCTGGTTGGACGGGCGAGATGTTTCGCACCAGATTCGTCCGCGTGTGCGGGTGATCCCCCTGAATATGGACGTTCAGATTTCGGATGCGATAGACCTTGTCTTCTTCGATCTTGTAGACGATGTCGACGATCCCGTCGTCTTCCGTCCAGCGGGGGACCGCGTCGACCCGGCAGAACAAGCGGCCCTGCTCACCATATTTCGTTCGGATCGCGTCGACGTCTTTATTGATGTCGCGGGTGTTGTAGTGCACCCCTTCCGCGACTTTCATCATTCCGCGGATTTCCTCTTCCGAGATCACATTGTTGCCGTCGACTTCGATACTTCGGATCTTGTACCGGATCCCCTCGTCGATGGTGTACAGGATCTTGACCTTTGAACGGTCTTCGGAAAACTTCAGCGTGTGCTTGATGTCAACGTCGAAGTACCCCAGGCTGTGGTAGTACTGTTTGACACCTTCGATATCATCCTTGATCGACGCAGGATCGTATTTTCCACCGAACAGCCACAGGATCTGGGTCTTGGTCCGGGTCTTCGTTTTCAGGATCCCGTCGTAGAAATCCTCGTTTCCGTCAAATTCGACGCCGGAAACAGCGACTTTCGGACCTTCGTTGATCAGAAAGACCACTTCGCGATCCTCGCGATCGTTCCCTTTCTCCAGTTCGACCGTCGCAAAGGCATAGCCTTTTTCGTGGTAGTATTCTTCGATACGGCGAGCACACTCGCGGTTTGAACTGACGTCAAACGGGCTGCCGGGCCGGAGCTGAGTCATCGAGTCAAACACTTTCTGTTTGATCTTCTTCAGACCCTTGTATTCGACTCGGCGGACAATGGGACGCTCCAGGACGCGGAAGACCAGCACCACCCCATCGTCGGTGCGACGCAAGGTCGGTTCGACACTGGCAAACCAGCGTGTTCGTACCAGCGCATCAACGTCGTCCTTGATCTGCTTCTGCGTCACAGGGCGACCGGGACGTGTCTTGATGTGTTTGGCGATTTCCGGGTTGGGAATGGTCGAGTTTCCCTCGATGACCACATCCACCAGAGGCTCATCAAGGTGAAAGGGCGTGTCGGGCTTTTCCTCGTCCCCCTCGAACGCGGCAACGGGGCGAATACCCGACAAACCAGAGGTCTTGGCAAGCTTCACCGCCGAGCGATCTTTGCGGTCTGCCGCCGTCGTCGTTGTTCTTTTCGGAGTGGGAAGGTCGAGTGAATGTTCAGGCTCGACCAGACTGCTTTTCGCCGTCTTCGATTTGGCGGCGGACGAGGGACTCGTCGTGGATTGGCCGGATGCATTCTCGACCGCAATCAGACTGCCTGCCACGATTCCCGCGGCGACCATCGAGCGGAAAAATTTCGGCATTGTTTTCAAGCTACGATCGCTGAACGGTCCTGTGCTGACTTTTTGAAATGACTGTGGCTGCGACTGTTGCAGTTCGGAAAGTGACAGATCCGCGGATGGCATTTCGGGAAAGCAGGATAGGGAAAGAATCGATCTGCGACTGGTGAATAGCTTGCCAGCCCCAAAAACCATCGCCCACCGCGAGACGAATGTGCCTCTCGGTGACCCCTTGGTAACGACGGTGTTCGAACTGGAGTGCTGGATCATGCGATCTTTTCTCACGGGCACGAGCATTCAGGCTCCGCGCCAATTTCCGAGCACGGGATAGGATGATTCTGACAGGAATTTCACGAAAGGAGGCAAACGCAACCGGACTCCAAAGAGCCCGCTTACCCTTGCGCCGCGGACAATTAGTCTAAAATGAAAATCTCGACAAGATGAACCCCGCGAAACCGGGCAGGGGTCAGCCGGATTAAAGCCAAATAGGAAACGCTGTTGGAAATCGTTGCGATTCCTGCCGCTTGACCTCCCTTTTGTCAACAAAATCAGTCCGCTTGGTTTCAGTCCCTTTGGTTACCGGGTTCCCGCAGTGGGTGATTGCTCGAGATCCTGCCCCAGCAAAAGCCGGGTGTATCCGGCTGGGGCCCGCCGGCCGCAGGACGGCTTCTTGCATGAATGACCTGAACGGCTTATTAATCCACTCCCGACGTACGTCGGCAGGATGGACCGGGCAGATCGCCGTATGACTTTATTCCGATAGAAAGCCATCTACCGTTGTTTCTCGAAGAACTCCGTCGGTACGGCCCCGAGTCATCGGCCAGACAGATTGATCGCGCTGAGGCCGAGGCTTACTGCAAACACCTCGCGACCTCGCATTACGAAAACTTTCCCCTTGTCTCGTGGCTGCTTCCCAGAGAACTGCATCAGCACTTCTACAATGTCTATGCCTACTGCCGCTGGGCCGACGATCTGGGTGACGAAGTTGGCGATCCGGCCAGCTCACTGGAACTGCTCGCCTGGTGGCGGCAGGAACTGCAGGCATGTTATGCCGGGCAACTGCGACACCCAGTTTTTGTCGCCCTCAAGCCCACCATCGATCAATTTTCGATTCCTGCCGAACCGTTCCTCGACCTGATTTCGGCCTTCGAACAGGACCAGACGGTTCTCGAATATCAGACCTTTGAACAACTGCGGGACTATTGCCGCCGCAGTGCAGACCCGGTTGGACGGCTGGTCCTGTACTTGTGTCAGCAGCACAATCCTCAAAACGTCGTCTGGTCGGATTCCATCTGTACCGGACTGCAACTGGCCAATTTCTGGCAGGATGTCGCTCGCGACTACAAGATCGGCCGAATCTATCTTCCCAGGGAAGACTACGAGCGATTCGGATACCAGCGTGAGGATTTCGACCACGGACGCATCAATCCTCCATTCCTGGAACTGATGAGATTTCAGGTTGATCGAGCCCGGCAGTTTCTCAACTCGGGATTACCGCTGATCGAGCAACTTCCGGGGCGGATTCAGGTGGATATTGATCTCTTCGCACGGGGAGGCCTCTGCATTCTCGATCGAATTGAATCGATTGGCTACCGGGTCTGGGAGACCCGTCCGAAAGTCACGAAGTTCGATGCCCTCAAGCTGCTGGCCGGGGCACTCTGGCGGAAAGCGTTTCGGTCACGATGACGTCCTCCTGGATGTCGTCGCGACTGCCACCGGTTGCGAACAGAATGGGTTTCACGTGACGATTTGAGTTTAGAATCACGCTCATTCCCCCTTTACGGTTTTCAAACCGGCAGGTTGCGGGCAGAATTGGGCAAAAATTGTCCTTGAATCTCCCCTCCCACACCCCTGTCTCGCCCGCTTTGCGGAGGGAGACCCGACGCGATACCTCCTCCTATGCTGTCTCTTGCCGAATCGTATGAGTATTGCCGGGATCTGACGCAGCGGACCGCCCACAATTTTCGCTTTTCGTTTATGACGCTTCCCGCCGAACGCAGGCAGGCGATGAATGCACTCTATGCCTTCAATCGAATCACAGACGATCTGGGCGACGACGATTCGATTGATCTGGAACTACGCCGGATTCGACTGGCTGTCTGGCGTGAAACCATTCGTCACTCGTTGACTCAAGGCAACGCCAAAGCGGGGAATCCGGCGGGGGTAAAGTGTCACGAAGCGTTTCAGGAGCAACTCCTTTCCGTCAGCGGCAAACCGGCCCTCGAAGAAGGAATCGGAACGGCGGAAATGGGGACGTTTTCCGAACATCCGGCGCTCCCGGCGATCACCGACATGGTGACGCGTTACCGAATTCCGCAGGAGTATCTGCTGGCCGTCATCGACGGCGTCGAGATGGACCTCTATCCCTTTGAGATCGCAACATTTGCGGATCTCCAGCGATACTGCTTCCATGTCGCGGGGGCCGTCGGACTGGGTTGTATTCACGTCTGGGGTTTCAAGGACGAGCAGGCCATTTCGCTGGCTAGTGATTGCGGCATGGCCCTGCAACTGACGAATATTCTGAGAGACGTGGGTGAAGACTCTGATCTGGGGCGGATCTATCTTCCCCGGGAAGATCTGGACCGGTTTGGCTACACCCCCGACGATCTCCGCAACCGCGTGATGAACGACCGATTCCTCAAGTTGATGCAGTTTCAGGCCGACCGAGCCCGACAGTACTACGCTGCTGCCGAACGTCTGTTCGCTTTCCTCGAACCTCCGGGCAAACCGATCCTGCGAGCGATGGTCGATATTTACGAGGGACTGCTGCGGCAGATCGAACGAAACCGGTTTGACGTCTACTCACGCCGTGCCTCGCTGCCGAAATGGAAAAAACTCTGGTACGCGACCCGGGCCATGATCTTCGCTCGGTAGGGAGACACCATGCCTGCGTGGGACCGCGGGGCTCGCTGTTTCCAATTGACGGAAATCGGGATGCTGACGTATACCCCCGGAATGGGGCGTCGGCCATCCCGTCGCCCGTTGCTTCCTTCTGCAGCCCGCGTGGACACCGATGACGCAACCGTTCTCTCCTCTCGAATGGCGGTCTGGCGAAATCCCCTCACCAGATCCCGAATCGCCAGATTTGGACGAAGAGCTCGGGCCGGGTGATGTCCAGTACTTTCGAGGAGGGACAATGCCAATTCCCGATCCCGCATCCTTTGCCGGGTTCAACTCGAACTGGCCCGACGGCGAACTTCCGCCCGACCAGCTACTGAATTCGGTCGAGCGAAGTTTGAGTGAAGTCATCCTCGGTTCCATGCCCGAACCTGTCGAGAGCCCCCCTCCGTCGGTGGCTGCTACGCACGCTGCTCAGGTGATTCAGTCGAAGTCTGTGCCACCCCTGTCTGTTCACACTCCTGTTATTGCTGCCGACACCGGTGGTCTGACACTGGATGATCTTGGAGACGTGGAGCTCGACATTGCGATCGAGCTTGGTCGTTCGGAATTGCTGATTGATGAGGTGATGAAACTGCGGGAGGGGAGCGTCGTGACGCTTGATAAACTCGCCGGAGACGCCGTCGACATCATCGCGAATGGGAAGTTGATCGCACGGGGAGAACTGCTGGTGATCGACGGAATGTTTGGCGTTCGACTCAGCGAAGTTCTCTGACCTCCTCGCTCGCGGTATCGTGTTTCAGGAATGGTCTCAGTTTATCGATCAACTTGATCCCCAGTCCTCGCACGCGGGCAACGTCGTCAATGGATTTGAACGGACCGTTCTGCGTGCGGTCCCCAACGATCCGGCGCGCCAGCTTCTCACCGATACCATCGAGTTGTGCCCATTCGACCCACGAAGCCTGATTGATATCAATTGAGTAGAAAAACTCGCGCGGTTGCTGATTGATAATCTCGATCTCGGCCTGACCACCTGACGAAAGTCGCCAGCGGAAGATGACGAGCAGACCGAGCAGCGCGATCACCAGAAATCCCAGGAAGAACTGGTCGGCTCGCCGCAACCAGAGTGTGATCGGTGCCTGGTCGGATGGAGTTCTGTGATCACCCGCCTCAGCACCAACCGGGCCCGACTTCGTCGGCGACGGCTCCGAGCTGACGGAGTGTCCCTGGGGCAGAGCTGACGGTGCACGAAGCGATTCCACTCCCGGTCGTATCGGGGTGGAGCGGTCTGCTACTTGCCTCGCCCGGCGGCTCGCCATTCGCACTCCTCGTTGAGATGGGAAACTCTGGAAAAGTTCCGGATTGTAGCAAAGTTTTCAGTGACGATTCAGAATTCGCCGCTCTGTTTTCGTGAGACGAAGTCTCTTGCGGTGGAAGTTCTTCCCTTTCGCTACTGACTTGCGTAAAGTTGAGAAGTGCAGGGGACGCGCCCGTAACGTAGCCGCATTGTGCGATCACGGACATGGACAGGGAGATGGGAACGTTGATGTTGAACCGTGCCTCGATCGCCGTGATATTGTTGCTGACCTTTCTGGGCCGCATCGACACCGTCTTGGCGCAAACCAAGGATCCCAAAGCGAAGCTCGCCGCGCAACGTGGAATCGACTGGCTGGTCAGTGAGCAGCACCGCAGCGGATACTGGGAAGCCAACCAGGGGCAGTACCGCGTCGCAATGACCGCTCTGGCGGGCAACGCGATGCTCTGCGAAGGTTCCACGACGACTCGAGGACGTCTTGCCAAGCCCATCTCACGGGCTGTTGATTATCTGATCGATACGGCTCAACCGAACGGATTGATCGGCTACAAGCATGACTATCACTACACCTATGGGCACGGGTTCTCGATGCTGTTCCTCTCGCAGGTCTACGGCGAGGAAGAGAATGCACAGCGACGTGAGAAACTGAAAGAAGTCCTGACAAAGGCGGTTCAGTTCTGTGGTGAAGCGCAGACACCCGATGGCGGCTGGGGCTATGTCTCGGCCAAGGATGGAAACAATTTCGACGAAGGTTCGACATGCGTGACCCAAGTGCAGGGACTGCGGGCTTGCCGCAATGCGGGAATTCCCGTTCCTCGCGAAGTAATCGATAAGGCGGTCGAGTACATCCGCAAGTGCATGGCACCGGACGGCGGCATTCAGTACAGCCTGCGTAACGCGGGTGGATCCCGCCCCCCGATCACCGCGGCAGCCATCGCCTGTCTGTTTAATTCGGGCGACTACGAAAACGAAACCGCCAAGAAGCTGTTGAACTACTGCCAGAAGAATATCGAAGGGACGAACAACCAGGCCCAGATGTTCGGACACTGGCACTACACCCATTACTACTATTCCCAGGTGCAGTACCGGCTGGGCGATGACAAATGGTCGAAATATTTTTCGACGATCTCAAAGCAGATCATGGCTCAACAGTCTGCCAACGGTTCCTGGAAAGAAGGGCACGTGGGCCCGGTCTACGTGACCGCGATCAACTCAACCATTCTGCTGCTGGATAACGGCTACCTCCCGATCTATCAGCGCTAAACGCTCATCATGGGGGCATTCGATCCGTCAGCGCCTTTCGGTCTCCGTCTCTACGAATTCAAACATCCGATGACGCTTTACTCGTCGGGTTCGTCCCTGATGACATATCGTCACGTTCTGCTGTCTTCATTGATGTCACCGATCTTCAACAGAAAGTCATAATAAACATGAGTGAGTCTAACCCTGAAAACAGCGGCATTCCCCCGGTGGAACGAGTTCGTCAGGAAGTCGATCGCTGGCTGGAAGTTGTTCGCAACACCGGCGAACGGACGCTGGAATCGCTGGGAATCACAGGGGGAAACCGCACGTCAAACCTCCCCGTGGACATGATTGAGCTGCCGAATGAAATTGTTGTGCAGGTGGACCTACCTGGGGTCAGTGCTGAAACGGTCGATGTGAGTCTTGCGGGGAACATGTTGACGATCACGGCAACTCGCCAGCGACAGGAGTTCACGGGTGACGCCCGGGTCCATGTCCGTGAGCGTTTCGCCGGACAATATCAAAGGGCCATTCCATTACCCGCCGCAGTGAATGACGAAGGGGTGAAAGCCGAAACGCGTGACGGCCTCTTAACGATCACGTTGAAAAAAGCCGTTCCCGGACCTGGTCGCTCGATTCCCGTTTCTCGCGGCAACGGCGGAACAGTTTAGTTTCTCCGTAACAAGTGCCTTATCTCCGCTTCTCCCCCTGCATGACTCACTCCTCGACGAGAGAGCCGTGCAGGGGGATTTTGTTTTGCCACAACGAATTTCGCCTCCTCCCCGATCAGACTCGTTCTTGAGTCGCCTTCACCAACGCACTTGAAGCAGGGTGAGTTCGACCCGCCAACTGGTCACTTCAAACAACCGCAGTGGATTTCGAGTTCTCGCTCGAGCTGCCATCAAGGATCGGCTGCTTCAATAACAATGTGGTGACCTGCATTGTCGTGACGGGTCTTGGCGAGTTATTGTAGCCGCACTCTCTCATTCCTTGCTCCATTTCCGATCCGTATCCAGTAGGCAACGTTCCCCCGGGCCAGCGTTGGAGCCATCGTACATGGCGATCATTTTCCGCTGTGATCACTGCAATACTCGGTACCGAGTGGATCTCGAGAAAGCGGGTTGCCGTGCGAAATGCCGTCAGTGCGGTCGCGACCTCGTCGTCCCCGATGCCAAGCAGAGCGATCATCCGGTGGAACGACCGCGAGTCAAGAAAATTCGATCGGTCACAAAGCCCGTTCATCCGGTCGATTCCCGCAAACGCCGCAAGATCGCCGATCACATTGAATCCACCATCGGCCCCATCGACTTCATCTTTCATGAACTGGTCTCCGAGTACGTCCAGATCGACGTGTATCGCGTTCCTCCTCAGACCAATCATCCCTACTACACGCTGGTGACAAGCGGAATGTCAGAGCTGCCAATGACGGTTCCCGACGGTGCCGAAGCGTTGCGATATGCCGAACTGATGCTCTGCCTCCCTCGAACCTGGAACCTGGGAATGGATGACTTCCGGGATGAGCGGCATTATTGGCCGATCCGCCTGCTGAAGGTCCTCGCTCGTCTGCCACACGAATTTCAGACCTGGCTGGGGCCGGGGCATTCGGTGCCCAACGGCGTCCCCCCGTTGACGTACGCCTCCAACACACACTTCTGCGGGGCCGTACTGATGCCCCCCCTCAGCCCGCCAACACGTTTTCGCACTCTCGACATGGGTGATGACGAGGAAATCCATTTCTATGCTGTCATTCCGCTGTACGCCGATGAGATGGAATGCAAAGTCCAGAAAGGGATGAACTACTTGATCGACCGGCTCGACCGCGCCGAAGTGAACGAAGTGATTGATATCCAACGCAAAAATACCTGCAAGAAGAGCTGGTTCGACTGGTAGCCGCTCGCCCCGACGCACCATCGCTGCTGCAGGACAGAAGGCCCTGTCACTCGTTACGGTCTCACTCCTCCTCCTCACTCCTCACTCCTCGCGCTGTCTCGTCAGGAATCGGGACAGTGCCACCTGCGGGGTATCAGCGACAAAGTGCGGTTAGACGCAAGTCTGTCGCCGTCCAGGCACCTCGTAACTGATCTGGTTCCAACGCACTGCGGCACAGGATCGCAAAATCTTTAAAAAATCGAGCTAAAATCCCAATTTGGCTGCATGAGATCGGCGACGAGTGCCGATTATTCCGATTGTGTCGAGTTATGCCTGTCAAAGAATGGTCGACGTCTCGGGGACGAACCATGCGTTCGCGGATTTTCACGCTGCTTTGTGCTGTTTTTGCTTCTACTGCTCTGGCTGGCTGGTCTCTCCCCACAACGGCAGAGGACGAGACTGCAGACGGCGACTTCGTGGAAATGGCCGCGACACCGGAAGCACCACCCGCGAGTTATCTCTCCATCATGGGAGAAGTCGTACGACCCGGCACGTATCAGGTCGATCCCTCGGATCTCACGCTGCACACATTGCTGAAAAACGCTCAGGGCTTCCGCGAAAATGCCTCGACGGCGATTCGGTTGATTCGGCGAGGCCGTTTCAGTCAGATCGAAATCTATTCCGAAAGTGACGATACGCGACTCCGATCTGGAGACCTCTTGATCGTCGAATCCAAAAGCTCAGGCACTGGCGACACTGCGGACAAAGATCAGGACGAGAGTGAGACGGATGGATCTCTTTTGGACGGAACAGAACTGGCGCAACCCGAGTTCACGCAGATCGCTCTCGTCAATCTGATGGAATACCCGGTTGTGCTGAGGCTCCGACCGCAACGAGCGAACGCCAGATCCATTCTGGAAGCACTCGATTTGCCTGTCACGTTGCTCGATGAAGTCCACGTCATCACACCGAATGTCCCCAACCGACTCTCATCTGAAGCGGCCAAGCAAGCGGCTTCCCTGCAGCATGGCTCGGTCCTGGTCTTCGTACCGGATGAAGCGCGACGACGGGAACTTGTCGGCGTGCTTCCCCGTCCCACTGACATGTCCCGTTCGAAACCCGAGTTCGAGGAACTCGCCGGGCCTTCAGCAGGAGGACGTAGCGCCCCCCGCAAGCCAGCAGGACCCCCGCTTAACCCTTCCTCACAGGGAGATCCATTCGCCGAAGCCGACGAACTTCAGACCCCTGCGAGTGATGTCGTTCTCATTCCCAGCGATGAAGCGAATGCGCCGCAGCAGGGATCCACCGAAGTGGAGGAAACGACCAGCAGCCAGTTCCGTCCCGTTGCAGCCGCGAAGCTGCTCGATGCGTCCACTCCCGAGGCCACACCGCTGACTCCCGTCGGGCAGAAACTTCATTCACAAAATTTACAAAAAGGTGAATCGAACTTCTCGACAAGAGAGGATCCGACCATTGAGGGGGATGAGGAGGAAATTACTCCCGCTTCTCAGCGGTCATTCGTCCACTTGCTGATTATTGTCCTCGCTGTCGGATCACTTGTCGCAGCGGCTCTCCTGTTGCGACATTCCCTTGAGAGAATGGCGCTCAAGATCGACGAAACTCCCGATCGACTGCGGTTCGATTCAATGCCGACTCTTGCCCAACTTTCGCAAGAGTACCCTGTCCCCACCCGTCCCTCCACCGTCCCCGCACCCAAGCTGCTCAGCGAGCAACTCAGGGAACGCGCAGAGGAACTTGCATTTCCAAAGATGCATGTGGCCCCGGCCGAGCTGACGGACTCGGGGGAAACGTCCCTCGATATTTTGAAGTGGCAGCAGAATGCGTCGTCGACATCGCTCGGAACGTCGTATCCAATGATGCAAGACGAGGCCTGCCACGAGGAGCACACCCCGAACGACGAACTCCGTACAATCCCCTTTCCGGTGGCTCTAGACGCTGCCCTGAAAGTCAGCCCAAGGGCCGACGACGAACCGCGGCAGGAGGAACCGATTCCACAGAAAAACGTGGCAGAAAACGATTCCTACGCCGCTCCTCTGGCCATGGCCCTCTTCCAGTTAGAGAACAAACGTCAGGACTGATCGGTCGATTTCGCTCAGCCGAAAAAAAGTTCGATTCTGACGTGCCATGTGGACTTGCATCAAACGACCGAATTCAATATCACATGGCCGTCCGACAAATTCCCCGATAGCTCAATAGGTAGAGCGAGCGGCTGTTAACCGCTAGGTCCTAGGTTCGAGCCCTAGTCGGGGAGCTGATTTTCGTACCGCGAACGAAGCGGTACAGTCGACTCACAGAAGACGCCGAGAGTTCATCTTCTCGGCGTTTTTTTCATTGCAGGTCAGAAATGTCGCGACTTTCTTCGTTGCGAGACCTCTCTTGGCGGTATGGCTCTGTTGGTCGTATGGCTCGATGGGCATGGAGCCGGGGGTGGGCTCCATGAATCGCTCTCCCGGACAGTTCTCCGGGGTTGAGGTTGCTGCCACGGCCTTGAGCCGGCAGTAGTCGCCTGGCAATCTCAAATCGCGACCGTCCGCGCCCCTTCTGCTCAGGCGCTGTGAGGTCGTGATTCGCTCGAGTTGTCAAATACCAGAGATTCCGTCGACCCCATTCGAGAATCGTCAAGTCGACTTGATCGAGTGCTAAGTTCAGGAAGGTCTGCTGCGACTCAAAGTGAGCTGGCCAGTCGGGCCAGTCCATCGAAAATTCTTAAATCGTGATGCTTGCAGCACATGGGACTGGCCACCGGCTGGCCAAGGTCTGGCCAGTTGGCCAGCCCGTCTCCCTCTTGTGGCTGTTCCTTCTCTAGAGTTCGTCGGAAATGGGCCGCCCAACCATCGTGGCAGCGGCGTCCCGCCGCTGTCTCTCTTGCTCTCCTGCAACAAGCCATCACAAAGCCAGTTCATCAATCCATCTCCCGTCTCTTAATTCATGCGGACCTCAATTGCCGTTCACGCTCCCTCGGGACCCAGTCCGAGGCCTCGCCGCTGCTGCCTTCGTCCTTCTCTCCTTCATCTGTCTCATCATCTTGTCCTGTTCAAGGATCAGTCATTCGCCGGAGAAGCGGCTGGACGGACGAAGATGCCCATGAGGAGCCTCAAGCTCTATCAGCTTCAAGTCCCACAATCCGACCGCTTCTCTCGTCGGGACTTTCGTTCCAGCAGCAGGTGCGCTAGTGTCAGCAGTTTCAGGAAGAATCCGCAGCACCGCGAGCCCAAACATCCAAACCTCTGGAACAAAACTGGCGGATCAAACCGTCGCGCACGACAGGTCCCAAGCGATCTCGTGGTCTACCCGCTCGAAGTCGCTCGTCCACTTCAGTTCAGCAGGGAAGGGGACCAGCCAATTTCAGTGTCACTCGACTGCCGGTCGGCTGGTTAGAGTCGCTTCCGTTGCCCCCGCTGCTTGAGAGGTTTTCCTGGGCCACCAGCCGACTGCAATTGGTCACACTGCCATGGGGATACCGCATGTTTGCGGTAAGCGGCAGACATGCTTGAACAGCGGTCGACCCTTCTGGCGCGACAGTCGGGCACACTGACTGCAATGGGTTCCTGCTAAGTTCCACCAAGGTTGGTTGACACATTGCGGCTCGTGTGAGGTTTGTTCTGTGTCAAGAGGAAATTATGCTATGTCCCCGGGTATGTGCTCATGCGGGAAACCGGACCTCGCTGCGGGACGGTTCTGGAATCACCACCAGCACCTACGATAACGCGAATCGGACCCGGTACAGCCAGACGTTAAGCGGTCGCACAACTTATGTCTTTGACAATGCCGGGAACCAAGTCAAGGAACGCTTGCCGTCAGGACAGATTACGACCTCGACCTGGGACGCCGATCAGCGACAGGTCCAAGTGGCCTTGCCAGCGGGTGAAGTGGTCACATTCGTCTGGGCTCCGGTGACGCGAGTCGGAGACCAGCGAGTCATCTCGCGAGACGACGGAACGAACACTACTCGATTGATCTGGGACAACCAGAACTTCATTCAGGAAGTTGACGATCTGAACGCGGTGGACGCGGACTACACCTACCAGCCACAGCCTTATGGGCATCTGGTGAGCGACCGTCGCTCGGGCACCAGCAGCTTCTACCGCTACGACGCCATCCAATCCACCACTGCACTCACAAATAGCGCCGGTACAACAACCGACGAGTTCCGCTACAAGGCCTACGGTCCGGTCCTGTACCACACCGGAACCAGTGATACGCCGTACCAGTACGTGGGCGATCTGGGCTACCGTCAGGACCCGGATACAGGATCACTCAACCTCCGGGAACGCATGTACGATCCCAAGACCGGGCGATTCGAGTCCGAAGACCCGCTCAGGGAAGACGCGGGAGACTCCAACTTCTACCGCTATGTCGCCAATGATCCGATCAACAGCAGTGATCCCAGCGGGTTGGACGCCGATTTGCGGTTTCAAAGCAATCCGGCAATCAAAGGCGCCCCAATCTTCATTCGCAATTCTGAAGGGGGCAGGCTGGATGGGTACGTTGGAAACTACGTGACAAACGGTCAGTCGGGACAATCGATGGTCTGGCGGATGGTCAATGGAAAAGCTTACTGCCTTCCATTTTCTCAATTGGTGATTACCGCACGTGGCGGGTACATCTACGAGACTCGCGACTGGGATGATAAGTTTGAGTTGGAAGGAAAACTGTGCAGTCCGGATACGGGAAAACTCCTTCCTCGGCCGTCAATTTCCCAACCCGCCCCTTCACCGGCGATTTGCGTTCCAAGCAAGCCCTCCCGTGTCGAGATCGTACCCGGCCTTAATCGATACAAATTTCCTGAACCTTCAAATTCAGCTACAGATGGCAATTGCGCCCCACTGGGACGCAAGGACTGCGAAGCCTCTTACTGGTTAAAGTCAGACCGCGATGACATGTTGGCGAGCATCGAACAGTTCTCGAAAGAGGCGGTGTCGCTCGGCATTGATGTGACTCCCATCATCGGAAGTTTGAAGCAGATCGTCGACACAGTCTCGGGCAAGGATTCCCTTACGGATCGCGAATTCAGTTCGTTCGAAAATTCTCTCAATGCGGCGATGGCGCCATTGTTTTTTGTGCCACCGGCCGTACGCAAGTGGCTGGCGAGAAAACTCTTACCAATTCTGCAGCGGCTCCGAGGATTGATCGGAGGAAAATGCTCGTCGCCTGCCGCGAAGAAGGCTTTGGCAAAACTCGATGATTTCATCAAAACGCTTGAGGGTGGCTCGAGTAATCCACTGATTGACTCCGGTATACACAAGCTGGATGATGCGCCAAGCAACAGATCCCAGCGTTTGACAGACCTCTCGAAAGACTTGGACCACGGTGGCAAAATTACGCCAAAGACCACACGTGAGGCAGAGTACATCCTTGAAGCAGAAGATGCAGGGATTTTGAAAGGTGCCAAGCGGCCTTGCGGACCAGAAAAAGGAGATTTCGTCGATGCAAACGGACGAGCAATCGACGTGAAATTCACCGATCCAGAATCTCCCCGAGGTCTTAGCTATGTCAACAAAAAGACTGGCGTTTCAGGAATGCAAACCTTTTTCGAGAAGACGAAAAAGGCAATCGCATCAGGCGAATTCCAACTTCTCGATTCACGTAACTTGACGGCCGATCAACTAAAGGAAATCCGTGCTTGGATAAGCTCAAATGGTTTTACGGCAGACCAAATTCGGATTTGGCCATAACTCACAGAGGTTTCGAATGAATGGTGAGCAAATCACGTCTCGGCTGGCTGCACATCTAAAGTGGTTAAGCAATGAATTCGACGAAAGCGGCCAACGATTCGTTGAGGATGGCGTTGACTTCATCGGAGGCGATTGGAGCAACCATTCCATGAGTTGTGCAATTCTTTTTGATTCGAGATTTGACGATTGCGATTTGCATGCCGTCGATTTTTTTCAGGCTGAACTTCAGGGTTCGACCTTTAATCGGGCTAATCTGCAAAATGCAAATCTTTCGAAAGCGAACTTAGATGGATGCGTTTTTAATGAAGCTTCGATGGAGCAAGTTTCTGCGATGAGGCTTTTGTCAACAGATGTGGACTTTGTTGCCACGTCACTCGTTGATAGCGACTTGCGGCTTTCGACCTTCATTAGGGGAGACTTCAGCCGGGCGAACCTCACAGGGGCTAATCTTGAAGGTTGCACTTTTGACGAATGCAGGTTTTGTGATTCGGATCTGACAGGAGTCAAAGGACTGGAGTCCGTCAATGTGGAGTCAAAGATTGTCGTCGGACCGGGTGATTCACCCGTCGAGTTAATGGGTGATGTGGCGACTGAATGGATGAGAAGTCAAAGCAGAAGATGAATTTGCGAGGATCAACTTCCATGCGGGACATTTCTCAGTTCTGCATAACAGAAGAAGCAACCAGCCATAGCCACTGCACAGGCCCGGCGACCGCCCGAAGTACAAAAAGACCCACAGCGAAACAGCAAGCTGTGTACCGCGCGTATTGTCACGCTGAGAGTCCCTTTCGGGGAGCTGATTTCTGTATGGCGAACTGAGCGGGTGCACACCAGTTAACAGTCGGCGCCGAGTGTCCATTCTCTCGGCGTCTTTTTCGTTGTCTGCCTGTTACTTGTGTTGCTCACCTGTCGACTTGCGCTGCCCGGGGTGAGATCTCCGCCGACCGGGCGTCGCTTCGAGTTTTAACGCTGTGGCGAGTTCCATGTACGGATCGCGTCACTTGAGACCACTGCCGCACTCCCTCAATCTGAAGAGAACGCCCGACGATCTCAAGTTCCGACCTTCCACCGCCATGCTGGTCGAGCACGCGAAAGACGCGCTTCGCTCGAATTGTCAAATGTCAGCGATCGCGTACGGTCCATCAGCAAGGAAGCGTGAGAAATAGCGCGAACGAACCCAGACCGATTGGCGGAACAAATAAGGCACGCCTTTTTCTACCAAGACTTCTGTCGGACATGTCTACTCGAAGTGATAGACCGGACTCTGGCCACTCCGCGGCTGACTGACTCGTTTTCCTTGCGGCTGACGTTTGGGAGTCGGTACCGCCGCAAGTTAAGGCGACGTCTGCGCCGGGTCGGGTCCCGCTGTGCCGATGTGTCTCCATGTCGGTGTCTCACTCGTTTACTAGTCAACTTTAAGTAGCGGAGAGAAGCAATCGCTTGCCCTGCACGCTTTGCGATCTGCATGACCGTTGGCTGACCATTGCGAAGCAACAGGTTCAAGACTTTAATCGCGTCTTGTTTCCGACGCTCTGATCGTGCGGGCGAGAGTTCGAGAACTTCCTCTGTGATCTCCGCTCACTTTTTTGTCAGCTCTCTATTTCTTGGATGATTGAACGTGGGAATTGCATACCGCGTTCCATTGATTATCGAGACATGGCGCATGAAGTGCTTTCCGGAGCGAATTGCTGTGACGGTAGCGACCAACTGTGAAAGTAATACGACCAACCAGCTCGTGTATTTTTCATCGATACCGAACCATGACGGTCGATTCGCTTCCGAAGTATCGTGACCTCGGCGGAGTATTTCATGACGACGAATGTTTCGGAGCCAAATCTGGAAACGATTCGCAGATCCCTGCGGACGCTCACGACGTTCGTTGTGATCCTGTCGGTCTGCGTTGCTGGCGCCGTACTCACCGCCCTTCGATCAGTTGTGACACCCTTGTTGACTGGCTTGCTGCTGTTGTTGCTGGTCAGCCCCTTTGCGTCGATGCTCGACGCTCGTGGTGTCCCTCGGTGGATCACGTACGTTTTGCTCCTGATCCTCGGTGTGGTCGGAGTCATGGGGGTCGCGCAACTGATTGAGCGGCAGGGAAATCAGTTGATGGACAAACTCCCCGAGTACAAGAAGCGATCGAGTGCGGCCCTGGATCAGTACGCTCGAACATTTGGATTCGCTAACAAAGATGGGCACTTTGACAGCGGCCGATTCGGGCTCTCAGACGTGCTACCGGTATCACAAGAACAGGTTGTCAGTCCAATCGTGCGGACCGCCATGGAAGTCCTTGAATTGTGCACGATGGCTTTATTTTATCTCTTGTTTGGGCTGGCGGAATCTCAACACTTTTCCAAGCGGCTGGAGCGCAGCCTTTCGGATGAATCAGCCTCCGAACTTCGCGCGATCATCGATTCAATCCAGACCGACATCTGGCGTTACTTGTGGACCAAGACAGCAGTCAGCGTTGGCCTGGGACTAACAACAGCAGCGCTGGGATGGCAATTCTCCCTCGACTTTTGGCTGCTGTGGGGGTTTCTGATGTTCCTGGCGAACTACATTACATACATCGGATCCATCATTGCACTGATACCACCAATTCTGATTGCCTTCGTCCAATTTGAAAGCCTCTCTGCTGCAGTCGCACTTGCGGTTTTGCTGACGGTCATACGCCTCATCTGGATCGACTACGCCGAAATGCGATTTTCAGGGAAGCAGGTGAATGTCAGCCCCGTGCTTGTGCTGTTTGGCGTCGCACTTATGGGCTGGATGTGGGGAGCAATCGGCATGTTACTCGCGGTCCCTCTTCTCACTGTCGCCCGTGTCATTCTCGGAAATTTTCCGCAGACGCGATATGTTGCCAGCCTAATCAGCGATGTGGAGGCGTAGACCTAAGCTCAAGGGGCACATCGTGAGCAACATGCAGCAGTTCCGCTCAGCGATGAGTATTGTCGCGCTGAAAGTTCCTTCCAAGAACAGGTCGACGAGGACGCTGCATGTCTGCTATTCGATCTTTTTACGGATACTCCTCTTCACTCGAAATCCTTCCGCGATGAACGACTCATAGGTTTGTTGACACTCATGAGACGCCTGAATCGCAGAAGGATTTCGTTTTCTGTCGTCCAAAACCGGAATTCACCCCAGAAAGCATGCTTGGTTAAAGACTAGCGGGCAACCGGTAAGGGCAAATCGGACGGCATTAGGTCTTTGATACTCAAATCTCCGTAAATGACGCGATACGTCCTGGAGTTCCGTGGGCGGTACCAGCATACAATTTCGTTCTTGTCACCCAGCTTGACCTCGTCGCCGAGATACTTCCACGTGCTGAATTCGATCGAGTCGTTGATGAAATCTTCGATCGGGCCGTCGGGTCTCAAGTAACGCTGCCGGATCGTCTGCAGCATTGTTTCGGCCGATGTTAACTCGTCCTTTGCCTTGCCATCCAGTTGAGTGATCAACTCGTGAGCGTTTCCCTGGCTGAAGTTTGGCATTTGATCCGGAAACGTGCCGCCCAGAACCAGAGCCACACTTCGCAAAAATTCGACGACGTCCGATTCCTTGGCTGAAGGAGTCCCGACAACTTGCAGCTCAAAACCTTTTGGAGAGTCAAGTCGAAACAGTTCGTCGTCCAGTGGCACATCAAACGTAATATCATACAACCGAAATCCGCTATACACTCCTTGCAGCGGCTCATCGTAAACCTTGTCGGGATCAATGATGTCCATCCCAGGAACTTGATGCTCGACAAGTTGTTTGTTTTCCGCGTCGATCCAGATATCGGCGTTCCATCTCTTCGCGTCGTTCGGAGCCGACGCGAATGGACAACGAAACCCGACGGCTTCACGTCCGGCGACAACGCGACGCCCCAGCATTTTCAGATTGCTGTGAGCCATCATGTTCCCCGCCGACACGAACGGGCCGCCTTGGCTATCCATCGGTTCATTCAACGCATACAAAATCGCTTTTTTCTTTGTCGGATAAATCGAAAGTCGCTTCAACTTGACGGAATCGCGGATATCGATGGACTGAATATTTCCGTCACGGTCGCGGGACACTTCACGATACTTGCCGGGAGCCTTGTAAAAACATTCACGCGTCTCGAACTGTTCCGGTGCGAGTTTGACTTGTTGTTCCTTGAGGCAACGTCGCGGAAAAAACTTCAAACTGTAGGTCGCAGATTTCACCTCGCCAACCTTCTGCTGAGCAACAGCAAGATCGTCGGCAAGAACATGCCCGACTCCTGACATGCCAGTTGATTTCCAAAGCACCACCCCCATGGCGATCAGGAACGTTGCGGCGGCCGACAGACTCATTTTCAAATTCCGCCTGGTCGCTGTCGGGCCTGCCAATCTCGGCCGGGCGAGGACATGATCCATGACCGAGTTAGCAATACAGACGTCCACGGAGAGATCAGCGTCCTGAGTCAGACGCGCCACCACCTGCCGAGTTTCTTCCAGCGACTGTCGACAATTGGGACATTCAATCAAGTGTTGATCAATTTGCTTCTGGATCTGTTCTTGAGCAATACCCTCCAGCAGGCTTGCGTATTCTCCTTCACATTGCTGGCAATTCATAATCGTTCCTCGAGTTTCAGAGTTCGCAGAGACGATCGCAACATGGCATAGGCCCTTGATAAGCGACTTGTGACTGTCGCTAGCGGGATTCCAAGTTGGGTTGCGATGACGTGACACGATTGACCGCCATAAAAACGCCGCAAGATGACGTCCCGGTACGGTTCGGGCAGTTCCGCAACGGCTTGCTTGATCAGATCGTCGGAATTGTGGTCGGTGACAGATTCCACGACGGCGTGACTCGGGATTGAGTCGAGATCCGCATTCGCGTGCAGGCGACGTTGACGTCGGTGGATTTCGGCCACGACTCGATCGGAGATCCCAAATAACCAGGCCAGGAACGAATCGGCTCGGCGCAATTTCGCCAGGCTGAAATACGCTCGAACCATGGTTTCCTGAGCGGCCTCCGCCACATCGGTCTGATTCGCCAGCTTAACGGACACATGCTTGCACAGCGGTTGCTGATACCGAGTGACGAGATTTCGAAAGGCTTCCGGATTTCCTTCCAAACAACATCGTACGTCCTCGGCATCGGTCGTTGGCATAGCCCACCCGTTCACGAAATGAATGAATTCTCAGCAATAAGTGTCGGCAGGATCGAAAACGCTGCAACAAATTCGGCGAGAGATCAACTTTTTTTCAGGACAACTCGCCACGTTTATGCCGGTGGCGAGCCACTGCACATGTAATCTCAAATTGGAGCAAGTCACATCGGGAGCAACGGTGGAATCGTCATCCGTCTCGCGACCAATTCGTCAACAGTCATTTGCTGGGCGTTCTTCATCAACTGTTTGCTATTTCGGTATTACGAATACGTGAATCTCAGTATCCGCAGGCATTCCGCCCGAGAAAGATTGGAAGGCTGTTTAACAAGTCTGCGGTCGACAAAGTCTCATGCGCAATCGAACGGATCGTCGCTGGGGGCCGCCAAGCCCAAGGGGCATGGCCGACGTCCCATCCCGCCTGAGATTCCGCGGGAAACCATCGTCCATGAACTGACTGAGCAAGAGCGACTGTGTCCCTGCTGTGGAGAGTTACGCGCCGAGATCGGACGTGAGGTCAGCGAGCAGCTGGAATTCATCCCCGCCCGTCTCAAGGCGATTCGGCACGAACGAGTGCGCTACGCCTGCCGGGGCTGCAAAGAGCATGTGGCGCTGGCCCCCAAGCCACCGCAACCGATCAACAATGTCAACAGAATCTGCTGTGTCCTTGTTGACCCGTTCCTGACGGAACGTGTCACTATCTGAAGCGGGGAATAAATGCTGTTCCGGGGATCTCAGCCATCGTCTTCAAGACCTTCAAACTGTGCATGGGCTACAATTGCGAGCTTGCAGAAGCTGAATCGCCCCTTGCAGGCGTCTATTGACGGTTGCGTCGAAGTCACTGTCACTTGAACCGAAGGTCGGGCAGAACCAGAATCGGGGAGAGCCGATGGAACTCGTAGAGTGATCTGACTTCAGGAATTGAGACTGAACGTGAATATGACGACTGTTTTTCGCTTAGGTTTGGTCGGCACATTGCTGACGGCGAGTCTGGTGGCCGTCACGGCACTCGGGTTCGTCATGTTCGGGGTCGATACTTCCGAGATTTCCTTCACGGGAGAGAACTCCGAGGAGGCTGTTGAGCGGCAGGTGATTGATTTTTGTGGTGCCTGTCACGTTGTTCCCCGTCCTGACGCTCTTCCTCGAAGTTCATGGGGGGAAGAAATTGAAAAGGCGTTCGAACGGTATCGAGTTTCAGGTCGATCGGATCTCAATGAAACCGGGTCACTGGGACGCCGTATGTTCGCCGTAAGCGGCAGAAATTCTTGAACGGTCGTGCCGCTTTTTGTTGAGATTGTCGGTCACACTGATCGCGATGGATTCCTGTCGAGTTTACACCAAGGTTTGTTGTCACATTGCTGGCTCGGGTGGAGTTTCGTCCGTGTCAAGAAGATGTACCACGTCTCCGGGTGTGGTCTATGGCATGCGGAGGCCAAGGCCGATCCCTATTGGCTTTCTCGCATTCCTGACCCAGCATGGATAGAAAAACTGGCACACACAGCGTTGTGCTGGTATATTTATCCACATGAGCGTCGAACACCATTCCGAAGAATCCCGCCCGATCTCGGCGGCGCTGGACCACTTCCGCGCCCACGGCGGGGTGCTCCGCACGCGCGATGCTCTGGAGGCCGGTATTCATCCCCGGACACTGTACGCTCTGCGTGATTCCGGTCGGATCGAACTGCTCAGTCGGGGGCTGTACCGACTGGCGGATGCTCCGTCGCTTGGCAATCCTGACCTGGTCACCGTCGCTCTCAAGATTCCCAACGGTGTGCTCTGTTTGATCTCGGCGCTCGCCTGGCATGAACTCACCACCCAGATTCCCCACGAAATCTGTGTCGCCATTCCCCGAGGGGCAGAACCACCACGGCTGTCCTATCCGCCCGTGAGGCATTTCTGGTTCAGCGGTACAGCCTATTCGGAAGGGATCGAAACGCACTTGGTCGACGGAGTCCCCGTTCGCGTCTACAGCCGCGAGAAGACACTGGCGGACTGCTTCAAGTACCGGAATCGAATCGGCCTCGACACCGTGCTGGAAGCCCTCAAGACCTACCGCCACCAGGACCGCGTCAACGTCGAGTCGCTCCTTCATTACGCGGAAATCTGTCGCGTGAATCGCGTCATCCGGCCCTATCTGGAGGCCGTAATGTGACCGAGCGGCCAGGTCGTTCTAACGGCCGCGACGAAGTCACTTTCACTTGAATAGTGAATCCGGCATAAAGGCTGTTGGGGATCCCGTTTCGTCTGTGTGGTGATGAGCCTTCTGGAATCGAGACTGAACGTGAATATGACGACTGTTTTTCGCTTAGGTTTTGTCGGCACACTGCTGACAGCGAGTCTGGTGGCCGTCACGGCACTCGGGTTCGTCATGTTCGGGGTCGATCCTTCCGAGATTTCCTTCACGGGACAGAACACCGAGGAGGCTGTTGAGCGGCAGGTGATTGATTTTTGTGGTGCCTGTCACGTTGTTCCCCGTCCTGACGCTCTTCCTCGAAGTTCATGGGGGGAAGAAATTGAAAAGGCGTTCGAGCGGTATCGAGTTTCAGGTCGATCGGATCTCAAGGTTCCCAGTCAATCACGAGTTACAAAGTATTTCTTGCAGCGGGCGGTTGAGATGTTGCCCATCCCTAATGCTCCTGATGGCTCCCCCAGCCCGGTTCTGTTTCGCCCGGAATCTCAGCCTTTGCCGAATCAATATGGTTCCACAGCCGTTTCGTACCTGGATGCCATCCACGTCAGCCCTGGTGTTGATACTCAAATGGATCTGCTGTTGTGTGATATGGGCAACGGAAGCGTGAATTGCTTTTCCTGGCACGACGGCGAGATGTCCCGTTCAGAACTGGGCCGCGTCAATCATCCTGCTCATGTTGTCCCATGTGATTACGATCAGGATGGAAATCAGGATTTTCTGATTGCCGACCTTGGGATGCTGAAGCCGACGGATGAACTACTGGGATCAGTTACATTGCTACGGTCGTCAGGTTCAGACCGTCCGTTGGAAGCGATCTCGATCCTCGACAATGTCGCACGGGTTGCGGATGCTCAACCTGCGGATTTGGATGGAGACGGTGACCTTGATTTTGTCGTCGCGGAATTCGGATTTGAGAAAGTAGGTCGGTTGATCTGGTTGGAGACTTTATCAATCACGCACGGTCGACCAGAAACCCGGCTGCACCTGATCGATGCGCGACATGGCGCGATCAGAGCCACTCCCGTCGATCTGGACGGTGATGGTGATCTGGATCTCGTGGCGATGTTCGGTCAGGAGCACGAGGCGATCATCGCGTACCTCAACGACGGGGCGGGCAGTTTCGAGCCGAGGACACTCTACCAGGCTGACAGTCCTTCCTCTGGAAGCACTGGTTTAGAACTGGCGGATCTCGACGGCGATCTCGATCTGGATGTGCTCTTCACGAATGGTGATACGCTCGACACGATGCAGATCAAACCTTATCACGGCGTCAACTGGCTGGAAAACCTGGGTGACGGGCAGTTCGCGTATCACAGACTGGCCGAACTTCCCGGTGCAGTGCGAGCAATCCCGGGAGATCTCGACGGTGACGGCAGGATGGATATCGTCGCCGTCGCATTCTGTCCCCCGTTTCTTCGTTATCAGGTGCGACCTCAAGCACTCGATACGGTCATCTGGTTGAAACAGATTCGACCGGGCGAATATCAACGGTATTCGTTAGAGCGTTCCAACGCAGGACCATATCCGGTCGCAGCCGGTTCCATGTCAATTACCGCTGGTGACTTCGATCACGACGGCGATCTGGATTTCACGATCGGTCAGTTCAATCCTTATGAGACCCCGTCTGTTCGAAGCACCGAATTGCAGCGCAAGTGGTTTACGGTCTACTGGAACGAAGGGATGCCAGAGCAGGTGGATCGTGAGATCAATCAAACGTCAGATTGACGTGAAGTCTCATCTCTTTTTACTTGTCATTTCGAGAAACCCACCCGGGCTTCCCTTCGATCACGATCCATTCCCCTTTGGCCGGGACGTCATCAAAGGTGGATCGCAAACCCGAAGGCCAGATGATCTCCATCTTTTTCAATTGATCCGCATCACCGATGCAGATTTCAATCACTCGTTCATTGCTCGACTCATATCCGTCACCCGCGGTCAGCTGCCAGCTTCTGATCATGCCGGAAGCGAGGATCGCATTGAGCTTCGTTCCAATCGCATCTCGACTGCTTTGAGTCCCGGCAAATTTCAGGCGGAGTGAACGATAGGGGGATTCGGATTGATTCACCCCCAGCAGCACAGGCCCTTGCAGATCTGTTGCAATGAAATCCGTTCGACCGTCCCGGTTCCAGTCGAGTAATGCCATTCCGCGTCCCAGACGCCGGACGTTAAAAAGGGATCCGGCCGTCTCCGGGGTCAGTTCTGTGAATCGGCCTTCCGGTTCGCCCCGGAAGATCTGAGGCTTCATTTGAAACTCTTCGTTCCTGAATTCGTCGATATGCCCATTCATGACGATGAGGTCAAAGTCGCCATCCTGGTCAGCATCCAGAAACTGAGTGCCAAATCCCAGTGGTTCGAAGCTGGGCTGACGAAGACCGGCCGCCTGGGTTGCATCTCGATAAAATCCGTCATGGCTTGATAAATAAAGAGTATTCGCTTCTTTTGCGAAATTGGTGACCAGTAGATCAAGCTGGCGATCCTGGTTGACGTCCGCGCACGCGATTCCCATGCACGCTTGCGAAAGTCCGTGTTCATCCAGTGCGAGATTTCTCAGAAAAGCCTCCTCAACGAATCGGAGTGATTGGTCGCGGGAGGTTGTCTGGTTTATCAGAAGATGGTTAGCAGTCATGTCGTTTGCGACAAAAACGTCGAGCCGTTGATCATCGTTGAAGTCAGCAATGACGATCCCCATCCCCATTCCTTCCGAGAGATCGAGGCCCGCTTCCGACTGCTGCTCGCTAAACCGGCCGTCACCGCGATTCAAAATGACGGTGTCCGGAGCTGGTTTGAAGTGTGTCGGACGACAGACTCGCTGTTCGCTATGCTGATCCAGACAGATTCTGGTCAGGATGTCCGGTCCCTGAACATAGTTGGCATCAAACAGTTCTGGAAAGCCGTCACCGTCGAGATCAGCGATGGCACAACTGACGGTCCAGAACGTCTGTGTCAGGCCAGCGATGTCTGTGACGTCAGAAAATGTGCCGTCGCCATTATTGTGAAGCAGTCGGTTACGACCGAAGTTGGCGACGTACAGATCCGGAAAGCCATCGTTGTCGAAGTCGCCTGCAGCAACTCCCTGCGAATAAGACGTTTCGCTGATGTTGGCAGCGAAGGTCACGTCTTCAAATCGCATGGAGGGAAGGTTGCGGTAGAGCGTGTCAGAGGGTCCAGCGGGTGAGCCGTTGGGAGAAGTGCTTCCCTGAGGGAAATACAGATCGGGCCTGCCATCCAGATCAAAATCCAGGACGGCGACACCGGCCCCCATGGTTTCCAGAATGTTGCGACTGCCCCCAGGCTGACACGAGTTGACGAACTGAAAAGCTAAGCCCGCCTGCTTTGCCTGATCGTCAAATTGAATTCGAGTCACACTTGAACTCTGATCAGTGGGCAGGGGAGAGCGCTCGCCTTGTTGCTGAGACAGGTCTGGCAGTTCGAACTGCGTCCAATTGAAATCAGTCCCGGGAAGAGTGTCCGGTCTGGTGCGCGGTAGTGCGGGGGAGAGTTGAGGCTTGATTCGAGCTTGAGCGGCCGCCACGCGGGGGCTTGGGGATTTGAATGTCAGTTCGTAAATCGCGCAGAAGCCCCACGCTTCCCACAAGCGTCCTGTTGCTTCCAGTTCTTCGATCATCTCGAGCATCGCCTCTTCGCTTCGAGACTCATTCAAACGTCCATTCAGATCAATGATCTTCTGGAGCCGCTTTGCACGTTCCGTGAAGGCTGTACCGAGTTCGACATGCTGATGTGACTTCAAGAGTTGTCCTAGCAGGGTCGTCGTCGAGAGCTGTTCAGGTTCTCGCAGCAGCGATTCATGCAGACATCGAATGGCGGAATTGATTTCGCCCTTTTCCGATAACCACTTTCCTCGAGCCGACCAGATACGCGAATCGTCTTGAACCTGTGAAGGCAATTTCGAGTGCCAGGAAATGAATTTCTCGGGTCGGTAATGTGCGTAAAGTTCCGCCAGAACTCCCTGAGCTTCGAAGTTATCGGGATGCGTGCTCGTCACTTCCAGCAGGATTTTTTCTGCGCTCTCGATGTGACTTTGATCTAATTCGTCGAGTGCAACCGCCAGATACGGTGACTTGCATTTGGGATCGGCGTGCAGAATTGCTTCCAGACGCTCACGATCTTTAATTCGGGGCATCTGGGCTGTCAGCAGCATTAAGTCCCCTCGCGTATAGGCGTCGCGTTTCAGCAGTTCGACGATGCAGCGGGCGGTCTCACGCGGGTAGCCCGTCACTGCCGCGATCTGCTCTTGATACAGCAGCGCCTGCGGCTGTTCGACTTGCAGGCTTTCGGAGAGTCGAAATGCAGCGGCGGCCGGGCAGACATAGTTCTTCTGCATCCAGCGATTACCCAGCCGCATCGCCAGCCGACCTCCTTCGGCAGGGCGTAGGCGAGAGTACTGGGTCAAAGCAGCCAGGGACTCGTCATACTGACCCTTCTGGTCGGTTGCTTCAGCCAGGAGATACCAGGCCGATGCGAGTTCTGGTGATCTCTCAATCGCACGTCTAGCTTGCTGGATGGCAAGATCGAACTGACGCTCAGAGAGATGGGCTCGGCCTTGTTCAATGATCTGATCCTCGGATTCGTCGCCCGACAGCATGAAGGCAAGTCCGACCGCGCCGATCACAACTGCGGTTACGGTCCCAATTACCAGTGACCCGCCGCGAACCTTTGCTCTCTTTGCGTCGGTCGGTACTGTCTGATCGTTGAGCGGAACCATTGACAGCAGTCCTGGTCAAATGCAGAGATCGCCGTGAGCAGGCTCACGGCGATCTCTGGGTTATTCACATTTGTTGTTCGCGATGGTCTTAGAATTCACCGATCGGGTTTCCGTCAGCAATGTATCCAAGTCGCATCCGGGTAATCGAGTCCAGGTTTTCGCTCAGGAACCGAACGGATCCATCCCCCAGCGTCACCTGCATCCCACCCGTGTGGATACTTCCGGGACTTCCCCAGCTAATCAGTCTTCCGGGAATTCCTTTCTCAGCCGTCCAGGAAGCCCAACTTGCGGGGGCAAACCAATCGTTGATTTTGGCATTACCCGAGGTGCCACCGGCGGCAAACATGACGGATGCCCCACCGACGTGCTGTAGGATCGCCCATGGTTGACCGGGGCCGTTGTAACAGTTCAACGTCGTTTCTGCGATTGCAACCGTATTGGTGCTACCGTCGCTGAGATCACGCAGATTCGTGTTGGATTCAAAACCGAACATACACTTTGTGTACATCCCTTCCGATGTCCACAATGCTCCGACATTTGGTGCACCTGCGGAACCCCATCCGTTGGGATCGCCTTGAGCGACGCTGAAGCCGTAGCTCGTTTTGGAGGTCTGTCCGCCGACCTGAGCGCCATAGTAAGTTGGATCGTCTGGCTGAAATGGGTTTCCATTGTCAGACGGACACAAAAGGGCAGCCATTTTTGCCGTGGAGGCTGCGATGTTCTGCGGGGGCATGGTCGTCAGAGCGCCCCCATTGAAATTCCACTTTCCCATGGGCAAGTTGAAATTCAGTGAATTGTAAAGCGGAGCCTGATCAAAGTAAGGAAGTAACATCACCATGCCAGTGACGTTCTTTGTCCCGGGAAACGACATCGCAAACGGGAAAACATTAAAGGTGTCGTGGTAGTTATGCAGCGCGAGACCAATCTGTTTCAGATTGTTTTTGCACTGTGTCCTGCGTGCTGCCTCGCGAGCCTGTTGGACCGCGGGCAGCAATAAAGCGATCAAAACAGCGATGATCGCAATCACAACCAACAGCTCAATCAGCGTAAACGCTTTTCTTCGTCGCAAACTCATCAACTGAACTCCAAAAAGTAGAAATAAAACAGAATCGACTTCAGACTTTTTGCTGCTCAGCATCCGAAGAATCCACGAACGTCGTGCTATCACGTCTGAACGGAATTCATAGGACATCAAGCAGGCCATGAATCTAGACACGAGATCCGCAGATTGAAGATCGCGGTCATCTCGCTGCGATTGCGCCAAAACTGACGACAACGCTCAGTGGTGTCCCATCACCGCTGAAGCACGGCAGCGGAGACCTGAGTGCGGCTTATTTTTGAGTCGTAATCTTGTACTCGAGGTCAAACTTTCCGCCGTCGGAAACTTGCAGAAAGTTGTGCTTCGATACCTTTTTGGGGTCATTCCAAAGAGGGGCGATCTTTTCTACCGCAGTGACACCAGGAATCGGTGGTCGGCTGGAGTCGACGGGTAATCCATCTTGTGTCTGCATCCAGGAGAATGTGACCGCGTAGTCTCCTGGTGGGAGGCCGACTAAATTCTGGTAGTTTCTCGCCTCGAACTTGCCGTCCTTGTCCGTAACAGCGGTACCGCCGCGACTGTTCTTGGTGTCTCGCTGAGGGGTGAAGATCACTTGGATCCCCTCGTGTGGAGTTCCCTGAATTGTGACACGGCCAGTGACTGGAGCGAGTTGTTCGACGGGTTTTTTAGCGGATGCTCCGCACCCAAATTCGAAAATCACGGAAGACAGAATCAAACCTACGAATGCATGGCGCGACAGACGGTTCATCTTTGGTCCTGAAGAGGCAATCAAAACGTGAAACCTGTTACTGCATCCAAGCAATCGGCCTGGAAACAGCAAATGCCCAACTCTCAATCAATTTCAGCTAAATCCCAACAGCGAACCCGTGCGAAGTGGAGGTCTCTGCCGAGTTGGCTTCAGCGTGAATTGATTGTCATTCTTGAATGAGGTGCTTTCTTGAGTAGCTGTATCCGAACATAGATTTTGACTGTAATTTGGAAACGTGTGCCGAACAATACGTCGCTGATACATCAAAATCAATCAGAACGTAACAAGATTGCGGATTTCCGCGGACACTGGGGTGCGATAACCCCACCAGACTAATGTGAAACACCTTAAACGGTGATGAAGTTGGACTGTCATTACTTCAGGCAGCTTGGCGTTTGCGAAAGTAGTCGTAAAGCAAATCCATTACCCAGAATGTGACTTGTCGCTGCTTTTTGAACGCGGTTCGATGCGTCCGACAGGTATGAGAATTATGATCCCGGTGTGAGTTAGACGTTACGAATCATCGTTGGAAATCCACGTTACGTTCGTGAACCGCTCAGGGTCTGCCAGGACGATTTTGTTGATCAGAATCTTGATTTCTCGGATCGCTTTTTGGGCCTGTGTGTCAGGGAGTCGGTCCAGAAGCCATCCGATGCACCCGAGTGGTTGTGCAAGAACCAATGCCCACTCGTTCTCGCCCTGCCAGCTTGTGGTCACGGTGAAAACGTCGTTTCCTCGACAAAGCTTTAACACGGCACCGGAGTCTTCTTCGACCGCACCGATGATATTCCACGCGGTCGTTCGGCTCTCGAGGCCTGCTTTCAGGTGGTGACAGAGATCCTCGCCGAGCGGCATGTCGATAATTTCCTTGCCGTTTCGTAGAGGAGGCTCTCATGAAAACGCATCGGATTCGAATCGCAGAAATTCTTTGATCATCGACGATACCACCACAAATTCCGATTGCGTCGCCGTACTGGGGTGGGAAGGAATCCGTGATTACAGAATGCGGAATCGACCGCAATCAGGCGGTTCTGTCTCGCGGGATCTTGGATCCTGCACTACGTTATTCGACTCGAAGCAGGATGACCGAGTGTTGGTGCCGCTTCCTGCACCGAGTGGGACGCTGAAAGGCCCGGGAAACATTTGACTTAAACTTTTGCAGGTGCTGTTGGTGGAATTGACTGCGTATCACGAAGCCGGACATGCGTTCATGGCGGCTTTTCTGGGGGGGAAGGTTCGGTCGGTGACGATTGAACCGGATGACGATGACGGTCCGCAGCGATTTGGGGATACTCAGGTGGTCTGGCGGACGTCTCGCATGTCCGAGCGGAAGTTGTGCGAGAACTGTATTCAGGTGTCGCTGGCCGGGCCGGTGGCAGAAATGCTCTATTCGGGCGACCCCTACCATCCGGGACTGGTCGCGGAATGGGCCAGTGACTGGCAGGCTGCCTGGGAAGCCGCTGCGACGCTGTTTTCCGATCAGCGGAAACGACTGGAATACCTGGAGTCAGTGACGGGTGTGCTGTACCGAATGCTGGATTCCGAACCCAACTGGTCCGCCGTCGCTTCCTTGGCTGATAGCCTGCTGGCTCATGAAACTCTTGAAGCCGAAGAGGTCGAGGAGATCGTCGGAGAGTGGCTGGATTGGTAGCGGGAATTTGTTCGCAGGTGAGCGACATCTCCTGTTGGAATATTGCCTCGAATAATCTTCTTACCGACGTTGCTGGGGCACGGTCGAGGCTTTGAACATCGCCGTTGTCGTGTTCGGTGGTCGTATGCTGCATGACTACAGTCGCAGCGGCTTGCGGCTTATGATGCAGTGCCGGGTTGGTGAGGGTGGGGATCTCAACGCAAACACTGGATACGTGAATGACCGCGGAACTGGCGCAAATGGAGTTACTCGCTCAAGTCGACGATCTGATCGCGCGACTGAGGGGGTGGGTGGCTGAACCGACGCCGTGGGAGCCGGTCCAGCAGAGTCAGTCACTGGTAAAACGTTTGCTGCTGCGTCTGGAGCCATTGCGTGCTCGTGTTGAGGCCCCGCTGGTCGTGGCAACATTCGGGGGGACGGGGGTTGGAAAGAGTTCCTTAGTCAATGGACTGGTCGGTCATGAAGTGACGACGGCGGGACGGGAACGGCCGACCACGACGTTGCCCATCGTGCTGGCTCATCCGCAGACGGATCTCTCGACGTACCACCTGCCACTGGACTCCGGAGACGACGAGTTGCAGATCGTGCGCGTCGAGTCTCCGTTGCTGCGCGACATCGTCATCATTGATTGTCCGGACCCCGACACCACGGAATCCGAGACGGCGACCAGTAACCTCGCTCGCCTGCATCGGCTGCTTCCTTATTGCGACGTACTGCTGTATGTGGGGACACAACAGAAGTACCGTTCCGCACGCGTCAGCGAAGAACTGATGCAGGCAGCCAACGGATGCCGGGTGGTGTTTATTCAGTCGCATGCGGATCTCGATTCGGATATTCGCGACGACTGGAGAAAGCAGCTCAGTCCGCAGTTTCAGGTTGCGGAGATGTTCTTCGTCAATTCCAAGCAGGCACTGCAGGAACAGAAGAATGGGATTCGGCCGACGGGAGAGTTCGGGCGGTTGCTGGACCTGTTGATGCAGGAGCTTTCGGCGACCCAGCGTGTTCGGATTCGCCGCAGTAACCTGATGGGGCTGGTGCAGGAAGTCCTGACACACGCTCGCGAAGTCCTGGCCAATCACGCTCCTCTCGTGGCAAGGCTCGAGAAAGCTCTGGCAGAACAGCGTCATCGGACGACCGAGCGGATGGCCGAACGGCTGGAAGAAGAACTGCTGGTCAGTCGAGGGTTGTGGGAGCGGCGGTTGCTCGGACAAGTGACCGAAATGTGGGGCTACAGCCCGTTCGCGTCGATGCTGAAGCTGTGGCATAGTCAGGCCAGCCTGCTGGCTTCGTTTTCGCTGATGCGATCGCATACGACGGCCCAGATGGCACTGGTCGGGCTGGTGCACGGAACTCGCTGGCTGACGTCGCAGCAGCAGGAACACGAGGCAGAGCGCCGGCTGGAGTCTTTATCATCGCTGGGGCTGACCGATTCGGAACTGCGGGAAGCCCAGATGGTGATCTCGGGACATGTTCACGCAGCCAAGCTCGATCGGCCCCTGCAGGAAACCAATGCCCTGGAACATTTGCGCCATTCGGCGGCAGGGATTCAGCTTGAATTCCTGACCGACGCCGCTCGGCGGATTGACGTGCTCATTCTGGAAGCGGCCAAACGGCACTCGCACTGGACGACCCGGCTGGTGTACGAGGCGTTGTTCATACTGTTGCCCGCCTTCCTGCTGTATCGCGTGGGCCGCAACTTCTTTTATGACTCGTTCTGGCTTGAGAAGCCTCTGCTGGACACGAACTTCTATATCCCGGCGCTGCTGTTTTTTGTGATCTGGGTTGCGGTGTTCGTGATGAGCTATACGGCACGTTTGCGACGAGGTCTGACCTCCCGGATTGAAGTTCTGGCCCGCGAACTGGCTCGTGTCCAGGCGGGAGCCGGTTTGTTTCCCGAACTGGAGCAGCGGTGCGCGGAGTTCTCTCGCCACCGTGATCGGCTGGAGCAGTTCACGGCGAACCTGGAGTCGATTCGGCAAAGCTTTGCCGTGGGGGACGGCGTCGAGCGACTGAGCCTGAAGCAAAGCGCCGTGGCGAGCAAGGCGAAGGAGGCGGGTTTGGTCGAACAGGTTTAATGCCGTTCAGTGAATAATCCCGAATGCACGTCTCCGACGCATGAGATGCGCGATCGCCGACTTGTCGCGGATGTATTTCCGTGCGAAGAGGACAATCAAGGAAGGACTAGTTTGTGGCCCTTGTTCCCTATACCGCATCCTGCTGTTCAAACAGTTGCCGCAGATGGACCAGATTGTCTGCAATAAAGTGAGGCGGTACGGCGGCCGATTCAAACTCCTGGCGTTTGCTGATACCAGTCAGCACGCCAGTGGTTGTCAGGCCGATTGCGAGCGCGCCGGCGATGTCGGTGTCGTATCGATCGCCGACCATCATGACTTCCGACGGCTGCAGACCAATACGGTGGAGTGCCTGGTCGTACATCCCGCGGTTGGGCTTTCCGATCACCGTCGGTGCGACTTCGGTGGCGGCCTGAAGCAAGGCAAGGATGCTGCCTGCTCCGGGGAGCAGTCCTCGTTCGCTGGGATAACTGGGATCGGAATTGGTTCCGAGAAATCGAGCTCCATTGCGAATCGCCAGCGAGACGCGAGCGAGTTCCTCATAGGTGACTTCGAAGTTGATTCCCGCGATGGCATACGTCGCTTCGGTCGGTTCCAGGGTCAGTTCAAACCCGTACTGCTGCAGGGCGGAACGGAGTCCATCCTGCCCGACGATGATGATCTTGCCCTTGGGCCAGCCCTGATGCTCAATCTGTTCGGCGAGCCAGCCTGCGGTTGCTTCCGCGCTGCCCAGGATCTGTTCGGGCCGGGCTTTCACCCCCATTTCCGTCAGTTTTTCCACAAACTGGGCGGGGGTTCGGCTGGCGTTGTTGGTGACGCATAACCACTTCCGACCGGTTCGTTCCAGATAGTCGAACATTTCCTGGACGCCCGGCAGGAGTCGCGTACCGACGTAGATGACGCCATCCATGTCGAACAGGACACCACGGACTTGCCGAAGACGAACGGAGGTGGTTGCAGACACGGAATTCCTTCAGAAGCAGTCGGTCGGACGGTGACGAAGCGGTATGGGGGAAATTCACGGATACGCCCGACAACGTCAAGGGTGGCTACCGTTCCCATTTTCTACGATTTGCACCGAAACTTTTTCCGGTCTGGGGTGTTTAACCTTCCAGGGGTCGTGAACCGTCTGCCTAAGCGGCGTTCGCGATTCGTTGTAAGTGCTAACTCAAGAATGATTTGCGTAAGAACTCGGCACCCGGAAGGAATCCGGGGGCGATCATTGAGACTGGAGCAACATGAAAATGCTTAAACAGTTCCGGCATTTCACTTTTCTCTCTGTTCCAGCCGTTCTGGCTGGGGGAGCTGCAGGCGTCGCTCCTGCCATGCCGTCGCTGCTGCGTGCGACGACGGTCTCTGCTGCAGAGGCCGTTCCGGCAGAAACCGCAAGTGCGGTCGCTCCTGCGAATCAATTGAAGGAGCTCAGCGCAGCGACGTCGGACGGGGGGACACCCGTCGGCACGACAGAAGGTGCTGCTACGGGGGAGGCGTCAACTTCTCCCGCAATTCCTGTGATCACGCCGTTACCTCTGACAGATCCCCGGTCCATTTCGGCGCAGGAAGTTGCTGCGGAAGTGGACCGTCAAATCCTGGCGGAACTGGAGCGTGCCGGAATACAGGCGGCCGAGCTGTGCAACGACGAAGATTTCCTGCGCCGGGCCTCGCTCGACATTGCGGGGCAGTTGCCCAGTCCGGCGGACGTTCACGCCTTTCGGAGCGAATCCGATCCCGCAAAACGGGCTGCACTGATTGAGCGATTGCTGGCTTCGCCTGAGTTCGGGCTGAACTGGGGAAGGTACTGGCGGGACGTGATCTATTTTCGTGCCACCGAACAGCGGTCTCGACTGAATCAGGAAGAATTCACGACCTGGATGGCCGCACAGTGGAACAATAGCGTCGGGTGGAATGCCACCGTCACCTCGATGCTGACCGCGACGGGGAATGTGCTGGAGCATCCGGAAACGGCATTAATCTTCGCGCAGGGAGCACACACGGAAGACGTCGCGGCGGAAGCCTGTCGCGTCTTTCTGGGAATCCAGCTCCAGTGTGCCAATTGTCACGACCATCCGACGGACATCTGGAAGCGCGAGCAGTTTCATCAGCTTGCCGCCTACTTTCCTCGAATTGCCGAGCGACGCGTGACGAAAGGGAAGCCCGAGTTTGAGATTGCTTCGGTCAATACAGAGAACCGTCGAGCGGAACTGATACGCGATTACCCGGATCTGTTCGTGCGTCAGTTCGACCGCAACAACGATGACAAGCTTTCGCGAGAAGAGCTTGAGAAAGGTCCTAAACGTGTCAGCAAGAAGCTGGCTGCCGCTTTGCAGGCTCGCGCGGCCGAACTGAAAGCCGATTCGGGCGTGGAGATGGATGCGGAATCAATGCAGAGTGAGTCGATGGAAGCTGCTCCAAAAGAGAAGCGCAAGGGAGCGAAGAAAAAAGCCGCCCAGATGGCGAACGCTGCAATGGCCCGGGACCAGATGGCCCAGGACAAAGTGGACGCGGGGGCGATGAAGAAGGCGGGGCTGGCGGCTCCGAAGCTCAATGCCAAGCAGATTGACCGCCTCTTCGAGGTGGGAGATACGAACAAGGACGGAGACCTGACGATCGACGAGATCAAGGCTTCTCAACCGCCGCAGAACAAGCGGCGTGGGGCGACCGAACACCATATGTCGAACCTGCTGAATCCCGAATCCGAAGGGGAACTGATCGATCCCAAATTCTTCATTGATGGTTCGAGTTTACCGCACGGCCAGACTGACGAAGAGCGACGCAAGGCGGTCGCGGAAGCGTTTGTTTCACCCAACAATCCCTGGTTTGCGAGAGCGATTGTCAACCGCGTCTGGGCAGAGATGCTGGGCGAGGGCTTCTACATGCCGATCGACGACCTGGGGCCGGCTCGAACGCCCCGTTACCCGGAGGTGTTGGATCTGCTGTGCGTCAACTTCGTGAAGAATGACTACGATCCCAAGTGGCTGGTCCGGACCATCGCGAACACGGCAACTTACCAGCGGAAGATCAGGTCCAAATCGGTCTCCGAGACTGAGCTTCCGTTTGCCTCCGCAACTCCGGTTCCGCTCCGTTCTGACATCATCTTTAATTCGCTGGCACAGGTATTCAGTCTGACCGACGACGAGATGGGGGGACGAAACGCCAAAGCCGCGAAAGACAAACCTCGCAGCTATGCACAGTCTCCCCGTTTTCAGTTCGATGCTCTGTTTGGTTCTGACCCGTCAGTACCGAAAGAGGATGTGACCGGGACGATTCCTCAGTCTCTGATGATGATGAACTCACGTGTGTTCCGCGCGGGAATGTCGGCCAAGGGGGGAACCCGGTTAGCGAAGATCCTCAAAGAACATCGGGATAACACGGCCGCACTGAAAGAACTTTACCTGGTGACGCTGTCGCGGGAACCGTCAGAGGAAGAACTTCGCATCTGCACGCAGTACATCGCAGACGTGAAGGCGCGTCCCGAAGCGTTCGAAGACCTGATGTGGAGTCTGCTGAACTCAAGCGAATTCATTTCGCGGCGGTAACCCTCAGGAAGTGGCGGATCGGCAGATGCCACTTCCTCTCTGTCACGGCCCGCTGAAGCAGCAGTCACGGCCGGTGCCATGACTGACAGAGCAGAAATTCACGTGAGATCGAGCCTCATAGAGTATCACGAAATTTGCATTCGTTCGGAGAATGATGATGGATCAGTTGACCTGGCATGAACGTGTATCACTCGACCGCCAGACGGTTTCTCGCAGAAGTTTTCTTTACGGTGCCTCAGCGGTTGCGGCTGCGACGGGGATCAATTTTCGCGACGTCATGTCGCTGCGCGCGGACGAACTGCGTAAGCAGGGAAAAGCGATGATCCTGCTGTTCATGCAGGGTGGGCCGTCCCAGTTGGAGACGTTTGATCCCAAACCCGGAACCGAGAATGGAGGGCCGACCACCGCGATCAGTACGACTGTCTCGGGAATTCAAATCGCAGAAGGGTGGGAACGGACTGCACAACAGATGCAGGACATCGCCATCATCCGTTCGATGACGAACAAAGAGGGAGAACATCAACGAGCCTCGTACCAGATGCACACCGGGTACATCCCGTCCGGTTCGGTGAAGCACCCTTCGCTGGGGGCCTGCATTGCTCAGGAACTGGCGCCGAAGGACCGCGAACTCCCTGCCGTCGTGACGATCGGAGACCGGGGAACTTATGGTACAGGAGCCGGATTTCTCGGCGTGGACTATGAACCCTTCCAGGTGGTCGGTCGCAGCATCGGTGTCGTGCCGGACAATATTTCCCCGATCATCGGTGAGAAGCGGTTCACTCGGCGGCAAGGTCTGCTCGATCGACTGGAAGGGGAGTTTGCGGCACGGGGGGGAGAAACGGTTGTCAGCAATCACCGGCGTGTGTACGACAAATCCGCCAAGTTGGTCCTGTCACCTCTCACCACCACGTTCGATCTCAGCCAGGAATCGGCGGAAACAAAAGAACGCTATGGGGATTCTGAATTTGGCAAAGGCTGCTTACTGGCTCGTCGTCTGATTGAAGCGGGAGTCACGTTTGTCGAAGTGCGCCTGGGGGGCTGGGATACGCACCAGGAAGTCTTTTCCGGAGTGAAGAGTCTGGCAGGTAAATGCGATCCTGCCTTGGCCGCGTTGATTTCGGATCTCAAAGAGCGTGGCCTGCTGGATTCGACGCTCGTGATGTGGACGGGTGAGTTTGGGCGTACACCGAAAATTAATCCGCGAACAGGACGGGATCACTGGCCACGCAACTTCAACGCTCTGCTGGCCGGGGGCGGAATCAAGGGGGGGCAGGTCATCGGGGAGTCCGCCGCAAACGGAATCGGAGTCGCCAGCGATCCAGTCACCGTTCCTGATCTCTTCCAGACAATCTGTACGGCACTGGAAGTGAACCCGGCAAAAGAGAACATGAGTCCGATCGGGCGACCGCTGAAGATCGTCGATGGAGGAAAACCCGTTTCCAAGCTGTTCGGGTGAGTTGCTTGGGTTTCGCCGCAGCAGGGGGACCCGCCGGATTGCGGCGGGTTTTCCCTGTGATTCCCCACAAGTTGCACTCGCATGCTACCAGAGTCAGAGCTCTGGAAGACCCGGGCGACGTGTAAAGTGGTGCGCGTTATTGCGATAGCTAACAGCGCGCGGAGCCCCGTGAGTTCTGTGCGGAATGATTTCTCGGTCCGTTGCCGAAGGGGTCGGCGTTGGCCCGCGCGAATGAGAGCGAAACCCCAAGGCAAGGTTAGGCGGTTTTCCTGACGAATCAGTCGAGGGCGCTCTGGTTTTTCAAGCAGCGTTGGAAGCGCGCCGTCGTCGTGCTGCGAGGTAACACCCGAGTCCGCCCAGTCCCACGAGGGCTGCTGTTGACGGTTCAGGAACGGGGGTGACCGTCGTGGTGACTCCGACCAGATCGTCGTAGATCAGAGTCATGAAGCCGTCGATCGTGAGCAGTTCCAGGGTAGTTTCGATACTGCCCACGTAGCCCGAAAATTGGGTGGGAGTGACAGCATCCCCAAAAATGTCAGGAGTCGCCGTGGTGTACATCGGCGCGAAGGCATAATCACCATAGAGCATGGCAATGTAGACGGGTTCTTCTGTTACCTCGGCTGTCGGATCGGTGAAGACGACGTCGAAGTAGAATGGATCCAGCTCTGTGTAAGTGACTCCATTGATCGTGGCAGTAATGCGGTAAGGCAGATAGACCCCGCCGCCGACGTTCCAGGCATAAGCCCAGTCATCGAAGACGGCGGTAACTTCAAATGCGGATCCCGCCAGATCGTTGTTGAACGGGTCGACGCTTCCTTCCGCCAGCACACCTTCGTACTTGAGTTGCAGAAATCCGGCCTGCAGGGGGCCACTGAAGAGTGCGACCGCAAACCCCAGCACGCAAATCAGATGCTTCATCTCGACCGTATCCTTCTCGTTTCAGCAAGGCGAATCGAACCCGGAACTTCCACAGAACGGTTGTGCTATGTGTCTTATTTCTCCCAAACTACCAGTGTCGACGCCTTGAAAACAGTGGCAATAGGCGCAATTCGCAGGACTCAGATTCCGACTGCGGTACGAATCCGCAAGATCGTCACGACCGGGACGCACGTCGATCATCGCAGTTCAACCGGGTGCCATTGAGAGAGCCGGAAACAATGATTTCCGGACATCGCGAAAGCAGCGATTCACGCTGCACGTGCGATAACGAAGAATGAAAAGAGAATGGGCGATACTGGATTCGAACCAGTGACTTCCACCGTGTGAAGATGGCACTCTAGCCGCTGAGTTAATCGCCCTTTGAGTTTTGGCCGGCTGGATTTTTGAATTTCATCCAGCGGGATGCGGTCAATTTGTATCCGTTGACGCGGGTGTCGGCAAGGAAGAGGCCCCGGCGATTGGCGAGGTTCGCGCCATCTGGTCGGATTTCTTGTGCACAATCCGACCAGATGGCTGGGTTCGATACGGGCAAGTTCCCTGCGCGGATGCAGAGGGCTTCGCTGAGATTGGTTGAAATGGTACTCGACTTACCGCTTGTGACGGCTCGTCTGATCGCGACCAATTATTGCGACCAACTGGTGGGCTGGCGCACCCAGCGGTGCTCTTTCAATTGCTCACGAAGTGAACTGGGCAAGGTTCCGGCGTCACTGGTCGCAAGATTCGCTTCGACATTTCGCACGGATCTCATTCCTGGGATCACGGTCGAGACGGCCGGATGTGAGAACGAGAATCGAAGTGCCATTTGTGCCATCGTCATTCCGGCGGGGATGAGGGAGCGAAGGGCGTCTGCTCGATCCACACTGGCATTCAGATTTTCGGGGACGAAGTAGGTACTGCGCCAGTCTTCCTTGGGCCAGGTGGAAGACTTGGTCAAGGTTCCGGTGAGCGTTCCTTCGTCGAACGGGACACGGGCGATGACTGCCACGTCATGTTTCTGGCAGGCCGGGAACAATTCGTCTTCCGGGTTCTGATCGAAGATGTTGTAGATGACCTGGACGGCGTCGATCAGTCCACTCTTCACCGCCTCGATCCCGTTCCAGGGTTCCCAGCGATTGAGGCTGATGCCGATGGCCTGGAAAAGCCCCTGTGCCTTGAGATCGGTCATCTTGTGATACCAGCGATCATCGCGCAGCCAGCGATCCTCCCACGTATGAAACTGCATGAGATCAAACGAAGCGAGTCCGGAATTCTTCAGACTGGAGGTGACGTACTCTTCGATGTGCTCAGGGGGAAAGCAGTCGTCGAGTGAATATTCGCGGCGGCTGGGCCACTGAAAGTTTTTCGGAGGGATTTTTGTGGCTGTGTAGAGCTTCCTGTCAGGAAAAGCACGGACCAGATCACCCAGGATGGCTTCGCTTTTCCCGGCGCCATAGCCCCAGGCGGTGTCGAAAAAATTACAGCCCAGTTCCACTGAGCGGTGCAGGGCGCGGTTCACTTCGTTCAGGTCGGAACCGGTCCAGCCGGCCATGCCCCACATTCCGTATCCGATTTCGCTGACTTGCCAGTCGGTTCGTCCGAATCGTCGATATTTCATAGACCCTGAGGCCTCCTTTGAATTCGTCGTCGATGAAAAATTGCAGGATGCGAAGAGGGAGCAAATGTGTCGCAGAGGGTGGCTTCTGGGACCGACAGCGGCTTCCCGACGGCTAGGTGATAACCGTCGCGTCAACTGAAGTAAAGCAGGGGGATTTCCTGACTTACTGACGTCCAGGTCCTGTCAGTCCAAGTCACGTTGGAAGGGGAGCCTGAATCGCTGACTTTGACAGGGCTGGAAATGTCGCTTTTCTCACAAGATTGATAGCATACCCGACGAAAATTGAGGGTGGAGCACCTGGAAAGCGAGCGGAGACGACGATGCTGATTGGTTGCGTAGTTGTGTACATGATGATCACGGTTGCGATTGGCATTTACGCATCGACTCGTGTGCAGAGTTCCAAAGACTTCATGGTGGCAGGACGATCGTTGCCGCTGTACATGAACTTTGCCTGCGTTTTCGCGACCTGGTTTGGGGCCGAGACTGTTCTTTCCGTCTCATCCAAGTTTGCTCACGGTGGGTTGACCACGGTCTCGGGCGACCCCTTCGGAGCCTCACTCTGTCTGATTCTGGTCGCGTTCTTCTTTGCCCGCACGTTCTACCGCATGGAATTGATGACGATTGGCGACTACTACCACCTGCGATATGGAAAATTTGTTGAGATTGTCACGTCGCTGGGGATTGCCAGTTCCTACCTCGGCTGGACGACCGCTCAACTTTCCGCATTGGGACTGGTCATCAACGTTCTTTTCCCGGCGATCACTTTGAACCAGGCGATTCTGATTGGTGCGGTCATTGTGACCGTGTACACGATGTTTGGTGGAATGTGGTCAGTTGCCCTGACAGACGTGGTCCAGACGGCAGCGATTGCGATTGGGCTTCTGGTTGTGGCGTATATTCTTGGCCACAAGGCGGGGGGGATTGACCACGTCTTCGCAGAGGCTTCAAGTCAGGGGAAACTGAACCTTTTCCCGCAAGCCAAAACTGCTGCGTGGATGGTTTTCCTGGGTGAGTTCATCACGATGTCGCTTGGATCGATTCCTCAACAGGACGTGTTTCAGCGTGTGACGAGTGCCAGGAATGAACGGACGGCCATGATTGGAACGATGATGGGAGGTGTTTTCTACTTCCTGTTTGCATTCGTACCGATGTTCATCGCATTCGCCGCGACCATGGTCGATGCCAGTTTTCTCACTCAGTTCGAGGCGGCGGGCGAACGCGAGGTCCAGAAACTGCTGCCGACTCTGATCTTGAAAGAGATGCCGATCTGGTGTCAGGTGTTGTTCTTTGGCGCGGTCCTCTCGGCCATTTTGTCGACCGCCAGCGGAACATTGCTCGCGCCTGCGAGTTTGCTGACGGAAAACGTGCTGAACCCGATCACCAAGGATTTCAGTGATAAGTCGCTGTTGTGGCTGCTGCGCGTCATTCTGATCATCGTTTCGGTTGTTTCGACCTTGATTGCCGTCAATTCCAACAAGACGATGTATGACATGGTCGAAGGGGGCTATCAGGTGACGCTGGTGGTCGCCTTTGTGCCGCTGGTCTGTGGCATCTACTGGAAACGGGCCACGACACAGGGGGCGATTTTCTCAATTCTGCTGGGCGTTCCGGTCTGGCTGGGGACGGAATACATCTACTCCGAAGAGAGCGAGCAGATCTGGCGCAACGTTCCGTCGCACCTTTACGGTCTGATGGCGTCGTTCCTGGGGATGTGGATCGGATCCTCCATGCCGAATTGGATCAAGCACCGTGTGGCCGATCCTGCTGCTCTGGCAAATCGACGCAGTTCAGCGATGGGGCACTGATCGTTTTGCCGTTGCGGCAAAGTGCGACTGTTCGTGCGGCGAGGAGGCACGCTCTGCTGCTCGCTCCGTGCAGGGAATTTTTGTTGGCGAGTCACCTGGCCCGTGTGGTAACGGAGCGGTCAACGTCGACCGTGGGATCTGGTTGAGTGGGATCTGGCTGTTGCATTCGTGTGTGTGACGACTGCGCTGTCGAAACGACTTTGAATGGTGCTGGCCGGAGGTTCTACCGCGTTTGCTGGTGATCCTGTCGGAGTTGAAGAGGGCGATGCTCGATCGACCGACCGGGTCTCTTGGATGGAGGCGGAACTGAATCAGTTCTGAATGCAAAAAAAGGGGAGACTTGGTTGGTGTCTCCCCTTTTTGCGTCCTGATGACGGGCCTTCGATTGTGATGATTCACTCGTCGCGAGTGTCAATCACTATGGCTTGACCCGGACCAGCTTCATGATTCGTCCCGAGACGTTCCAATCCTGGACATAGAGGTTGCCGTCTTTGTCCCAGTAGGATCCGTGAGTACCGCTGAAGATCCCTTCGATCCATTCCGATTGCGGGATGTTGTAGTTGCCCCCTTTGGTGGGATCAGGATTATGACCCAGCACCGCCATGATGGTGTTGTTTTTGTCGAGGATCACGACTCGTCCGTGCAGATCAGGAACGGAGACGTAATCACCCTGCACGGCGGCTGACGTGGGCATCCCCAGCCCGGTCACGACTTCGCCGAGGAATTCTCCTTCGAGGTCGTAGTGGACGAGGCGGCCTTTGGGCTGGTGATTTCGATCGCAGATCAGCAGGCGGGGTGGTGAATAGCGGGTATCGAGTGTCATTCCGTGGGCCGTGTTGAACTCCTTGAGTTCGTTTCCTTTCACACCGAAGTGCTTCAGGTACTTGCCCGTTTTGTCGAACTTGAAAATGTGATTACTTGCGTAGCCGTCTGACAGGAAAATATCACCATTGGGAGCGACGGTGATCGCGGTCGGGCTGAATTTTTCGAGCTTCAGGCCTGACTCCTGAGGGAACGGCAGCTTCAGCACGATTGCGCCGGTTTCGGCGTTGAACTTGATCCCTTCGGCGTTGGCATTGCGAGCTGCGTAGATGTACTCGCCATCGGCTTCGTCACGAATTTCGATATCGTGCATGCGACTGTATTCATCGCCGATGAACCGGCGAATGACTTTCCCCTCGGGCGAGAAGACGAACAGACCCATATCCGCGCTGGTATAGATGTTTCCAGCTTTGTCGACGACGACGCCACCATGTGTCGGACCGATGGCAGACTTTCCATCCGGACCGAGGCCCCAACCGGGGACGGTTTCAAACGTCATCAGTCCGCAGCCCATGCGGACGGGATGAGGTTTGTCGGCGGCGAGAGCCGACAGCGTCAGACTCAATGATACAAGGCAGGCGAGGCCGAAACGAAAATACGTCACGATTCAAAACTCCTCTGGGTCGTCAAACTCTGTCCTGGAATGGTCGACAAAAAACAATGAGTAAGGCTCGAAGCAATTCTGCTCCCCGACGCCATTGAAGCAGATGAGCGTCACCTGACCTTGTGGGATCACACGACGGCCAGCTTCTTCCGGTTGTAACGATTTCGCGGGGAGCAAAGTGAGTTGTTCTACTGCGATGGAGGGGTTTGTTCAATTGGCGGGTAGCGAAATCGTTGAGGCGGATGGAACCGGACACGTTCACGCGGCCAGTCCGGACCGTTGCTGACCTGGGCTTCTGGCGACGAGTAACACGGCAGTCGCAGGCTTGATTAATCGTTCGCGATCGCGATGAGCCGTCAGCAAACGGCCGAACTTTCCGAAGGGGAAGAACTCTCCGCAAGTTGGCTCTTGCGGACTAGACTCGTTGTACGACAAAAAGAAGTGTAGAGTACATTCGACGTGCCACAGGACCGCCATGTTTGAGGACGCCTATCGTGTTGAATCTTCTTGGATCAGAAAAGCGACTCTGCAATGGAATGACTCGACGCGATCTCCTGCACATCGGGGGGATTGGAGCACTTGGACTCGGACTGAATTCACCACTTCCGCTCAGGGCTTCTGCGGGTGGAGTTTCTGACGCCAGGAATCCTGCCAAGTCGTGTATCTTCGTGTTTCTGTTCGGTTCGCCGCCGCAGCACGAAACGTTTGATCCCAAGCCGCTGGCCGCTGCTGAAATTCAGGGAGAGATGAAGGCGATCGACACGGCGGTGCCGGGGTTGCAGTTCTGCGAAGGCTTACCGCAAACGGCGCAGATCGCGGATCGACTGACCGTTGTGCGATCGATGACGCACGAGTACCCGATCCACTGCTGTGCTTATGTCATGACGGGAATGCCGACATACAGCATTCCGCTGGAGACGGCCCCGCGTGCACCGGAGCACTGGCCGTTCATGGGTTCGGTCATCGACTATCTGGACAGTCGACGGTTTGGGGAGCAATCCTCGACACTGCCTCGGAACATTGGTCTTCCCTGGAGATTCTGTTCAAAAGGGAGCTCCCCGCAGCAGGCGGGGCCCTATGCTTCCTTTCTGGGAGATCGCTACGACCCGTTCTGGTCCGATTTCACGGGCGAAGGAACTGTGGTTGTGCCCAAGCTGGCTGCAGAGCAGGTTGAAGACGTTCGCGACCCGCACGCGGGAATTTCAGTCGACGCCCGATTCCAATTGTCGCAGGGTTGCGAGTTACCGAGCGAACTCTCGACACGCCGATTCGACGCGCGCGTCCACCTGCTTCAGCAGTTCGATGCGTCTCGTCCGCTGATTGACCGGGCAGCCGCGATCGGGAATTACGACGCTCATCAGCAGCGGGCCATGTCGCTGATTGGATCGAATCGAATTCGTGATGCACTCGACGTGGCGCACGAGTCGCCCAACCTGCGAGCCCGCTATGGGATGAACCTGTTCGGCCAGTCGTGTCTTGCGGCCCGTCGTCTGGTAGAAGCGGGAGCCCGGTTCGTCTCGGTCTTCTGGGATCCGTTTGGACCGCATGGGGCATCCGTCTGGGACACGCACTCGAACCATTTCCCACGGCTGAAGAACTACCTGCTGCCCGTCTTCGATCAGGCGTACTCAGCCATGATTTCTGATCTGGAGGATCATGGACTGCTGGATGAAACCATGGTGATCTGTACCAGTGAGCATGGTCGAACTCCTCAAATTGATTCTGCTCCGGCAGGGGGTGCTCGTCATCATTGGTCACGAGCCTACTCGTCCGTGTTTGCGGGGGGAGGAATGGCCAGGGGGAAAGTGGTCGGCCAGACAAATTCCGTGGGCGGGGATGTGGTGGATACGCCGATTTCGCCCAAGGATATGCAGGCCACGATCTATCATCAGCTCGGTTACGATGAATCGACGACGATTCCCGATCAGCAGAATCGCCCTCATTCGATCGCCGGAAATGGACGCGTCCGGCATGAACTGCTGGGGTAAAGTGCAGACTCCCGGTGAGATGCGTGCTCAGTGGCACCGTCGTTCGTGGCAGTCTGTGATCAAATTGGGGGGACGCATGTGAGCCGGCTGATCCGGGAGCGATTGAATTCCGGTTGTCGCGTTCTATGGTATAATGTGGTTTGAGTCCGCCAGAGTGCTACTGGCGGCAAACGTGCTGTGCCATAGGACAAAGACTTGCAAGTGATGACCGACACATCGCCTCAGATGGAATTTGCTCAACTGATTCGATCGCAGCGTGTGGCTGCGATTGGAACATTGCGGGACGGGGCCCCGTTAGTCTCGATGGTACCGATTGTGGTGAGCGACGACTTTTCGTCCTATGTGATCCACATCAGTCGTCTCGCACTTCACACGCAGGATATTCTGGAAAATCCGCTGGTGGGACTGATGATCTCCGAGCCCGACAATGGATCAAAAGACCCGCAGGCACTGGCTCGGGTGTCGATCCAGGGCAAGGCCGTCATCGTTCCGAGGGATTCCGAAGAGTACGATCGACTGGCAGACCTGTATCTGCAGCGGTTCCCTGATTCGGCGATGACGTTCTCGCTCGGAGATTTCGAGCTTTATCGTATCGATGCGAAATCCGCTCGATTCGTGGCGGGATTCGGCAAGATCTATAATTTTGGACCATTGGACTTTCAGGAAGCCGCGAATTCCCCGCTCGAATGACGTGAGCGCTGATCGCAAGTTTCCTGATAATGAGAATCGTGACAGGCAGACTACTGTGGGCTCCGGCAGACGCAGTAGTCTTGTCTTTCTTCGTGCGGTTTTCAGAATTGCCAGCGAACGCAACACCCCCCGAAAAGCCCCATGCCGAATCTGGCCGCGGATTTTGCCGAATTTGAGCGTTTTTCTTATTGGATGGCCTGTGGAGGGGCGGAATCGGCAGATTCCGTCGATGTTAGGGAGTACCCGCGTGACGATTTGAGTGGTAGAGTTCATTGGCCGTTTCCCGATGCGGCAGGTGAAATGGATTGAGCCGCGGTGATCCACAATTCCGTCTGAAGAAATCGGAAAACGGGTTTTCAACGGATAAGAACATCCCTATTATTGGAAAATTGGCCGTTCCGTTCGATACACGGCCTTGTAAATGGCTATGTGGTGCCTAAATAAGAGCATATTTGAATAGGTGATCGAGGTTCGATTCTTCGAGCGAAGGCGATACCTGCCAGTTTTATGATTTCAGGGGCGTGCGGAGTAACAAATGCCAGCTTTCCTGGTTCCCGTCGATCCCGGCCATTGCCTGATTCCGCTGGAGAAGGCCATTGTCCTGATAGGCCGACAGTCGGATTGTGATGTCTCTTTGACTCTCAGTCGCAAGATTTCTCGTAAGCACTGCTGCGTGGCCCAGGTCAACAAGAAATACGTGGTTCGTGATCTTGGCAGCACGAACGGCGTTTATCTGAATGGAACCCGAATCAAGAAAGAAGCGACCCTTTCGTTCGGCGATGATCTGATGATCGGCGACGTTCATTTTCGGATGCAGGCCGACGCCAAGTCGATTGTGAATCGAGCGAAACCGCCGGCACCACGAACGCCTGAATCACAAACATTCGAAGAAGCCTCCAGCGAAGCGATCCCGCAGCAAGGACAGGGTGACCAGACCGCGCCTCCGAGCCTTGATATCCCGATTGCCCTTGCTGAGGGCAAGGAAGTTTTCGAGGTCGAAGAAACCAGTCTCAACAAGCAAGTGTCCCCTCGAAAAAAACGCGTTAACGATGTCATACCACTGAATGACGTGATACCGCTGGACAGTGATGAGGAAGAACAGAACCTCATGCTTGCCTCAGACAATTTTTGACGGGAACTTGCGGGCTTGTCGGGCAATGAGCAGCGTCTGACATTTCCTGTTGAAGCTTATTGTCATTGGCCTCACCTGATGAAGAGAGGCTGTCGCGGTCCGGCGGTCTTCCTGCAGTCGCCAACTCGTCGCCCCGCCACTAAGCTGTGACCGATGACGAATCGCAGCGATTTCTTTTCCCTTCCTGCTAACTGAAAATCCGAGCCTTGTCTTTTACTCGCCCCCAACTGCGAATTGCGACGCGCGCCAGTCAACTGGCCCTCTGGCAATCAAACTACATCGCGGGACTGATTCAGCAGGTTGCACCGCAGGTCAAGGTCGAACTGGTGCATGTCAGCACTGCCGGCGATCGGGACCAGAAAGAGACACTGCAAGTCCTGGGAAGCTTCGGCGTCTTCACGCGCGAAGTTCAGACGGTTGTTCTGAAAGAACAGGTGGACATGGCCGTCCACAGCCTGAAGGATCTCCCCACGGATGGGCCTCCTGAGCTCACACTGGCGGCCGTTCCGACTCGTGGACTCACATATGATGCCCTGATTCTTCCATCAAATCAGACTGCCAGACTGTCACTGAACGATCTTCCTCCGAATGCGAGAGTGGGGACCGGCAGCCCACGTCGTAAAGCGCAGCTCCGCTACCTGCGTCCTGATCTGCAGTTGTTCGAGATTCGGGGGAACGTGGATACGCGTTTGAAGAAGCTGGACGCCGGGGACTACGACGCCATTATCCTCGCTTCAGCCGGATTGACGCGACTCGGTTGGGCGGAACGGATCCATTCCGAGATTGCTCCCCCGTTCATGTACCCTGCTGTGGGTCAGGGGGCGGTAGGAGTTGAATGCCGGACGAACGACCATGAGCTGCGGGAATTGCTGCAGCAAATCACGGATCCGGTCACGATGGCGGCGGTGACGGCCGAACGGAGCCTGATGTCGAGTCTGCGGGCCGGTTGTCATGCCCCGCTGGGGGCGTATACGACGGTCTCAGATCAGACGATCCGGCTGGAGGCGGTCGTGTTGCCGGTTGATGGAAGTCAGCGGTGGATGGCATCGGCGACTTCTGAACTTGCTGAGGCGGAGGCATTAGGCAATCAAGTGGCGACCCTGCTGAAGGATCAGGGGGTTGACCGCGTGCTTCGAGCCGTGTCGTAACGCCGCCGAGCCCGAGTCAGTCGCTCTCATCTGCCTTAGCCATTATAATTCCGGGACGCTCTTTGTCCCGGAACGTTCGCGGTATTACAAAGCACCCCATGCCACAAGTCGCACTGTTCATTCCTTGCTACGTCGATCAGCTCTACCCCAAGGTTGCGATGGCAACGCTCCAGGTTCTAGAGCGGTTCGGATGTGACGTTGATTTTCCGTCTGCCCAGACGTGTTGCGGACAACCGATGGCCAATACGGGATGCGTGAACGACGCACTGCCTCTGGCTCAGAAGTTTGTCTCGATCTTTTCAGATTACGAATACGTGGTCTGTCCTTCGGGAAGTTGCACGGCGATGGTCCGACAGCACTATGGTGAGTTGCTGCATGACGACCCGGGGTATGCCCGTGTCCGGCCAAAAACGTTTGAGTTGTGTGAATTCCTGACGGATGTCCTGAAGGTGAAGTCCATCAAGGGACGGTTCCCTCATCGAGTGGGATTGCACAATAGTTGTCACGGATTGCGGGAACTTCGTCTGGGCTCTTCCAGCGAAATGATCGTTCCTCGCTTCAACAAGGCGGGGCAGCTGCTGAAGGACCTCGAAGGAATTGAACTTGTCAGCTTGAAACGCCCTGACGAGTGTTGCGGATTCGGCGGGACGTTCGCTGTGGCAGAGGAAGCGGTCTCGTGCATGATGGGGCTTGACCGCATTCACGACCACGAACAGGCCGGTGCCGACGTGCTGACCGCCGGGGACATGTCTTGTCTGATGCACATGTCGGGATTGATCCAGCGCCAGAAGTCCCCCCTTCGCGTCATGCACATCGCCGAGATTCTTCAGGAATCGATGTCAGCAGTCGACTGAGGAAATCGAGTGATCTGACTGGGATCACTCCCTTTCCCTGACGAGGTCTGAAACTCACGGAATCGCTTGTACAGCACCACTTCTGAAAAGAGGAAGGCGTTCTTCCATGAAAGATGGATTCCTGGGAAATCATGCCTCTTTCATGCTGGATGCGATCGTCGTTGCCCTGGTCCTGCTGGTTCCCGTTCTGATATTCAGCCTCTATTCGGTCAAGTGGAAGCGACGCTTTCAGCGTCATCGGAACCTTCAGCTGGCATTGGCAGTCACACTTCTGGTGGCCGTGTTTGCCTTCGAGTTTGACCTGCACTGGGTCCAGGGAGGTTGGAAGAAGGTCGTTAGCAAGGGGCCCCCACTTTCGGCCGAGCAGGCTGATACGATTCGGCAGGCACTGCGGATCCATCTGATTTTTGCCGTGACGACCCCATTTCTGTGGGCCACGACGATCATTTGCGCCCTGCTGAGATTTCCTCATCCCCCTGCCCCCGGGAAGCATAGCAGGCTGCATGCCATCCTGGGTTGGACGTCCGCGGTAGATTTGCTGCTGACATCTTTGACGGGGCTGATATTCTATTATGTGGCGTTTATCAACCGCGGTTGAACCCACTTGAGACGGAAGGTGCCGCTGTGTCCCCGGTCGCACGTCGTCAAAACTGTTGCAAGTTCATTGTGGCGATCGGCCTTGTTCCATCGCTTGTGCTCGCGGACCCGAAGTCGAGTGGTCCTCACAATTCCGTCGTCGATGTCATCGTGCTGAAGTCCGGGCGGACGCTGCGCGGGCTCGTTGCCAGCAGCGACCCGAAGGCGTATTTGACACTCGTGGTTTCGCGAGACTGGCTGTCGGCTGCCGACCCGCACGGCGCTGCTGCCGCCATCAAAACGAATGTGGAGTCCCGCCAGCGCTCGTGGATACAAACCCGTGACCGGATCACACAACATTTAGATGCAGGTGATGTCCCGGCGGGAATGAGTTTCTTCTTCAAGCAGGAACTGGAGCGACTGGACCGCTTATTGGCGGATCCCCCGGACGAAGACCCTGATTTCCTCTGGTATGACATTCGCCCCGCATCAATTGCCAGAATGGTGCGAGCTCAAGGGGATCGTCGCCTGATTGCGACTCACGCCTGGAACGCCCGGATCGCTCACGTCGAAACTCGTGAAGTTGCGTCGCTGCAGAAAGAGTTGACCGACCTTGGAATTCCCTTCGAGGCGCCGGCACACGAGTTCATCAAGCAATTGCCGGGGCGAGTACAAAGTGATGCGGAATGGGCGGCACGATGTGCGCTCCTGGAACATGGGCTGGTTGAGGAACTCAACTTCCAGGGGACAGGGGATGTGATCACTCGCACGAAAGCGGGGGAAGCCGCGGATCTCGTCCAGGTGATCCCACAACTGCTTGAGCAGCAGTGGAACTCACTGTTGAAGGATCTCGGGAACGATTTTTCGGCACCGAAAAAATATCACGACCAGTCGCGGTGGCTGGCGAATGCTATTCGTCAGGCACAGACTCTCAAGCGACGCGGATTTCGCGTGACGCGATTGGAGATTGATCCGGTCGGCTTGCGTGTCCGGGTCGATTCGCGGTTTGTTGTCCAGGTGGCCGAGGGGGATTGGCGGACGATCTGGAGCCTGACAGAGGTGGGCGATGCGGCTCAGCCGCGTCCTCAGGCGGAGGCGAGAATCGAAGATGATCCTCAGGTGAAGTCGATCAAGCAATCCCTGGGTGCCCTCGGGCTGGTCGATGCCGAGTCCATGCGGCGGGCGATCCGGTTTGGTGCCGCAACGATGTCCACGCAGCAGAAAGTGGATACCCGCTTCGAGGAATTTCGCGAAACCTATACGAAGGCTCTGGATGGCCCTCCGATTCAGCTCTACTCCATCAGCGCAGGAGCGACCGAGTGAGAGAGGCTCTTCTAACCGCGATGATTCTGATCGCCTGTACTTTCAATTCATCGACCCGACTTTGCTGTGCCGAGGACAATACGCCGGTCGATCCCGCACTGGGTAAACGAGTGGCGGAACTACTGGCGGTGGGGTTCGAAAGGGGGCCTCAACAGTTGGCCAATGCGGAGCGACTTTATCTGCGCCTCAAGGCTGACGCACCGGACGATCCCCGTATCGATTATGCGCAAGGGTTGGTCCTCTGGAAGCAGTTGAAGAAGAAAGAGGCACTGGAAAAATTTCAGGCGGTCACGCGATCAGAAGGGGTGATGTATCACGCCGCCTGGAAAGCCGAGATCTGGACCTGCTTCGTCTCAAAGAATGATGACACCGGATATTCCCGCCTGATGGAGTTTGCCAAGCGGATTACGAGCGGGGACGAGTCCTCGTCTCATTCGGTAGACGCCGATGTTCGCTGGATCGGCACGATCATGGCCACACTGGGTCTTACGTGTGAAACAAAAGAGCGTCGCGAGGACTGGTTACAGGCGGAAGCGAAGCTGGCAGAAATTCTGCCTGAAGAACGCATGGAGGGATATCTCGCCGGAAAAACCGAGATCCACATGAAGCATGCAGAACTGGAAAGCGAAATCGAGCAGGCGCGAGAAAAGGTAAAGCAGCAGCGGGCCGCACAACTGGAACGCAAACAGGCTCGCCTGCAGAGGTCACTGGACGGAGCGAAGGTAAAACGAGAGGGGCTGAAGAGGTCTGCAGCGGAAGCGAAAGAGACCTTCGCTGAGAAAACGGCTGAGTTTCAAAAATCAATGGACCGACTCGAGAAAGAGTACACTCTTGTCGATCGACGGGCCCAGGTTTTAGTGAGCTCGATCGCACTTCTCGATCAGCAAGTGGCGATGCTGCGGGAGACGACCCGCTTAGCAGGGCGCCGGGTGGATGAAAGGCGTCTGGAATTCGGACTCACTCAGTTGCTCAATCAGCGCGGCATCTACCAGGCTGAGTGTATGCGGTCTGTCGCCGCAGCAGAACAGCTCGCCAATACGGCTCGGACCCTGCACCAGGCCTATGCGGCGGAGGTGGACCAATACGAAAAGGCGACGGGGGAAATTGTCAAAGCGGATGTGAACATGGATACGTGGACGGAGAGAGCCTTAAAGCAGGCGGATGATCTGAAAAAAACGCCAGTGAAGCCCGTGGTTCCAAAAGGGAAGATTCAGATGGTCCGGTCGTTTCGTACCTACATCGACCTGGATCTGAATGCCGAACGGGACAGTCTGCTTGAGTCATATGGCGTGACGCCAGAAGGGGACGTCGAGTGACGTTCCCGCTCCCTCACCTTTTTCGCGGTTTGTTACAGGCGAGGTGAAACGTCCACGACTGGCCCAGTCCCACTCCGCTGTTGCGGAGCGGGGAACTCGTGATGTCGCCGTGGAAAGAGACTCTGTGCAACAACCCGAGCGGCCGCCGCTTGACGATCGGGCCGATTCTATTTCCCGCCAATGACCGACGGAGTGAATGCGAATTTGATGATCTGATCTCTCATCGCGTACCCGGCAACCAGGGTAATGGAAACAAACGCGATCCACAGACAGATGTCGAGGAGCAGCGGAGGTGTCAGACGCCGGTCGAGCTTTCGGTAACGGAAATAAATTGTCGACGCGGTGATAATCGGCAATGTCAGTGCCTGTCCAAAGCCCCCCACCACCACCATCCACTTCGGCTCTTTGAATGTCAGGAAAAGACCGAGGGCAATGACGGGAATCAGCAGCGAGAACCAGTGGATCGCGCGAGCGCGTTCGTGCGGTTGTCGATAACGGGCGATACCGGCCAGACTCATGAGATCTGCCACCAGGCGTGCATTTCCGGCGGATGACAGGTAAAGCGTCTTAAACAACACAGCACCCGCTCCAATCAGAAACGCAACCTGAGTCCACGTCCCGAAGGAATCGACAAACATTCTCGACAGGGTCAGGATCATATCTTTACCCTGTGGGGCCAAGCCCTGGCTGTGAAGGACTGTCGCTCCCATGAAATAAAAGGCGACGGTCGAAATGGTAAAGACGATCATGCTGACCCAGGCATCCAGATACATGACGCGGATCCAGCCGCGAGCCCGGCTCACCCATTCCGGACTCTCGTCAGACCGGCCGGCATATCTCGCATAGCCTTTCTCGAGGCACCAGTAGGGGTAATAGAACAGCTCTGCTGCGCCCACTCCGGTGATTCCAAAAACTCCGAACGCGACTGCTATCCCTTCTGCGGGAAGACCGAACGTCAACCCCTTGGCGACGTCGTTCCAGGGGATGGGGAACCGAGTCGCCGGGAGGGCCATCGCAGCCGTCACGGTGACCAGAGTCAGTCCCACAACCAGAAATGTCGTCACGGACTCGATTCTCTGATAGCTGCCGCTCCAGAGCAGCAGAATCGCTGTTAGACAGGTCAGGATGGCCCAGGGATAATCAGGGCGTTCGCTGACGATCCTGCCCAGTGCCGGGAACGAAGTATCGAACAGGCTGACGAGTTGTTCGCTGAGGCCGGGGAATGCGAGGTGCAGGGACTGGCCCACGGTGCCCGTCATGGCACCAAGCTGAAACACAGTCGTGGACATCATCACGAACCACCACCAGCAGATCCAGTTTGCTCCCAGACGAGGTCCGCCCAGTTCATTGACTGCCCCGAGGGTCGGTTTTCCAGAGGAAATGGCGTAACGACCCAGCTCTGTCTGAACAAAGACCTTGATGACGCAACTGAACAGGATCAGCCACAGGAAGACGAATCCGTGTTTTGCACCGAGAGAAGTTGTCAGCAACAGTTCTCCGGACCCGACAATCGTTCCCGCGAGGATGATCCCCGGACCGATCTTACGCAGCGCCGTCAGCAAAGACTGTGGCGGTTCCTGAATCGCGTCTGCCGGAAGCGCATACGGATCATACTCGACGTCTTCAATCATCAGAGACTCTTTCGGCTGCCAGCAAATTGAAAATGGGAGGGGTGCATTCTCCGTGATGGCGCTGACAAAGCAAGCGTAAGCGGAGATTGATTCATCCGATCAGTACCTCTCGCCAAATCCGGTTTCGAGGTCTCGCGCGAAGACCCTTTCCACCAGGAGTGGCCGTCAGAGTCCAGCCGTTAAACCCTATACATTTCTCGTGAAGTCACTTGCTCACGGTCAGCGGACGACTTCGGGATGAGGTGTGCAGGAATCGGGCGGTCGGGAACCGTGACTGTGATTGTCACGGGCGTGTGACGACGTCTGTGCAGGTCGGAACTGCGGCCAGAGAGTTAATCGAGACTTTTATGAGGAGCTTCTGTGCCCTGAGGATCCCTAAGCGATCACATTTGTCACAACACGACCTGCGGAGACCGGGAGCGGCCGATTGAGCTTGTCGCGCACTTCTGTTTGAGGATCAATTCCCAAAAGTTCAAACACGGTCGCCATGAGATCGTCGAGCTGGACGGGGTCCTTGTCCGGATAGGCAGCCTGCTTGTCGGATACGCCGTGGACCAATCCCCGTTTGGCACCACCACCGGCCAGCAAGACCGAGTAGCACTGCGGCCAGTGGTCGCGACTGATATTGTCGTTGATCCGCGGAGTGCGACCAAATTCGCCCATCCAGACGATCAGCGTGCTTTCCAGCAGTCCGCGTTCCTTCAGATCCGTGATTAGGGTCGGAAGCGTCTGGTCCGTCATCGGAAGCAGGTAATCCTTGAGGATGGGATACATGCGGGTATTATCGAAGCCGTGGGTGTCCCAGCCCCCGTCATTGCGACGACCACCGATGCTATTCGCAAAGTAGACGTTCACAAATTTGACACCCGCTTCGACGAGGCGACGGGCGAGCAGACAGCTTTGCCCATACGTCGTTCGTCCATACTTTTCCCGGATGGACTGAGGTTCGGCGTCGAGGTTGAACGCATCCCGGACCTTGGACGAATTCAGCATTCCCATCGTTTTTTCGTAGTAGGCATCAAGCCCGCGTGCGGCCGGGTTCTGTTCGAGCTCACGAATCTGCCGATTGACCAGTTGCTGGATCTGACGCCTGTCCTGCAACCGCTGAGCATCAAGTCCATTGGGCAAACTGAGTTCCGGGAGAGCGAACCGGCGATCGTTGGGATCGGACGTGATCAGCAACGGATCATGGCCTTTTCCGAGAAAGCTGGCGTGCTGACCCGGTGTAATTTCACCGTCGCGCATCACGTGCGGAAAGGCGACGAACGTGGGCATGCCGTTGGTGTTGGGGGAAAGCCGATCGACGACCGAACCGTATGCAGGAAACAAATCCTGTGAGTCGCGCAGCCGGATGTCGTCGACGGGGGGAGCGTGGCCGGTCAGTGCGTAGTAGGCGGCAGGATTGTGATTCTTCATTGTGTGATACACGGTCCGAATCACGGTGATCTCGTCCATGACCGCTGCAGTCTTTGGCAGTTGATCGCAGATTTGAATTCCGGGGGTAGCCGTGTCAATAACCCCATAATGGCTGCGAACTCCGGCAGGTGCCAGGGGCTTGGGATCGAACGTGTCGAGGTGACTGGGCCCCCCAAACTGGTACAGGAAGATTACGGATTTTGCACGGCCCGGTCGGACAGCGGGTTCTTCTGCAGCCCGGATCATGCGAGGCATCGTCAGACCTAGCATTCCAAGTCCGCCAATCTGCAATGCCTTCCTGCGGGGAAGAATGAGTGGGGGTGGTTGTCTCATTGTCATCTCCGTTGCTTCTGCATTGCGGGTTGTTAAACGAATCAGCTGCGTGAAGCACTTTTGAGCGTGCTTGTCGCACTCCCTGGCAGACAGCTATCGCCGCAGCAGGAATTCGTGCGAGTTCAAAAGTCCCCAGACGATGTCTTCCAGTGCAGTACGCTTGTTCTCGGACTGGTTTAGAAACTGCGTGATGCCGGCCAGTTCTTCCTCTGTCGGCGGCCTTGTGAGTGCGCTCCAGTAGAGTTCGGTGATCACCTGCTCGGGGCGGTTGTTCTCTCCGCTCAGGTTGCTGAGGCGGTTCGATTTGGCGGTCAGCATTCGATTCACGAGTGAACCGCTCACGAGCTGGAATGTCTGCCCCAGTGTGGATTCGTCTGATCGTTCACAGTCACAGGATTGCAGGCGAGGTGGTCGACCAAACAGCCGGAGAAATCGATCCGCTTCCGTCAGCCCGTTCTCTCTGGTCTTCATCGCGTTGATCCCTGGGATTTGTCCCGCCCGTCGACCTGGTGGATAGCCCGAAAATTCCAGTGGAACCTGCAGCATCAGGCTCGTCGCGTCGAGTAGCTGTTCTGCAGAGTAGCGATGGACGTAGGCACGGCTGAAGTTCGATTCATCGTCTCGATTGGTCTCGTTGATGGTGGATGAGAGCTGGTAAGTTCTGGAGTTCAGGATCGCTCGCAACAGACGCCGTAAATCGAATGCCGGGATTTGAGCAGTGAGATCGGACGACGGTATCGCTCCGCCTGGATTCGATTCGGAGCCAGGCGTCTTGCCAGACACCAGGTATTCCGAGATTGCCTTGAGCAACGCCGGGTTTGACGGCGGGTTTGTCGCCCGAAAATCATCGATCGGGTCCACGATCCCGCGGCCCATCACCTGCTGCCAGGTCCGATTCGCCAGCATTTGCACGAAGCGTTCGTGCTGCTGGTCGGTCAGCCATTGGGACAGGTGAAGCAGTGGATGGTCGGCGGCTGGCAACTGTTCCCGGCTGCCGAGAAATTTTGCATCGCGTGACCGGTTGGTGCGGGGATCTTTGGCTTCCCCCTTTTCGCTCAGATACACGATCTGCTCGCCGTCAAACTCATGCTGATCGTTGGAATCTCGACGGCGGTTCTCCAGAATCTTGTAGTTCACGCGTGAGAAAACGCTGCCCCAACTGTAGTAATCATCTTGAGTCCACTGGTCGAATGGATGATTGTGGCACTTGGAGCACTGAAGCCGGACCCCCAAAAATAATTGACCGACCGCTTCAGATCGTTCAAACGGGGTCCGCAGGGCTCGATAGAAGTTGGCGGGGGGAACCTCGTAAGTACTGCCTTGGGCGGCCACAATCTCGCGTACAAGTTGATCGAGTGGCTTGTGCGTTGCGAAGGACTCCCGCAGCCACGAATAGAAATTTTCGACCCCTTTTCGATCGAGCGTTTTCTCTTCAATTCTGAGCAGATCGGACCACTTGAGAGCCCACCAGTCGGAAAATTCGGGCCGCTCGAGGAGTGAATCAATCAGGACGGCGCGCTTGTTCTCTGTCGTGTTGTCAACAAATCGTTGAGCTTCCTGGGCCGTGGGCGGAATCCCGAGAAGATCCAAGGTGACTCGCCGAATGAATGTCGCATCATCGCAAACGGGCGACGGGCTGATCTTGAGCTGCTTCAGTTTGTCGAAGACTTGAACATCAATAAAGTTCGCAGGGTCGGGACCGGTCCAGACGAAGTCAGGTCGATCGGGCAGAAACGCGATCCTGACGATCGACTGAAGATCCAGATACCGAACGATGACGGTGACTTCACCTGCAGCGTGACCTGTGACCAGCCCCTCTCGTGAGACATCAGCAATCGGCTGCGACAGTTCATAGACGGCAAGTGACGAAACATCCTTTGCTGATCCGTCAGAAAATTCGGCGATGACTTCAATCTGCTGCTGCCAGCCCGGCGATGAGGACGTTCGTTGTTCGGGAAGAAAGACCGATTCGGGGAGGACGCGAAGTCGCAGTAACTGTGGCGTTTGACGGGTGTCTCGCGGCATCCCCGCCGCAATCCAGTTTCGCAGGATCTGGTATTCCTGCGACTCTGTCGAAAACCGTTTCCCTCCCTCGTGAGCCATCTGCATGGTCGGTTTGAGCAGCATGAGGCTTTGATCGGGATCGAGGGAATTCACGCGACGGCCGAAGAGTTCCCGCGTAAGAACCTCGAAGTCGGCATCGGGGTCCTGACCCCGCAAGGAAATCTGGAATCCCCCCTTGCCACGAGCGTTGCCGTGACACGTCCCGAGATTACAGCCTGCCTTGGAAAGAACGGCCATGACATCATTGCGAAACGAGACTTCTGCCGCACCGGTCGAAGCGGCATAACAGCAGAACCCCATCAAAGCGAGCAGGCGCAGTGTGAATCGCTTTTTCACTCGTCTGTCCATTCGTGGTACGATGAATGTCCAAGGCCACCTTTAGAACGCTGATTCTATGATGGTGGAGTGGTGATCGAAAGTCCGAACCAGACCGGTGACCGCGTCCACCGGAGATGACGTGTCAGCTGCTGCTACTCACCCGAGGATCGACCCCTGTGCGCTGTATGACTGCTCCTCCGATTGTCGTCGCATTCCTGTTCTGCATCGGGATTGCAGGATTCGCTGTCGCTGACGATCAGGAACCGGGAAAACTCCCGTTTGCACTCGTCCCTCAGCGAAAATTTCTCCAGATCCCCAAAGGACAGCCTGTCGCGCAATGTTCTGCCGTTGCCGTCAATTCCAAAGGAGAACTGTTCCTGTTCCATCGCGGACCGAGACCTGTTCTTTGCTTCGACCCGGAAGGGAAGTTTTTGCGAGGTTGGGGCGATGATGTGATTAAGATCGCTCACGGACTTCGCATCGATTCCGACGACAATGTCTGGATCACGGATGTCGGTTCAAGTCGGGTTTATAAATTCGACTCCCAGGGAAACCCATTGCTGGTCCTGGGAACAGGAGTCGCCGGGGCGGGGCACAATCAGTTTAACGAGCCGACCGATATTGCGTTCGGTCCCGACGGTGAGGTCTACATTTCTGATGGTTACGGCAACAGTCGGGTGATGAAGTTTAATCAGAAGGGAGAGTTCATCTCGACCTGGGGAACGGCGGGAAAGGACCAGGGCCAGTTCCGGTTGCCTCATTCGATCGTGGTTGACAAAGAACAGCGTGTACTCGTCGGGGACCGAGAGAACAATCGGATTCAGGTTTTTGATACCGACGGCCAGTGGCTCGCCACCTGGAAAGGGTTCGCACCGTACGGAATGGCATTCGATCCCGAAGGTCGATTATTCGTTGCTGATGGACGGGCCTGTCAGGTGCTGCTGCTGGACGACCAGGGGAAAGTGGTCCGACGCTGGGGCCGCGAAGGAAAAAGCACGGGCCAGTTCCAGATGCCTCATATGCTGACATTCGATGCGTCAGGGAATCTTTACGTGGCGGAAATTAACGGCAAGCGTTTGCAGAAGTTCATTCGCAATACAGCAGTGAAATGACGATTCATAGCGATACCGGGCCGCCGGTGGTGTGCAGAGAAGTCTCTCGATCCGAGAAGTTCAACATTCTCCGCACACGTCCATTGAACTCGTCCGCTCACGGGCACGAGGGTCTCACGAACTCGCTCAGAGGATCATTGCGATTCGCGGATTTTCCTGTCCGGAGTTCTGTTGCGGCTGAGATATTTCTGCATCTCGCGCGACCAGTACGCGCCGTTGTCGGTGACAATTTTCTGGAATTCGGCGTAGGTGTCCGCGGTGACTCGCAAATTGCAGTTACACATCTCGTCGGTTGATTCCTCGCCGAAGTAGACCGTCTGGGGGGGAATATTGGGATTGGCGGGGTTACCCGACGAATTGTCAAATGCCACTTCAATCTGAATACGTGATCCTGCGGGAAGGTGGACAACCGGGTCGACGACATACGAGTCTTGCCAGTTGAAATCCCATTCTTCGATCTTGAGGAGAGGGACTTCAGCGCCGGAGGGAAGAATGGCTCGAACCAGGTAACTCTTGCCGAGAAGGTGCATGTGGGGTCGAACCTCCAGCACCAGCAGGCTGACGGGAGTCACATATTCTCCCTTAAACCGAACATCGGGTTCATCGGCGGGAATCACCAGATCGACATTTCCGACAATCAGATCTGTGATCATTTGCCTGGCATCGGAGGGGGCGAAGTAGATGCCAATCTCCGTTTGATCAAATTCGGGCTTACCTGAGGGGTGGTAGTGAATCTGGAAAACGACGTCGCCTCCTTTGGGCATCAACCGGCCCATTCCTTTCGGAAAGAAATGCGGCGTGGCCCCAGGATTCCAGCCCCCCAGATATGCGGCTTCGGGCAGGCCATGGCCTCCGAACCGTGTATAGCCTTCCGTCGGATCGGCCTCGTCGAGCAATCTGGCCTGGCCGCTGTTGTCGAGGAACATGTGAGCGTGGTGCACGATGCGGGGGTTACCCGGATGGACTTCGATGGCTCTGATCAGTCGATCCTGGTGCAATCCCGTCGGGATCACAAAATGTTTGTAGAGGTCCGGGCCGTCAGCAGGGAGTGCAAATCGGCGCGGCATACGAATGACCATGTCAGGCTTACCCAACTGCCAGCCCTTGGGAAACGTCGGAACGGGTGGCAGATCATCGTCGTCCCCTTCGGGCGTCTCTGCGTGGTACCACGCTTGAAGGGTTTCGATCTGTTCCTGAGAAAGTCGGCGTTCGCCGGCAAAGTGACCGTAATTGGGGGCGGGCTTCCACGGCGGCATCAACCGCGTATTGACCACGTCGACAATCAACTGAGCGCGGGTGCGGACCTGGTCGTAGGTCAGCAGGGGGAACGGAGCGACCTCGCCCTCGCGGTGGCAATTGACACAGTTCGAAAACAGGATCGGTGCCACATCCCGAGTAAACAGGACCGTGCTCGAGGATTCATCCTCGGTCAACGGGGCCAGTGGCTCGCCAGCGGGGTCGGTCTGAGTTACCGCCAGACGTTTTCCGTGTGCAACCGCTTGCAGAGCGTCGACCAGATAGTTCTTTTTTGACGAGCTCTTCTTGCCTGTGGTCGTCGCAGCGTCATCCAGACGTCCCCGGTAGATCAACTTCCCGCCCCGATCGTAGACGAAGGCCTGCTGGGAATGGGTCGCCCCCGTCAGTTTCCGTAGCGATTGGCGGGCATCAAACAGGACCGGAAACTTGGGACGGAATTTGAGAAACTCGTCACGAGCGTGCTTGCGAGTCGCGTTGGGCGCTAAGTAGACGCCGTAGAGTGTGACGTTTTGCTTTCGATACACAGTCGCCAGCTTGTTGAGACGCTGCAGAAGCTCGTGATTCGACGCGGTATCGTGGGTCAGAAAAACGAGACCAATCCCTTTGAGTTCGGCCGAACCTAGCAATTGATGCTGGTGTCCCTCGACATCGTGGGCGCGCAGATCCGCAGGAAGCGTCGTCGTGGGTTTCACTTCTTCCGATGACGGTGTCGCCGATGACGGTGCCTCGCCACCCGGCACGCTTGCCGTTATCGCTGCGAATAACAGGAAAACGGTTGCCCGCCCGGCGAAGTGTGTCAGAGGTAATGGGTTCGATGTGTTCATCACGATCTGTCGAAATTCACGGGGCTAACTGAGCAGGCCGTGATCAGGGTTCAGGGGGCTGACATCATGACCTCGATCGCAGCGTTTTTTCTCTTCCGGATCCAGGGACCCCGAGTACGTTCAACCACGGGATTCAAGGAGAGGATTTGGACCGTTGAGGACAGTCCTGTCTTACAGAGTAGCTGCTGGCGGACCTGACCGCACGCGTGATTTGATTGAAACCCTTGCCCCAGATTGCCTTGAGGATTAAGTCGCCGCAGGGCCGCAGCAAGTCTGCGGGATGCCACTTCGTCCATGATTTGTTTTGCATTTTGGCGAATCCGCGGCAGATCGTTCAATGATTGCGAATCGTTCCCGGGACTTCTAGGATTCTGCACATTTCCCGCGGCTCTCGAAATGACTTCTCTTTTTCAGTTGGAAAGACAGATATGACAGACAATTTTCAACCCGCCACGCAATGCATTCATGCCGGCCAGGTGCCCGATCCGGCCACGAATTCGCGCGCTGTCCCCATCTATCAGACAACGTCATACACGTTCAATGACACTGATCACGCCGCCAGTCTGTTCGCCCTGCAGGCCTTCGGAAACATCTACACCCGGATCATGAATCCGACTTGCGATGTTCTCGAGAAGCGTCTCGCTGCTCTGGAAGGAGGGGCCGGTGGACTTGCCGTTGCTTCCGGACAGGCCGCCGAATCGCTCGCGATCCTGAATATCACGCAGGCCGGACAGAACATCGTCTCGGCGACCAGTCTCTACGGTGGAACGTACAACCTGTTCCATTACACGTTCCCGAAGTTTGGCATCAAGACGAAGTTCGTCCAGCAGTCTGATCCCGAGAATTTCCGCAAGGCGATCGACGACAAGACGCGCTGCGTGTATCTCGAAACGATCGGTAATCCTCGCGTTGACGTACCTGATTTCGAAGCGATTTCCAAGATCGCTCACGATGCCGGAATTCCTTTGATCGTTGATAACACGCTGGCCTCTCCGATCCTGTGCCAGCCGTTCAAATGGGGTGCCGACGTCGTCGTTCATTCCTGTACGAAATTCATCGGAGGACATGGGACCTCGATTGGCGGAATCATCATCGAGAAGGGGGGATTCCCCTGGGGGAACGGGAAGTTCCCGGAGATGACCGAACCGGACCCCAGCTATCACGGCATGAAATTCTTCGAAACGTTCGGTCCGATGAACCTGGCCTACCTCATCAAGACCCGGACGCAGCTCTTGCGGGACCTCGGTCCGGCGATGAGTCCCTTCAATGCGTTCCAGTTGCTTCAGGGACTGGAAACGCTGCACCTGAGAATGCCTCGCCACAGTGAAAATGCCCTCGCTGTTGCTCAGTTCCTGCAGTCTCATCCCAAGGTGAGCTGGGTGAACTATACGGGACTGGAAGATCATCCTTCCTATTCACTGGGGAAGAAGTACCTCCCCAACGGCTGCGGAGCGATCCTGGGATTTGGAATCAAGGGGGCCACGCCGACTCAGCAGAAAGAGAATGGCATCAAGGTCATCAACCGCGTGAAGTTGTTCAGCCATCTGGCTAACGTCGGTGACAGCAAGTCGCTGATCATTCATCCTCACAGCACGACGCACCAGCAACTGACGCTCGAAGAGCAACTGGCGTCCGGGGTGACACCTGACTTCCTGCGACTGTCGGTCGGAACGGAAGATGTCCAGGACATCATTGCCGACCTCAAGCAGGCACTGGAAGGGGTGTAAGAACGGCTCGCTGGAATATCCGCCAGCGAATCCAGGGGTGATCCACCTGTAACCGGTGGAGGAACCGCAAATAGTAACGGGGAGCGATCGTAAGTTCGCTCCCCGTTCTTGTGTAGTCTGGTGAAGATCAGACGATGCCGGTCAGACACCTTCAGCAATGACTTCAGCGATCGATTCCCGGACGGCCTGACAAATTTCAATGACCAGTTCTGCGGGCATTGCAGGGGCCGGCATCAGGACGATGATATCGGCGATATTTCGCAGGATGACACCCCGGCGTCGACAAGCCAGCGTGACACGATGTCCCACCCGCTGACTGGGTACGAAGGGCTGTTCTCCGTTGGCCAGCTCGATTCCGACCATCGTCCCTTTTATGCGAATTTCTTTGACCTGCGGCAGCTCTTCCAGCGGAGCAAGTTGCTCTTGAAGGATCCGTTCCAGCCGGAACGCGTTCTGTAAGACCTTGTGCTCATCAATCAGGCGAAGCGAGGCGAGCGCTGCGGCACAGGCGAGGGGATTCCCGGTATAAGTATGGCCGTGGTAGAACGTTTTGCCCGCCCAGGGATCCCCCAGAAACGCGTCGTACAACTCGTCGGTGACCAGCGTCGCAGCGAGCGGCAGGTAGCCTCCGGTCAATCCTTTTGAAAGAATCAGGAGATCCGGCGACACCGATTCCTGCTCACAGGCAAACAGAGTTCCCGTACGGCCGAACCCGACCGCGATTTCATCGGCAATCAGTAGCGTATCATACTTGTAGGTCAGTTCCCGGACTTTGCTGAGGAAGCCTTCGGCTTGCACTCGGATCCCGGCAGCCGCCTGCACGAGGGGTTCAATCACGACCCCCGCAATTTCACCGGCATGTGTTGAGAGCAGCCGTTCCAGCTCGATCGACCAGTGGTCCAGTTGCTGCCGCTCCTGCTGGGGCTGAGTCGGTGTGGCAACTGGGACGCTTGACCAGATGGCCGGGAAGAGGAGTGGGCTGAAGAGATTCTTGAATCGATCGATTGATCCCAGGCTCATCGTCCCGATGGTGTCGCCATGGTAAGCCCCATCGAAATAGACGAATTTATCTCGCACCTGTGGTTTGTTCGGACGCTGCTGGAAGTACTGATAGGCCAGTTTCAAAGCGACTTCGACGCCCGCCGCGCCGCAATCAGAAAAGAAGACTTTGCTGAGACCTTCGGGGGTGCGGCTGACGAGTTCCGCCGCCAGTTCAATCGACGGGACATTCGCCAGACCCAGGAGCGTGGAATGTGCGACCCGGTCGAGTTGGACGCGGATCGCCCGGTCGATCGCCTCGACGCGATGACCGTGAATGTTACACCACAAAGACGAGTGCCCGTCGAGATAGCGGCGATCCTCTGTGTCGGTTAAGTAGAATCCTTCTGCCTCGACAATGATCGGTGCCTGTTCGTCCCGATAGGACGACATCTGTGTGAAGGGATGCCAGACATACTGGTTGTCGGCGATGCGTAACTGATTGGAATCCAAGGTCATTTCCTGGCAAATGAAGTGGTACGTTGTTGCCGCCCCCAGACAGGGGGCGGCAAACTCCAGTCGGTCGGAAGTCAAGACATTCCAAAACGGTCCGATCGTCGATTCATTGCGCCAGCTTTTTGGCCGCTTCCTGACGCGCCTTTTCCATCACGCTTTCCAGGGTGACGGGTTTGCCATTTTGCCGCTTGCTCTCATCGGCGGCTTCCATGAACGCATAGATTTCCAGCGTTTCTTCGGGCGAAACAGGTGCTTCCCCCGTGTGGAAGAATTTGACAATCGCGATCACCAGCGGGTCATAACCGTCGTACGATCCGACGGCCGCCTCCCCTTTTTCTCCTTGGGCAGTTCCCGTGTAGCCGGGTCCTTCCCGATAGATCCCGGTCCGGTCACCCTTCCATTTTCCGGTCACTTCGATCTTGCCATCGGAGTTGACCGAACGGACGACCGATTCACATCCTTTCCCCATCACGGTGAAGAGCGACTCGACCCCGTGAATTCCGTACCAGAAAAGATCGGGGTGAGATGGTTCCAGCGAGGCGGGACTGGTTGTAAAGCAGTGCTTGACTTGACCAATCGATCCTGCCCGCACAGCGAGTGAATTCTTGCCGAAACGGAGTGAGGATGAAGAAAATACTGGGACTTTGTACTTCTTCGACGCTTCAAAAATCGCGATCGCATCCGCAAGTGAGCCCGCGATCGGCTTATCGATGAAGCACGGCTTGCCTGCTTTCAGACAGGGAAGAAGTTGCTCGTAGTGAGGTCGTCCGTCATTCGTTTCCAGCAGCACGACATCAACACGCTTCAACAGTTCTTCGATGGAATCGACGATTTCGATCCCCATCTTTTTGAATTCTTCGGTGTATTCGGGGACCCGCTCGAGACTCGTTTTGATGTCAGGGCTCCCTTTGGGATAGGCCGCCACAACTCGGCAGCCTTCTGCTCCTGCGACGGGCTTACTCGCATTCAACGTTTTGGCAAATGCAGGAGCGTGCGATGTATCAAGACCGATTACCCCGACTCGCAGTGTCTTGGGAGCAGCAGGAGCGTTTTCCGTTTGCAGGGCAGTTGCGGCCTGGATCGGAACTGCCACCTGATCGGCGGCGACGTCGGTCGACGCTGCTGGGTTTGTTGCTGAAGTCGTCCCCGTTGCAGCGACAGATTGAGACAGTCCGATGGTGAGGAAGGCCGTGTTCCACAGCGCGACGGATTTGTCCTGCCCGGCGGTGGCAACCAGACTTCCATTGTGGGAGACCGCGACGGCCGTGATTTTCGCTTCATGTGCTTCGAGCGCAACCAGCGGCTCACCTGTTTCGAATTCCCAGATCATCAGTTCGTTCTTTCCCACTGCGCGGCCTCCGCTGACGCTCACGGCCGTTTCCCCGTCCGGATGGACGCTCACGGCGTTTGTCGGTCGCGAATGGCCGGCGAAGTAACCGAGAGGTTTGCCACTGGTTAAGTCATACACATTGACGTGCTCATCCACACTGCTTGAGAGTAGAAAGCGTCCATCGGGAGAGAAAGCTACTCCGGTCGCTGCTTTCGAGTGGAGTTCAAAAGTGTGCTTCACTTCTGCGGTGGCGGCGTTCCAGACTTTGACCTGACCGGCTTTGGTGGGGCGTAATTCGTCTCCAGCCGCTGTGGCGACAAGTGTTCCATCCGCAGACCACGCGATGGCGGTTAATGGATATCCATGTCCCCGCAGCTCTTTGGACATTGGTTCTGGAGTCAGTGTCCAGATCCGTCCGACTTCATCTTCGCAGGCCGTTGCCAGGAACTTGCTGTCGGGAGAAAAGGCGACGCCTGTGACTGAGCCACGATGTCCTTTGAGTTCATGCAGTAAGGCACCCGTCTGGGCGTCGACAAGACCGGCGAACTGATAACCGCCGACGGCGAGGAACTTTCCATCGGCTGAAAAACTGAGGCTGCGGACTTGCCCGGCCTTGAATTCGAGTGCCCGGCCGAGTGTTTTGTGGCTGACGTCGACCAGTTGAACTCGATTCTTGAGTCCGATGGCCAGCGTCTGATCATCGGCCGAGAAGGCGACGCTGGTCGCCCAACTGGGAAGCTCGGTGAACCGGGCGGTCTCCTTAACTTCTCCCCTCGTCGGGGAACGATCGGTCCCGCTGAGAATCTTCAGCTCGTCCGGGCGGGCCGCGGCGTGTGCCAGTGAAGTGCAAAACCAGACCAGTCCTAACAGGGTTCTGAACATAGCTCCGTTCATCCAACGCTCCTCAGCCGATCGGGCACCATAAAATTCTCAAGTTCACCACGCACGTCGGACTCGCATCCTCGTCGGGCCATCGCCTTTTGGAGTATCGGGCAATTGTGATGCGTGCGTCAATTGCACGGCAGGTCCGTGCTGCAGTGGGCCGCCTGACGATCAGAATTCGCCCGGCGCAAACTCTCAAAACGGTCCCGTTTGCGTTACCATGCGGTGGCCGTGTCCAAACTGGAGGATTCGGCCGAACGGTTAACGATCTCCTCGAATCGCAGTCATGAGACACGGAAAGGGGCCTGATGTCCGCCCAGGGATTGACAGCAGCACAGCTGGATGAGCTTCGAAAGTTCGATTCACCGACAATCTGCAACGCCGTCGAGTTATGGAACCTGCGACCACGAAATACGGGTTACATGAATTCGTCGATCAAGGCCTGTTTCCCGAGCTTCCCTCCGATGGTGGGATACGCGTTGACGTCCACCTTCCGCAGTATGGCACCCCCGCGCGGGGGTGATGCCTACGGAAGCATCGGTGCTCAACTGGACGCCTTTGCCACATTACCCGGTCCCCCTGTGATCGTCTTTCAAGATCTTGACGAACCCTCTGCGTCAGCCACGTTTGGTGAGGTGATGTGCTCGACCTACAAGCGATTTGGCGCTCAGGGGCTGATTACCTCGGGGACAGGGCGCGATCTGGCACAGGTCGAAGCACTCGGCTTTCCAACATTCACGAACGGGGCCTGCGCCGCGCATGGCTACTGTCATATTGTCTCCATTAATGGACCCGTCACAGTGGGGGGAATGGTCATTTACCCGGGGGACCTGCTGCATGGCGATCTGAACGGGGTCACGACGATTCCCGCCGAAATTGCGTCGGAAGTCCCCGAAGTCTGCCAGGAGATTGCCCGGGCCGAAGCCATCGTTCTCGACTATCTCAAGAGTGAGAAGGTGTCCGTGGCGGAATTCAACGTCGCCCGCAAGGCCTGTGGAGACGCGATCAACGCATTGGGCAAACGGCTTCGTGGAGAATGAATTCCTGCCCGGGCAGAAGTCGCGGGTGAGTTTGAGATGATGGAAGTTAGCTGGGAGCCAACGTGACAAGGAACGTTGCAAGGAATCGCTCACCCTTCTCGATCTGGTTAGCGGTGATTTCTCTCTGCACGGCGGGGCTGGTGGGGACTTACGTCCTGTTCGTCGAAGCACCACCCCCCCGCCGGATTGTGATTGCAACGGGGGGCAAGGATGGTGCGTATTATCGCTTCGCGCAGCTCTATGCGAACTTGCTGAAGAGTGAGGGAATCACTCTCGAAGTTCGTTCGACGCAGGGCTCGGTCGAGAACCTGAAACTGCTCATGGATGACGATTCCGACGTCCGTGTCGCGTTCGTCCAGACCGGCATCGCCAATTCCGAACAGTGTGATTCGCTGGAAGCTCTTGCGAGTCTGTATCGTGAACCCCTGTGGATCTTCTACCGCGGAAGCAAGGGAATCGATCGGCTGACGCAGTTGAAGCAGCAGCGGATCGCAATCGGGCCAGAAGGGAGCGGTACGCGCGGAATCGCACTGCAGTTACTCAAAGCGAATGGCCTGGGCGAACAGGATGACCAATTCAGTACGCTGGCGGGGAATGCGGCCGCCGAAGCTCTGGAACGGGGTGAGATCGATGTTGCCTTTTTCGTGGCGGGTGTCGACGCGAAATACGTTCGTAAACTGCTGCAAGATCCAGAGATTCATCTGGCTGAGCTAACTCATGCTGAAGCGTATGAAAGACAGTTCCGGTTCTTGTCTGCGGTGAAAATCGACGAAGGTCTGCTGGATTTGCAGCAGAACATTCCGTCACACCAGATCGTCCTGATTGCGCCGGCGGCGACGCTGGTCGCCCATCGCTCGCTGCATCCGGCACTGGTCTCATTGCTGCTCAAGGTGGCAACGAAGGTGCATCAGCAAGGGGACCTGCTCTCGAACGTGGGTGAGTTTCCATCGCCAAAGTTGACGGATCTGCCGCTGAATCCTGAGGCGGAACGGTACTTCCGATCAGGGCCACCCGTGCTGCAGCGGTTCATGCCATTCTGGCTGGCGTCGATGCTGGACCGGCTGAAAATTATGATAATTCCGCTGATCATGCTGCTCATGCCGCTGATGAGGGTTGCACCGCCGCTGGTCCGCTGGCAGACACGCCGGAAGATCTATCTGTGGTATGACGAACTTCGGCGGATCGACCTGCGATCGATAGATGGAATGACGATCGAGGAAGCGGACTCGTCATTGGAGCATCTGCATCGACTGGAACAGCAGATCGCGCGGATTGGGGTTCCGTTGAGTTATATGGAAGAGTACTACAACCTGCGCTTACACCTGAATCTGGTGAGATCGCGTGTCTTGTCGATTCTGAGGGGAGAAGCGGGGCATCCCCAGCCGGGAAGTCACCCCGGTTTTCGGACGGAGGGGGGAGAAAGTACGCTCACCCGATAGCAAAGGACTTTCGCGGCAGATAGGATCTTCGCCGCAATCTTGTGACTTCGGAGGAGCGGGAAATCTCTTCCTCCGGTCGATCTTCTCGCAAAGGCATAGTTTCGCATGAGTTCCAATAACGCTTCACCTCTACGGGTCGGGATCGTGGGAGCGGGTGACAACACCCGTCGCAGGCATATTCCGGGTTTGAAGGCCATTCCCGGCGTCCAGATCACAGGCGTCGTCAACAGCTCTGCGGAATCGTCAGCGCGAGTGGCCAGTGAGTTCCAGATTCCCAATGTCTACCCCGACTGGAAGGGATTAGTGAACGATCCCGCCATCGATGCGGTTGTGATCGGGACATGGCCCAACCTGCATTGTGAGGTCACCTGCGCAGCGCTGAAGGCTGGCAAGCATGTCCTTTGTGAAGCGCGGATGGCTCGCAATCTGGCGGAAGCCCGGCAAATGAAAGCCACAGCCGATGCCCATCCCGATCGCGTTGCCATGCTGGTCCCCAGTCCCATGGGATTGGTCGTTGACCGCGAGGTTCAACAGTTGCTGCACGACGGCTACATTGGCGACCTTCGAGAAGTCATGGTCTTCGGGGCCGACGACCAGTTCTACGACTACTCACAGTTTCTGCATTGGCGACAGGACCGAGACATCAGCGGGGTGAATGTGCTGACATTGGGGATTCTTCAGGAAACGCTGTTGCGCTGGGTTCCGCAAGCGACTCGCGTCTTCGCGCAAAGTCAAACCTTTGAGCCTGTCCGCCCGAACCCTGTCGGGCCCGGAAACCGCCAGGTGACGGTTCCCGATAGCGTCCAGATTCTGACGCAACTTCCCAATCGAGCTCGCGGCCTCTATCACTTCAGCGGCGTCGATGTTCACGGGATGGGAAAACAGATTCATCTCTATGGAACTGCCGGGACGATCAAGGTCGTTTTCGGTGAAAAGGAAACTCTCTACGCGGGTCGCGTCGGACAAGAGGGACTGCGTGAAATTACGATCCCCGCCGAACGGCTGGGAGAATGGCGCGTCGAAGCGGAATTCATCGGAGCGATTCGGGGTAGCGAAGCCGTTCAACGGACGACCTTCGCCGATGGTCTGAAGTACATGGAATTTTCAGAAGCGGTGGACCGCAGCGCGACGACTTCGACTCCCGTCGATCTACCGTTGGAGTGACGGCTGCGTGCCGTGACCGTTGCGTGCCCCATAGCGACATCTGGTCGAGCAGGTTTCGTTGCGACCGCTGCGCGGGGTTCCTGCTGCGCGGGCAGAGGTGTTCTTCCCTGGCCTGTCCACAGCCTGCTGTTGCGTTCAGGGATTTGTCGCGGGGGTATCATTGCGGGCTGCCTGCGTGACAAATGGAACTCCGTTTGTTTTCATGATGAACCTCGCGGATCCATTTCTACATCCCTGGCATCGGAGAACATCGTGTACGAACCGCAATCTCGAAGAGACTTTCTGGCGGCTTCCGTTGCTGCGACCGCGGCGATAGGTTCATTCTCGACTGCTCTTCAGAATCTTTCTTCCGCTCAGGATAAGTCCATGCCCGATCAGCTTCCCGTCATCGATACTCATCAGCACCTGTGGGATCTCAGCAAGTTCACGCTGCCGTGGCATCAGGGAGGAGAGACGGGGCCCATCGAGCGCAGTTTTCTGATGTCGGATTATCTGGAAGCAACCAAAGGGCTGAATGTCGTCAAGACCGTCTACATGGAGGTGGATGTCAAAGTCGACCAGCAGGACGCCGAGGCGGACTATGTCACGCACCTGTGTCAGCAGAACGACAATCCCATGGCGGCGGCCGTGATCTCGGGACGACCGGGAAGTCCCGGCTTTGAAAAGTACGTGTCCCGCTTTGCGGATAACAAGTACATCAAAGGGATTCGCCAGGTGCTGCACGGTGATTCGACACCTCCGGGATACTGCCTGACGCCCGAATTCGTCAAAAGTATTCAGTTACTGGGCGACATGGGCAAAAGCTTTGACCTGTGTGTTCGCGCGGGCGAGGTCGTCGACGCGGCAAAGCTTGTTCGTCAATGTCCGAAGACCCGTTTCATCCTCGATCATTGCGGCAACATGAGCGTTACGTCGACCGACGCGGCTCTACGAGCGAAATGGGAACGCGGGATGAAGGAACTGGCTCAGCTGCCGAACGTGATCTGCAAGGTTTCCGGGATTATCGTGACGGCCAATAAGGACTGGAAACCCGATGATCTGGCGCAGAACGTCAATGACACGCTCGACGCCTTTGGCGAAGATCGGGTGATTTTTGCAGGTGACTGGCCGGTCTGCACCTTGCGAGCCTCATTCGCTCAGTGGCTTAATGCTCTCAAGCAGATCGTTAAAGACCGACCTCTTGTCTTCCAGAAGAAGCTGTTCCACGATAACGCGGCCAAATTCTACGGAATCTGACGGCAGCAGACAGATTCACGGCTTTTCCGCTTCGAATCTGTTGTGCGAGTCCGCCCTCTCTCCGTTCGCTGGTGATACGGAGTGCGTGAGTTGTCGATGAGGTCGATTCGGGAACAGAAATTTCCTGAATCGACCTCAATTTCTATCAGTGTCTCAGCAATCGCAGTTCACCGCCTGGCTGAGGCAAACTCAGATCAGGCCATCCGCCTGAAGCATGCTCAGCATCCGATCGAATGCAGCGACGGTCTCCTCCAGATCGTCTTCCGTGTGGGCTGACGAAGTCATGCCGCTCCAGCCGAACCAGTCAACACCACACGTCAGCAGAGCCGATCGGAAGGCGAATTTCAGAGCGGCCGGTTGTTCCCGGTCGAGCTTCCGATAGTCTCCGTCGCATGGAATGAAGTCTGCGCTGACCGGATTGTGGCCTGTGTACCCTGGCAGGATGTGGCACATCGAAAACTCGCCGTAAGCAATCCAGGGGACTGATTTTCGGACGAACAGTGCATTGAGTTGTTGACGGAGTTTCCCGGCCAGTCTGTTTGCCTGTTGACACGCAACGCCGTCGGCGAGGAGATCAAGAGCCGCGCAACCGGCGGCAGCGGACAGAGGGTTTCCGTTGAACGTGCCGGGGTGCTTCATCTTTTTGCCATACTGGTTGCCGAACTCAATCGCCTCCAGCAAGTCGCGTCGTCCAGCGAGCGCTCCACCGGGCAGGCCACCGGCCAGAATTTTGGCCATCGTTGTCATATCGGGCGTAATCCCGTAGTGGCCTTGGGCTCCACCCGGATGCACACGGAATCCCGAGATGACTTCGTCGAAAATCAGCAAGACGTCGTACCTCGTGCACAGCTCGCGCAGTCCACGGAGATACTCGCCTTGCACGGGGACCAGACCCCAGTGTCCCCCTGTCGGTTCCAGGATGCAGCAGGCCGGCCGGTGTTCCTGAAATGCCTGTTCGATCGCCTTCAGGTCGTTGGGGGGAGCAGCAACCAAGTCACTGACAACACCGGGACTCACGCCGGGCATTGACCAGTCATCAGGCGTGTAGGGTGCGTAAGCCGCCAGCACCAATTGGTCGTGCCAACCGTGAAAGTGGCCAATCAGTTTCACCACCTTGGTTCGATTCGTCACCAGTCGTGCGACTCGGACCGCCATGAGGGTTGCTTCAGTTCCACTGCTGGTGAAGCGGACCCGCTCGGCGGAGGGGACGAGTCGCTTCACACGTTCGCCCCACTCGATTTCGAGTTCGTGGTTGGCGGAGAAGTGTGTCCCGCGGGCCATTTGCTGCTGGACGGCTTCGACGATTTCGCGGCGACCGTGGCCCAGCAACAGGGCTCCGTGCCCCACCCAATAGTCGATGATCGAGTGACCCTCGACGGAAGTCTTATGTGACCCATGTGCTTCTTTCACGAACACAGGAAACGGTAACAGGTACCGGGCATCGTGGGTGATCCCGCTGGGGAATACCGTCTTGCCCCTCTCGTAGAGCGAGGCCGATTGAGGGAATTTATCTCGGTAAGCCGCTTCAACAGTCAGATGATTCGTCGCCATGTCACCTCAACCTTGTCTGTATATGATCTGTGCGAACTTGTCCGTGATTGACGCCTGCAGGCTGTCCGGAGAAAGCGATCGAACGTCCGTCAACTGTTGTTCGTGTTCGCCGGAAAGACTGCCAGGTGCGATCATGCTTCACCCGTTGATGATCCCAGGAAGCGGCCACCGTCGACTCGGTATACCTCGCCGGTCACGAAGTCGGTCCCCTCCAGCAGGTACAGGACCAGACGATTCACGTCATCGGCAGAGCCGATTTTTCCCAGCGTCGAAGTGTTCCGAATCTGTTCAAGCCGCTCTGCTGAGACGTGTGGAGGGGGCTCTACAGTCCCCGGTGCGATGGCATTCACTGTGATGGTCGGTGCGAGCTCGACAGCCAATGCTCTGGTCAGCGTGACCAGGCCTCCTTTGGCGATCAGGTAGGGAAGGAAGTCACGGTAGGGCCGGTCCACAGCCCAGTCGGTGAAGTGGATGATCTTCCCTTGCAGTCCGTCGACCGTCGGCTGTTGCTGCATTGCTCGAGCCGCGGAAAGGGCCGTGAAGTAGGGGGCCGAAAGATTCGAGGCGATGGCTTCTTCGTAGTCGCCGGGTTGTAAATTGGCGAAGGGGGTTCGCGTGTAGATGCTGGTCAGGTTGATCAGAACGTCGAGCGAGCCAAACCGGGCGACGGTTTGCGCGACCAGCGCTTCGGCTTGCTCGCAGTGCCGAAGATCAGCGGAATAGGCCTCGGCCTGCACACCTGCTTGCCGACAATCCTCGACGACTTCCTGGATCACCGCCGTGCTGGAGTGATAGCTCAAGGCAATGTTGGCACCCCGTTCAGCGAGCAGGCGAGCCAGCGCGGCTCCGATGCGTCGCCCCCCGGTAATCAGAACGGTTTTACCTGCCAGCTTCATGGTTCATCAATCAAATGACTGACCAGGTTCGTATCTCGTTGTCGAGGAACTGAATCAGGTGAAAAGGGTTCACGGGCAGAAGCGGGACGAATACGTGAAACCTCGTCTGACAATCTCCGGCCCGTCGCCGCTCCCTGGAAGTTTTGTCTCGGAGTCGCTCTCTGCCGGTGCTCCGGACTGAACTGCGTCTCCAGGTCATGCCCCCAAATCGTTGTGCGATTACTTCGTCACCTCAATGAACTGTTTGTAGGCTTCGGCGACTTTGCCTTCGGTTGCGTTACCGGCGTGGATGTAGGCACCGAACCGGAACCGCAGGGAAGGGGTGTCGGCGTCGAGAATGACGGGCTGGGATTTGGATTCGTCATTCTGGTAGGCCCCCTCGCCAAAGGGACTCATGGAAAACAGACCGTAATCTCGGACGTGGTATCGCGATGGACGAAAGTTGCCGGGATGGTCCATCAGGGCGACGCCGTAAGTTTTTGCATCGACCACGCCAGTATAGTCGACCCATTTGGCTGGCTGTCCCCAGCATTCTGCCGTCGTCTTCTTGCCGTCCGAGTTGGTGACGATTCCCCCTTCTTTTTCTCGCATCGATTGAGCAACGCGAAAACCGAAGAAACCTTCCTTCGTATCGTCGAAGCGGGCGAGTTTTCCGACAGGCGGGGCCAGTGTCGTGTCATACGTGATGAGCCGTTCCGGATAGATGGAAACGATTGTTTTTTCGATCAGTGCGGGCGTCCCGTCCAATCCGATCCACTCATTTGTCATCTCGATCGTTCCGGGCTTTCCCGACTTCGACTTCACATCGGTCGTGACGATGCGACCTTTTTCCGCCCAGAAACGGACGTGATTGACTTCGTCGACGGAGAGCCAGATCCCGCGGTGGTGAGGATGCTCTTTTTCGTTCGGGTCGTTAGGACGAGTGAGAATGGCACCACCGGGACCACGTACAGGCCAGAAGTAAGGCTTGGGGAGTGCGGCGCCGTGATGAAAGACGGTGAACTCTTCCCCCTTGATTTTGACGGCCAATCCGTCGTCGGTCTGCTCGATGGTCACCGCTTCTTTTCCGCCGACAGAAGCGGCGTCGTTCTGCGCTTTCGCGCGATCCTCGGCCTGTGCTACCGACCACGGTCCCGTAATCGCAAGCAGACACCAGACGAAAAGACGACTCTTACAGAACTGATGCATTGAGACGCTCCACCGTGATACGTGAACTGTCATTTCGAAGCAGGTCGAATCGGTGCAGCACTATAACCGCATCGATTTGTCTCCGTCGACCCATCCGATGTGAGCACCAGAAAGAGGACTGGCGGTGAGCGACTGCCCGCATCCATGCCGTCGAGTCTGCAATTCAGGCTTTCGCGAACGGCTTGCGCGGAAGCGGTCGATCAGGGGCTTACTCAAGCAATAGCCGACAACTTGCCAGGGGATTGCCGGCCGGATTCCCGATGGCCGAAACTCAGAATTGGAGTCATTCAGCAGCAGCACGGTTTACGTTTGCTGCTGTGCCCGGTTAGACCGATGTCGTCCTATCAGTGTGTTTGCTGCTGCTTCCGTCGCAGCATGCTGAAGAGGTAACGGAACGGCCGCTTTGTCTCAGTCTGTTCGACAGGATCGGTTTCCACGACTTCCCAACCCGCTGCGCTTTCAATAGTCGAAGTCAGTTCGGCAGCAGACGGAGCGTTCGCGGGTGGGACGGCAGGAATGTCTCGCTGGAGCGAACGGAGAATCTCCTCTTCATCCTGTCGTGAGGGAGGTGACCACCAATCGGTTTTCGCGGCTTCCTCATAGAGGTCATGGGTCCGCTCTGCCTCTTCGACAAGATTCGGATCATGTTCAACGTACTGAGGACGCTGGGGCTGTTCCTTGGACTGATTCCAGTCGAAGACATCTTCGGCGACGATTTCTTCGGTCAGTTGCGGCTCGTCGAGTTGAATCGGAGGTGCCGTCAGGGATTCAAACGAGGAACTCGAATGCGATTCCGCGACTTCCTGATTTGTGAGTTCAATCAGCTCATGAACCGCGCCCAGAATCTGTTCAAGCTCGTGCGAATCCAGATTGTGTGATGCTGGTCCCACCGATTCGAGCACCTGCTCCACGATCAGCTCGTGGGCATTCGCGGGAGCGATGACCTGAGCCGGCGCCATCGGAGTTTCGCTCTCAACAGGTTTGATGTCGCGCTGCGCAGCCAGACTTGATGCGGTCTGCGGCTGAGCGTGAACCTCCGCGGGCTTTGCCGTGTCGACGTAAGGCGCGAACGCGGGAACAAATCCCGCGTCGATTGCAGCGTACCGGTCAAAAATGACTTCTTCTTCGAAGACTTCGGAAGGTTTCGAAATGTACTGAGGATTTGCTGGCGAATGAGAACTCACCCGACGTTCCTCGGACCGCTGTCTGTCGACACGCGGTGTTACCGGGGCTGGAGCGGAAGGCGTTACGTCCGATTCGGTTTCGGACTCTTCGAGTTCACCTGAGAGCGTCTCATCATCGTCACCATCGCTGGTGACTGACTGTGGGGCGTGGTCAACTCGACGAGAACGCGCACTGAACGTGTACTGCGGTGTGGAAACTTCCTCGTCGGACGATTCCTGCTCTGTGCTAGACGACTCTGAGGCAGACGACAAGGTAAATTCCTGCGCATCTTCTTCATTCGTTTCGGATGTTGAGGGCGAGGATTCGCTTTCCGCGACACGGAACAGATCAATGACATGTTTCCAGTCATCGCTCTGCGCTTCGATGGCGACAGGTTCGACCCAACTGGCGGTTTCCCACGAATGGAGATTATTGTGGTTCACCGGTTCATCCGTTTCTGTTTTGAAGGAAGAATCTTTCCAGGCAGGCAACTCGGTGCCCACCTCGAGGGACGATGATTCGTAGGCATACGCAGAGGGATGGGAACTATTCCGTTCAATCGCGTTGCCGATGGAGTCGTCTTCGACCGACTCGACAGTCTGACCGAACGTTGGTTGCTCGTACGACCTCGTCGGGGTGGATGGCTCGTTCCACTGCAGAGGAAGCTGTCGCAGGTCGTTGAGGGCTTCGCGAACGAGTTCTTCACCGGCGGGACGCTGTTCGGCAACAAAGGCGAGCAGCAGGGTATGGTCTGCCAGTTGATTCATGCATCGGGGAACCCCATCGCTGGCCTGCACGATGACATCCAGCGCCTGCGGGGTGAAAATTTCGTGGGTACGTCCACCTGCCCAGGTGAGACGGTAATCGATGTAGTCGAGAGACCCGGCGCGGTCGAATGTGGGCAGGCTGACATGCGCACGGATACGCTGGTTGAACGCTTCGAGGCTGGGAAGGGCGAGCTTATCTTCCAGATTGAGCTGCCCCACCAGGACCAGCCGGACCAGCGGTTTTCCCGCTTCGGCGAAGTCGGCAAGGATACGCAATTCCTCGATCAGGTTTTTGGACAATTGGTGAGCTTCATCGCAAATCAGGACCAGCGCTTCTCGCTGAGGCTGTAATTTACGGATTGCGGGCCAAAGCGCAAGGCGAAGCTCTTGTTCCGACGAGTGCTGATACGAATGATTGAGCTCGCAAAGCAATGTCTGCAGGAGGGCGCGACGTGTAAGAAAACTGGCATGGCGAAGGAAGATGGTTTCAAAACGAGGATTCAGTTCCATTCTCAGGCGTTCGCACAACAGCGTCTTTCCCACGCCAGCCGGCGCCGTCACCACAGAAATCCCTTGGCCTTGTTCAATGCAGACAAGCACCTCATCCAGTGCGGCTTGAATCGGTGCGGCAGCGAGAAAGCATGTGGCATCAGGAGTTGCGCCAAACGGGCGACGCTTCAAATCAAAACTGGCTTCGTACATTGGGCAACTTCCGTGTTGCCGCCGCAAACGGCGGTGTCGTGGGAAACTTATGCGTCCTGACGACAGTGAAAATCCTTTAGTCTCTCATCGAACTTTCTACGCCCCTACCTTGAATACAACCGCTACGGAAGTCACAGACTTCACAAAACAACCGTCTTGCCCAGACCGTTGCGGCGTAAATTCGGCCGAGTTTTACGACGAATCCATTTTCGTGTGTAGTTCTTTTGCGAGTGATTCCCAAAAACGTTAAAGTGTCCGCAGCACGCGACCGCGGGTCGCGGACACTTCCAGTCTGACATTGGCACTCGGAATGCACTCTCTGCTTCCAGTGGGACGAAGACTGGCGATCTCAGGAAAAGTTTATGTCTGAAGGACGAGTTCAGTTTCGCAACTATGAAGATGTTCGCACCCTTTTCGGGCTTCGCGATAAGAACCTTCGTCGTTTGCGAGATGTTCTGCATCTTGACGTCGTTCTCCGCGGTGACGAGCTTCATCTTCACGGCGAGCAGGCTCAAGTCGATCTCGGGAAGGAAATTGTTTCTGAACTGCGATCGATCATCGAACAGAAAGGCCTGCTGGACGACGATGAATTCGATCGAGCCTTGCACCGAGGCCAGTTCCCGGTCAGTTCGAATCCTGATGAATTGATTGATGTATTTCACAAAGCCCGGAAAATCCGCCCGCTGGGGACCGGACAGCGTGACTATATCCGAGCCATTCGTGAGCATGACCTGGTGATCTGCGAAGGTCCAGCGGGATCAGGTAAGTCGTATCTTGCCGTAGCGATGGCAGTTAACGCACTGCGGCTCGAACAGGTACGAAAGATCGTGCTCGTGCGGCCTGCGGTCGAAGCGGGTGAAAAGCTGGGCTTCCTGCCCGGGGATATGCTGGCCAAAGTGAATCCCTATCTGCGTCCGTTGCTCGACGCACTGGGTGACATTCTGGACTTTGAACAGGTCCAGCGTTACCTCGATAAAGAAGTGATCGAGATTATCCCGCTGGCCTACATGCGTGGGCGAACGCTGAATAACACGTTCATGATTCTCGACGAGGCTCAGAATACGACCGTTACCCAGATGAAGATGTTCCTGACCCGAATGGGACATCATTCAAAGATCGTCGTTACGGGTGACGGAACGCAAACCGACCTTCCGGACCGTGTCGAAAGTGGCCTTAATGACGCCATTCGCCGGTTGAGAAATATTCCGGGAATTGCCACTGTGTCACTCTCCGGTTCGGATATTGTCCGACATCCGCTCGTTCGTAAGATCGTCCAGGCGTACGATGTACGTCGAGACGGCCCTCCAGACGGCAGGTGGGAGAATTCCTGGCACCAAGCTGGCGAAACGGAAAATGTGAACCCGGGCACGGGCGATGTCGAGGAAGTTCCGCTCAGTGAACTGTCGTCAACGTCCGATACCGTGTCCGAATCTGGTGTCACTGACGCGTCGAAACCATCCGCACTACCAAACTCAGACACCGACTGACCTAAGTCCTTGTCGGTTCTCAGAAACAGAAGGTATGAGCTTTTTCTTCTCTCGTCGAGTACGTCCGGGCCGACTGTCCGTTCACAAGGTGGGCACGTCCTGGTCCGGCCGTCTAACAGAACGACTGAGCCAAACCGATGTCGCATTGCGTCTCGCAATTTGCTTCGTCGTTTTGGCAGGTCTGGTCATTGCGTTGCAAAGTTGGCAGGCTCCGTTCCCTCATCGTCTGGGTGACGATGTTCCGAACGGGATGCTGGCTCGCGTCGATTTCACCCGCGTCAATCAGGACAAGACAGAGCTTGCCCGAATCGACCGCATCAATCGCGAACCCCCCGTCTTCCGGAAGATTCCGGCCGGGGTTGAGCGGCTTGAGAACCTGGGGACCGATCTCAGGCGTCATCTGCTGGAAGTTGTCGAAGTGAGTCGCTTCGAAGAACTTTCGGCCGAGTGTCGCGCGGCGTTCGGCTGGATTGCGAGTGGGCCAACTCCGCTCGATCCCCGCACGACCGCCTTCGAAGAAGAGTGGAAATCCCTTCGATCAGCGCTTGGTCCAGCGAATCTGGCAGAGCGACCGATCAACGAACTGTATGGCGAATTCTCACAATTCGTGGCTCCGCTGCTGCAGGTCGGGATTGTCGACCTGGCAGAGCTGTCACGGCCACGTCAGAAAATTCGCCTCGACGACGAAATCAGCATTCTCAGTGACTCGACCGAAGACCCACCCAAGCGGTTTGCGTCGGACGTCGTTCTCGACGAACTTCTCAAGGCAACAGGCAGCCTTGGGAGCCAGTGGAAGTCGTTTCCACTTTTGACTCCCCTGCAGCCGATCCTCGAGAAGTGGCTTCGCAATCGCATCATTTCTTCACTCGAGTTTGATCTGGCGACGACGAACCAGCGAATCACTCTGGCGAACCTGTCGACGCCGCCCGTGAAAGATACGTACAAGCGAGGGACGCTGCTGGTTCCACCGGGCAGCAAGATTACCGAGGAATACCTGGACGTCCTGCATGCCCAGTACGACGAGCTTGAAAGCCGCGTGGGCATCGGCGAACGCATCGTGCGGATGGTCACAGTTCTTTTACTGTTGATCGTCCTGAGCGGATTGATTGGCTGCTACCTGGTGAGGAACGAGCGAAGGCTGGCGACGAATGTCAGTCGACTGGCCGTCTATCTGTTCGCGGTCACGCTGTCAGTCGTGTTGAGTCGGTTGCTGTCGTTCGATCACTGGCGAGCGGAAGTTGTGCCACTGCTCTGCACTGTGATGGTGCTGGCGATCGCCTATAACCAGGTTCTGGCGGCACTCACCGGCTTCGCCATGTCACTCGTCGTGACGCTTTCCATCGGGGGGGACGTGAGCGGGTTTGTGGTCCTGATGAGCGCGATTGCTGCTTCGGTGGTACCACTCAATCAGGTGTCCAACCGCATGAAGCTGGTCAAAGTGGGATTCGGCGCGGCACTGACGTACCTGTTCATCACACTCGGTACGGGGATCATCGAAACGCAGCAGTTGGGACAATTGTGGGCAGACGCCGATCACCGCTTTCTCTTGAATGGACTGCGGGGAGCCGGCTGGTGTTTTCTGTCTGGATTCCTGGTTTCCGGTAGTCTGCCATTCGTCGAAAATCTGTTCGGTGTGGTCACGGATATCAGTCTGCTGGAACTGAGCGATGTCTCGCATCCGTTGCTGCAGGAACTGATTCAGCGGGCGCCGGGGACTTACAGTCACTCCAACGGGGTTGCCACGATTGCCGAGACGGCTGCGGACGCTATCGGGGCCAACGGCTTGTTGTGTCGTGTGGGGGCGTACTATCACGACATCGGGAAGATGATGAAGCCCCATTACTTTGTGGAGAATATGACTGCTGGCCAAACCAGCCGCCATGAATCGCTGAATCCGGCGATGAGTGCCCTGGTGATTATTGGTCACGTCAAAGACGGGGTTGAACTGGCCCACCAGCATAACCTTCCCGAACCGCTGATCGATTTTATCGAGCAGCATCATGGGACCACGCTGGTCGAGTACTTCTTTCACGCTGCGACAAAGCAGGCGGAAATGCAGCCTGACCATCGCTACGACGTGCAGGAATCGGCGTACCGATATCCAGGCCCTCGGCCGCAGTCTCGGGAAGCGGCCGTATTGATGATCGCCGACGCTGTGGAAGGGGCAAGCCGGACGCTGGCCGAGCCAACGCCAAAGCGACTCGAGACGCTCGTCCACGAAATCGCGATGAAGCGGCTGCTGGATGGTCAGTTTGATGAAAGCTCGTTAACACTGAGCGAACTGGCTGTCATCGAGGATTCGCTCACGAAGTCGCTGATCGGCATCCACCACGGTCGTATCAAATACCCCGAGCAGAAAACCGCTTGAACGCTTCATCGCGTGACGCGGTGCGACGACTCTGGAACGGGCGACGGACGAGGGTCATTGGATCCTCGTCCTGGACAGATTCCATGAGGGGATCAGACGAATTCGCGATGTTCGTCCGCTCGATCCTGCCTAGGTCTGAAACCGCTTATGGGGAGTTGTATTGATCGCGTTGGGGTGGCGGTCAGACGGCAGCTCGAGATGCGGCGGCGCCGCGATCTTGAATGGCCTGATCGATGCGGGAAATCTGTTCGGCGGTCAGCGTCCATGTCAGAGCCGCCGCGTTATCGCGGATCTGGTCCGGACGCTTGGCACCACACAGTGCCACGGTGATCCCGGGACGCTGAATCGTCCAGTTAAGGACCAGCTGGGCGACAGTCGACTGACACTCCTCCGCGATCGGTCTCAACCGATCGAGAAAGTCCTGGTTCTTGTTCCACTCGTCTCCCGAGAACATCGGGTACTTGGGCCGACCATCTTTCGGATCGAACTGATGGTCCCGGGGAAGCTTTCCGGCCAGCAGGCCCTTCATGAGGGGCCAATACACGATGGCAGAGACATGATTCTCAATACACCACGGTAGCTGGGATTCCTCAATTTCCCGCTGCAGCATGTTGTAGTGTGGCTGGTAAGCAGCGAGGGGGCAGACCGCCTGAAAGGCGATTAATTGCTGAAGGGAAAAGTTGGAAACGCCAATGCTGCGGACTTTTCCCGATTGCAGCAGCCCCTTTAGCGCGCCCGCGGACTCCTCCACTGGTGTATTGGGGTCAGGCGCGTGCAGGTAGTACAGGTCGATGTAATCGGTTCCCAGCCTTTGCAGGCTTTCCTCACATTCGCGCTCCAAGGTGGCGGGCCGGGCATCTTTGACCTGGACACGATTCTCATAGTGGATACCTCCCTTGGTCGCGATCACGAGTTCGTCTCGGCGATGCCCCAATGCACGTCGGATCAGCTTTTCGCTTTCTCCGTCGTAGCCATAGCAGTAGGCGGTATCAAAGAAATTCAGGCCGCCATCAACGGCGGCCTGAAGCGTGGCAAGGCTTTGCTCGTCAGTCACTCCGACGCTGGTCACTCCGGCAATCGGCCAGCACCCCATCGCCAGTGGAGTAACCAGGATCTCAGTGCGGCCGATTTGACGAAGTTCCATTGGGATTCCTGCATCCGGGGAATTCAGTTCGCCGATGCATCCTGGGAATCAGGAGCGTCTTGAGGGTCGACGTTTCCGGCCGGCGACGACTGACCTGCTGCATTTTCCGGAGTCGACTTTGGCTTCACCAGCGTTTTGCGACCCTGTCGCAGGTTTTCGAAGCTGTCGCCCGAGATGACATAGTACCAGTCGGCAAACCGCCGGTTCAGGTCTTTAACCAGCTTTTCGCCGGTTTTGACTTTCTCTTCATACGATTTGAGGTCCGCTTCGTATTTCTTGAGATCGATGTCGTACTTGGCCAAGGCCTCTTCGTGTACCTTCTTGGGATCGGGCTTTTCGCCGACGTTCTCTGCTGCAGCGGCGTCGGCAGGCGTTTCTTCGTTTGCAGCTGCTGGTTCGGCAGGGGCTGCGGGCTTTTCGGGTGCTTCAGGTTTTGGGCCGAGAGCCGATGGATCGAACTGGGCCTGTGCGAAGAGATAGCGACTCTTGATCTTGCGAGCGTCCGTTTTGGCGTCGGCTTCGTCTTTCTTCTCTTTGTTCTCAGCCTCTTTCCCGTCTGCGTCGGACTTCTCTTCACCCTTGTTGATAAATCCGGCTTCAACTTCTTCTTCAGTCCCGGAAAAGACGGAACCGAAGTGCAACTCGTAAGCGACCCCCTGTTCGGTGACGGCAGCCAGATCTCCTTCCTGAGAGATCATTGCCATCCCTTTCCGGTCGGGCATACGGACGAAGAAGAACCCAATCTCTTCCATCTCTCGCCGCGTGCGGTCGTCCAGTGCCAGCCCCTGATCGTCCTGCAGTCGCTTCTTCAACTTTTCATTTTTGGGACGCACGCCAACGATCTTCAGATCGTCGAGCGCTTGGACGAGCTTGCGGACTTCGTCTTCGTTGACTTCTTCGGCTGCATCATCAAGTCCATCGAGCTTCCATTTGTCCGTTGCGGAAGTTCGGGTCAGCCGGTTTGATTCTTTTCCAGCCAGACTTCCACCACCATCCTGTCCGAACTCGACACTGTGCTTTTCGATGTTGATGTATCGCAGCTTGGAACCATCCAGCTTCAGCAGGTCTGGTTCGATCCAGTCTGCAAACTTTGTTGAAACGTCGATACTGACCTTCGCGATGTAGGTCTGATCTTCCGAGGGATTGCGGACATAGAAGAAGCCGCTTCGACCTTTGACTTCCTTACCGATAATCAGATCGGCCAATACTTTGCCGTCTTTTCCATCTTTCAGTGTGACGCGGTTGCCGACACCCTGATAGTCGCTGACGGATTCGCTGAGGGGATCCAGCACGCCAAACTCGATATGCTGGCTCTTTCGCGGACCGGCCAGGGCCTCTTTCTTGATTCCGATGATCGAGGTGGCCGTCTTGCCAAGCCGTTCTTTTCCGTCGACGGGGTAGTTATTGCGGGACGGGATTCGCCAGACACCGTCAGAGCCCTGCTCGACGCCGAAGATTCGGAGGCTGGCCGTTTCCGGATTGTAGTTCACGACCTGCAGCGACTTGGCTGCGTCGGCATCCACAAAGTCAGGGTAGAACGGCGTGCCGACCTGACTGAACTCGGCAGGGGGCTTGGTAACACCCCGGCTGGTGACCTGGGCGGCGATCAATGAGAGCACCGCACCTGCGACAAATAGAGATGTACGCACGGTTTCGTTCATAACGAAGCTCCTGCGGAATGAATTCGGTTGGAAATAGAGTCGTCATTCATCTGACAACGCCTGTAAGTTGGATGGTATTCTTCAAACAACGGTCGTTTAGCCACGTCCGCCAATTCGGCGAGCAGGGGCGATATCGCGTTGTTCATTGTTCTTGCGGATCAGCCAGACGATGAGTCCCAGCATGATGGCGGGAATGGGTGAGGCCAGCAGTGACCGGGTGTAGTAGCTGCTTTCGACTTCTCGAGTCAGCCGGTCCATTTTGGTCTTGCTCTCATCAATCTTCTTTTCTTTGGCCTGATTGATGTTTGCCTCTTCCACTTCCAGGCGCCGTGCCTCTTCCTGTTGAGCCATCATCAGCTGCTGCATCTTGCTGTCTTCGTCGAGCGATTCATTGTTTTTGATCTTTTCGACTTTCTCTGCCAGACGATCCTTTGCGTCCTTGAGTGCTTTCTTGGCTTCATCGGAAGCCAGTTTACGCTCTTCGTTCGCCGCTGCATTGAACGCTTTTGTCTGACGTTCGATCGCGGTCAGCGTACGGACTTTCGGCCGTCGATTTCGCAGGTCGATCATCGCGGTGTCGTCGGCCAGCTTGTCCACTGCATTCAGGACGAACGTGACGTTGTCCAGATCGAGGTTGAACTGTTTCGTTTCACGCAGATGGAAGAAGAAGTCAGAGACCAGATCGGTATCTGCAACGTAGATCACGTTGATTTTGTTCTCCTTGGCATCCTTAGTGGAAACAATCTCTGCCGCGACGATGTGAGCAACCTCGTCTGTGATGCGGCGCGGGTTGGAATCGATGTTCATCCCGAACATGCTGCTCTTCACCAGATCGTCCCAGTCCAGCAAACCGGAGTTTCGACCGGTGAGCAGCAGTGGAGTGAACTCCAGAGTCTTTTCCTGCCCGGAACGGAGTTCACGTTCCTTGATCGAGCCTGAGAAGAACAGCATCACTTCCTGCAGGCGATTCGTGATCGGGCTGTCAGGGTTGAACGCCTTCGAATTGCCACTTTGCGGACTGATCGAAATGATTTCTTCGCGGAGCAGCTTTTCGTATTCGGGATGCAGGTACAGTGATGTGTTGTCCCAGACAATCTGGTCATAGACCCATTCGATCCCGAGCAGGTCGACGAGTGAAGTGGCCTTTCCGCCGAAAGCCTTTTGCTCGTTTGGCATTCCCATGCTCATCATCGGGTTGCCACCTGCTTTTGGCTTCGGTTGCCGTGGTGCAAGCGAGGGGTTTGTGGCGGGAAGCGGGTCATCCAGAATCAGGACGGGTTTCCCTGTCTTCACGTAGTTGACCAGGTTTTCCAACTCATTGGCTCCCAGAGAACTGGGGAGTACCGAGATCAACACATCGAACTTGGAATCGTGAATCGGGGCCGAGGCGGGAACACTTTCAACGTTATAGGACTTCTTCAGTTCTGCGACGATCCGCCACTCGGGTGACTGCCGGAACGTTTGCATGTCGAAGCCCCCCGTCAGCTTGGCATCACTTTCGAGAATCCCGATTGTCTTTCGCTTCTCGTTGGCGGCGACCTGGATCGAACGGGTCAGTTCGTATTCGATCGGGGTTCCCTTGCCGAAGTGAGGAATCACGACTTCGTTGGCACCACTATTGATGACAGCACCCATCGCAACTTTTTCAACAAGCATTCGACCTTCACGCTCGAACTGAACATCGCGGAATTCGATGCCGTATTGTTTGGCTTCTTCTGCCTGCTCGCTGGCAGGATCGACTTCGACGATGCGAACAGTGACATTCGGCGAACTTTGTCCGTACTGACCGAGCAGGCCAAGCAGCGTGCTCTTGACCGAGACATAGTCACGGGGAGGAGTACGACTGACGAAGGCCTGAATCGAAACAGGTCGATCGCTCTTGAGGTCCTTCACAACCTGGCTGGTCGTACTGCTGAACGAGTAAAGCTTTTCAGCAGTCCAGTCGGATCGGAAACCCTTCTGTGAAAGGACGACACCCAGACCGAACAGGATGAGCAACAGCGAGACGGAACGAACAAGGTACTGGGGACCCATATTCGTGCCTGCAGCGCCATTGTTCCAGTGGCGATATCCGATCAGGACATAATTGATGTACAGCATCAACCCGGCCAGAGCCACAAAGTAGAAGAGCCCTTGTGAAGGGATAAGTCCGATCCCGAATGGCTTCAACTGGGATGACAGACTGAGGCCTTCAAAGACCCCTTCCGGGACGACTGACTTCAGGACGAAGGAAAGACGTTCGGCAAAGACGGGAATTGCGCACAAGGCTGAGCCCAGCACGAAGGCGACGGTGGCATTGCTGGTGAGCTGTGATGCGACCATCCCTGCTGCGAGCAGGGCACAACCCGCCAGCCAGTATCCCAAGTAGGTGGTCATGATGACACCGGGGTCCGGGGAGCCGATCCAGTTCAAGATCAGGACGTTTGTCAGTGAGAATCCGAGAGCCACGGTGTAGACCGCGACGACTGCCAGATATTTCCCGAAGAGAACCTCCAGGTTCGAGACCGGAAGTGTGAAGAGCAACTCTTCGGTCCCCAGCTTTCGTTCTTCGGACCAGATCCCCATCGTGATGGCGGGAATAATGAACAACAGCAGTTGAGGAAACCACTCGTTCAATTGATCGAGACTGGCAACATTATTCGCGAAAAACTTTTCCTGGAAGGCTGCAAACGCACCCAGAAAGACGAACACCACGATGAAGAGGTATCCGATAACTCCTGAGAAATAACTCCAGAAGTTGCGTTTGAAGACCGCAAGGACAACATGCGAACGCATCTGTGGCGATCCCTGTCAAATTGAGAAACAATAATCTGATCAGTTCAGGGCAACTGGTAATCACCGCTGCCCGCATACCGAGGTCACACACCCCGATCGAATCCGTCTAACAAGTTGCCTGTCGTCCGTTGTTCTGAACGTGTCATCCGGCAGGATGACCCTCGCTGAGCATTCACCGACAGAAGCAACTCGGTCCCAGTGAACTCGTTGACCATACCGCGTTTGCTTGTGACCCCAACCTGACGGCAGGGGGCGTGTTACTTCGCGGCGCCCGTCAACTGTCGGAACCGCTGGTCCATGCTGTGGCCGCCCCGTTCCAACTCATCAATAGAACCATCGAGTACGATTCGACCGTCATTGATCAGGATCACTCGATTACAGACGGCTTTGACTTCCGTCAGAATGTGCGTCGAAAGCAGGATTGTTTTCGTTTTGGCAAGACTGAGAATCAGTTCGCGCACATCGTGTGTCTGGTTCGGATCAAGGCCGCTTGTCGGCTCATCCAGAATCAGCACCTGGGGGTCATGCAGCAGGGCCTGGGCCATACCGACGCGCTGCCGGAAGCCCTTCGACAACTTGCTGATGGGTTTGCCCCAGACACCCTTCAATGAACACTTCTGAGCGACAAAGTCCAATCGCTCGCTGAGCCTTCCTCCAGACAATCCGCGTGCTTCGCCCAGGAAACGCAGGATGGAAGAGGGGGTCATTTCCAGATAGAGCGGACCGTTCTCAGGTAGATAACCAAGTAACTCGGCCGCCTTGATCCGGTCGACGGACATATCCAGTCCACCGATTTTCGCCGTCCCTTCACTCGGGGCCAGAAACCCGGTCAACAACTTCATCGTTGTTGATTTTCCCGCACCGTTGGGGCCCAGGAATGCGGCCACCTGACCGCGGGGAACTGAGAAAGAGACATCCTGTGTCGCGGCAAAAGGCCCGTAGTACTTGCTGAGGCCAATCGCCTCGATCATTGCGCCATCCGGTTTACTCATGCAGTCACATCTCGCGCAAAGGGTGGTGACATTCAATTCGCCGCCATTTCGGCAGTCGAAATCCGATCAAAAGGCTCCCAGCAACCCGCGTTCCAGTGAGCCAACTTCAATAGCCGGTGCACTCTAGATCAGATCATGGTTTAGTAACGTGATGACTGAATGTCCAGCCACGACCCGTTTCCCACGATCGTGTCCTCGGGCGTTGGACCGCCGAGGACACGACCTGTCGACCCTTAAGGAACGACTAAGGAACCACGTGGACGAGCATCATGTCGTGCCATTCGAGCTTCCAGTCAGAGCTTCCGATCAGGACGAGTTTTCGGCCTGAATCCAGCATTTTTCGAGCACGTCCGAGCTGTTCGACGAAGGCGATCTGTTCCCGGGGTGGCAACGAAACCGCAGAAGTTTCTACCGGTGTGACACCCCAGAACAGGCAGAGTCGCCGGGCGACTTCGGGTCGGTCGGTCAGGCCCAGGATCGGAATGCGGGGACGCTGTTTGGAGATCGACATCGCCGTCTTCCCCCCGCGTGTTGCTGCAACGATCAAATCTGCATTCAAATGTTCAGCGGCTGTTCCCGCTCCGTGGGTCACCGCTTCCGTGATGGCCGTGGCCCGGGTGCGGTGTGTGCTGCGTGAGTCGCTGAGGCTGATGCGCGGTTCGAGCATCCGCTCGGCCTCGCGCGCGATCCGGCTCATCATCGCGACCGCTTCGACCGGATAATCGCCTGCGGCGGTCTCACCCGACAACATGACGGCGTCTGTTCCGTCGAGCACGGCGTTGAAGACGTCGCTTGCTTCCGCACGTGTCGGCAGTTCACTTTTCTGCATCGAATCGAGCATTTGAGTGGCAGTAATGACCGGGGTGCGATGCTCATTGCACATCCGGATGATCTGCTTCTGAAGCGCCGGGACACGGAAGACATCAGCCTCGACCCCCAGGTCACCGCGAGCCACCATGACAGCGTCTGTTTCAATGATGATCTGCTCGAGATCTGCGATGGCTTCGGGTTTTTCGATCTTGGCGACGATCCAGGGACGCGTGGTTGTCGGGTGTTCCGAGATGATCTGCTTCAGCAGGCGAATGTCTTCGGAGTTGCGAACGAAGCTCAGTCCGACATAGTCCAGGCCATGGTCAAGAATCCATTGCAGGTCCGCCCGATCTTTCGCGGTGACGCTGGGGGTGCTCAGGATCGCTCCGGGAAGATTGACTCCCTGGCGACTGCGGATCAGTCCAGGCTGAACGACCTCGCAGACGACTTTGCCCAGTTTGGGGTGAGTCTCCACGACGCGTAGTGACACCGAGCCGTCCGCGAGCAGTACCCGATCGTTGACTCGCAAGTCATCGATCAATTGCTCGTACGTGCACGTCAGTTGATCCAGACGCCCTGGCTCGACCTGATGGACGAATTCGATTCTCGCTCCGTGGCGGCAGCGCAGTCCGTCGGGGGGGAGTTCGCCGAGTCGGATCTTGGGGCCGGCGAGGTCTGCAAGGATGGCAATCGGTTGGTTGAGCTCGGTCGAGACCTGACGGATCCAGGTGACGACCTGATCGAACCACTCATAGGTTCCATGGGCAAAGTTGAGCCGGAAGACATCCACACCCGCGAGGACCAGTTCTGTCAGTTTTTCGTACGACGCAGATGCAGGCCCGATTGTGGCCACGATCTTGGTCTTTACCAGTGGTCCTTCTGCGTATTTTCGTTGCCAGAGATCCATCTTCGAGTGATCCTTTGCCAGAGTTCCATTCATTCTGCGACCGGGCGCATGAATGCGGATTGTAGCAACCTGAGCAGTCGATGCGATCTGTGGATCTCGTCAGGGCCTTCGTGAGAACGGTTCGGACCGTTCCCGTCTTGCCTGCGCCTTAAGTTTGGCGGGAACCCTGACAACACTTCGGACGAAAATCGGTCGTTCGGAGCAGTCAGGTTGTTGTGGCGCTGGCAATTCTCCAGACACCCCGTTCCCCTTGTGCTGTGCCGTCGCACGCTTCGTAGAACATCCGGTAACGAGGAGGTGAACCCGGTGGAGTAGGGAGTCTGATAATGCACATCTCGGAAGATTTGGCAGCGTCCCAGCCGGCAGGTCCCGGGGAGATCGCGGGTTGCGGTTCTTTGATCCAGTTCAGTCCGTCTGAGGAGGTTGCTCGCAGGATGAAGGCACGATTCGGTTCGCGATATCCGGCGTAGTACATGATGTAACGGCGGGTACCAGGCGTGCAGACGATTTCCGGGGCAAATGCGAAGCAGCGATCATAGGGGCCGTCCTGCGCGATTCGCACACCCGGTTCGGGCTGAAACTCCAGACCGTCCATCCCGGCAATTGCGCTGATAATTCCCAGTCCCCGCTCGTAGCAGTAGAGTCGGCTTTGTCCGTTGTCGAGAAACACGATTCGGGGTGCTGAGTAATTACAGCCCCGCTTCGCAAGGCGGTCACCCTCTTCGAGTCTCCAGGTCAATCCTTCATCGGTAGAGAGCGCGCTGCGGATGGAATTTGACTCGGACTGGGGGCCGGCACTGCACTCAAAGTACATCCGCAGGGTATTCGCGTCGGCTGTTGGCACGACTTCGGACGACACGACTCGCAGGATGTCGTTGCCTGCGTCCACGGGGCCAAGGCGAACGCCGGGTTCGGGTTGCCAGTTTTCCCCATCGGTTGAGTGGGCGCTGAGGATTCGCGCCATGGAGTGGTCGTAGTCATTGGCGCCGCCCGGATGGCCCGGTTGGGGAAGAATCTGCGTGTAGAACATCCGGTACGTGCCATCAGGCAGTCGGATCACGCGCGGCGCAACGACCCCTGAGAGACCTGTTCTCACGGCATGAGTCGGCCAGATGGCTTCGGGGCGGGGGTTTGTATCCTCATCTGGCGGAGCGTCCAGCGCGATCCGACGATCCTTTGTCCACACAGGCCCGGGGTCAGTCGGGACCATGTGAACTGTGGATGACGCGGTTCTCGATCGGCCCATGTCGATCATGGTGGGATATGCCTCGTGTTGAGAAGGGGGATCCAATGACAGACCGGGGGACGGGGGTGCTAGTTTTTCAGCCCCATTTCCTGGCGCTGTGCGCGAGCTGATTTTTCGTAACGTGCGAAGGCTTCTTCGTCACGGCGGCACGAGATCCCTTTGAACACCATGGCGAACGATCGCCGGTGTCGCACAGCGGAAATATTGGCGTCAGCTCGATGAATGGTCATCCCGTGATGGGCCACTACATCGCCTGGTTGCAGGCAAATGGCCACTTCACGCGTGAAGTCATCGGGGGTGTAGTCGATGATGCCCTGTGAAAATCCCAGGATTTTGGATCGAGCGTGATTGCGGTATCCCTCGCGATGAGATCCGGAAACATACCGGAGGCAGCCGTTCTCTGCGTCGACAGAATCAAGTGCCATCCAGATCGTGACCACATTCGACGGTGAGAGGCAGAAGTAGTAGTTATCCTGATGGGGCGGCGTCACGTGATTGGTGCCGGGGGGCTTGTTGAACCATTCCGGCTCTTCAGCTTCCACTTCTTCGCCCACCAGTGCGGCTGCGAGTTCATTGAAGGGGGAGTCTTGCATGAATTCGCGAAAGTAAGCGTCGCGACCGATGCGCTGAAGTTGCTTGAGTGTCTCGGGTCGTGACCGGTCCTGATAGAACGCTTCGCTGTCAGGAAGGGACGGGACCACGTCGCGAATGTATCGGTCCATGTTTTCGCGTAACTCAGCAAATTTCGCTTCGGGAAGCAGTTGCCTCACGATCACAAACCCCTGCTCGTCGTAAAGCCGTTTCTCGCGTTCGTATGGCATCTCTGATGGTCCCGTATGAGTCCGATCCCTGAATCGCTACGACACTTGTGCATGATCGACGGGTGCTGCGGACGCGATGCACACCCGCTCCACCCGCACAAACTAAAGAATAAATACTATTATAAGCCAGTCGGGTTCACAACTCATCACGTGGAGGTGCTTCTGCACTAAAGAGCAGTGTCACTCAACTTGGAGCAGATATGGAGAAAATTCCAGAGATTCTCAGTGGCGCCTAGTCCCTGACGTGTTGAGGTGGGAATGGACCACCGGGAAATAAAAGGTATTAAAACTGTCGCGAAGTGTCGTGAGACTATCTTTGCAGTTGCAGCAGGCTGGGCGGGAGGTTTTCTGCCTCCGATTTCAGTTGTCCGCAGGCGGCCATGATGTCTTCACCCCGAGTGGCTCGGACGGCCGACGAAAATCCCCCCTCGCCGATGTTGCGGGCGAAGGCCTGGATCCGCTCAGGTGTGGAAGTCTGGTAAGCCGCGCCGGGCCAGGGGTTCCACGGAATCAAGTTGACCTTGGCGTGAATCCCTTGCAAAAGACGAACAAGTTCGCGGGCATCCGCGTCGGAGTCATTGAGATCCTTGAGCATGACATACTCGAACGTGATTCGTCGCGCATTGCTTGCTGCAGGGTACTCACGACAGGCACGCAGAAGTTCGCTGATCGGATATTTCTTGTTTAATGGCACAAGTTCATTCCGCAGATCGTCACGGACAGCATGCAAACTGATCGCCAGGTTGACGCCGAGTTCCCGACCTACGCGCTCAATCATCGGCACGACGCCGGCCGTCGAAAGCATGATCCGGCGACGGGAAATCCCGATGCCATCTCCGTCCATGATGATTCGCAGCGCCCGGGCGACGTGGTCGTAGTTGAAAAGAGGTTCGCCCATTCCCATCAGGACGAGATTTGTGCAGAGGCATTCGGTTCGCTTGCGTCCCCATTCCTGTAGACGATCACGGGCATTCAGGACCTGGGCGACGATTTCCGCCGCGGTCAGGTTCCGCGCGAGTCTCATCGTGCCGGTATGACAGAAACTGCACGATAAGGTGCAGCCGATCTGGGACGAGATGCACAAAGCGCCCCGATCCGTTTCCGGAATGAAGACGGACTCAACCCGTTGTCCATCGGTCCATTCGAGCAACCATTTGCGGGTCCCGTCGGTCGAGATGAGTTCCCGCGAGATCGTCGGCCGGGCCAGGGTGAAATGTTCGGCCAGTTTCGCCTGCGTCTTCCGGGCGAGTGTGTCCATCTGAGAAAAGTCGGTCAGTCCTCGAACGTAGACGCCATTCCAGACAGCTTTGATCGCCCTGGAATCGATCCCGAGTTCCGCGAGACTTTCCGCCAATTGAACGCGGGTCAACTCTGTAAGGACAATTTTCGGCGTAGACATGTCTGAAACGATCCGGGTTGGGCAGAACTGAGCTTGGCAATAAAAGAGAACGGGACGCTTGGCGAAACAGAGAACGGGACTGTGTCAGAATACGGATGTGGCGTGACTCACTTCGGGTGGCCTTGCCACTGCGTGCCATCTGACCCGGGGCTCGAATCTGGACGGGAGGGGTAGGGGGCACAATGGTATTTGGGCGTCGAACTCATACAATTGCCAGCACGTCAGATTCGCGGTGGGCCAATCACAAGAGTCAGTCACCCGACATTCTCGGGCAGCATTCCTCACCAACAATGAAATGCAGTCTATGATCCGAGTAGAAGGCTATGAGAAGTCTTACGGCAATACAATCGCCGTTCGCGGATTGACGTTCGATGTGGCGGCGGGTTCTGTTCTGGGGATCGTCGGTCCCAATGGTGCGGGCAAAACCACCACGATGCGGGCTCTGGCGGGGATCATCCATCCGTCCGCAGGACGCCTGATGGTCGCCGACCATGATGTCGTCGCGGACCCGATGGCGGCAAAAAAAGAACTGGCATTCATTCCGGATGAACCTCAGTTATTTGATGTTCTGACGGTGTGGGAACACCTCGAGTTTACCGCGTCCGTCTACCGCATGAACGATTTTCGGGAAGCGGCGGAACGGTTGCTTGAGCAATTCGAACTGACCGAAAAAAGAAACACGATCGCGCAGGAACTTTCGCGCGGGATGCGGCAGAAGGTCGCGATCTGCTGTGGATATCTGCATCAGCCGAAAGCGATCATTTTTGACGAACCCCTGACGGGGCTCGATCCACGGGGAATCCGAACTCTGAAAACGTCGATTCGGGAACGGGCGGCGAATGGAGCCGCCATCATGGTGAGCTCGCACCTGCTGGATTTGATCGATGACTTGTGCAGCCATCTGTTGATTCTCCATCGGGGCGAATCTTTGTTTCAGGGGACGATTGCAGAGGCGAAAAGTCGTCTTGAATCTGCAGGTGACAACACCTCGCTGGAAGACATCTTTTTCGAGTTCACCGAGCGGCGATCGGTAACAGTCACTCCCCCTTAAAAAGACTTCATTCGGCGTTGCGAAGACCGGCTGAGGTCCTTCGATTAAACAGTTGAAGATTTCCGGTTTCGCGTTGATGGCATTGATGGTTGCACTGAGCAGGAAGCGATTCGATGTTTCACCCCGCATTATGGAAGCTGATTCGATTCCAATGGCGGGGGAACTTTCGCCAGTTCCGCAAAAGCCTGCGAACGCCGCGGGGGATCTTTCAGGCGCTGTTCATCTTTGCGATGATTCTGTACGGCCTCGGCTCGCTCTACCTGGCCACAAGGTTTAGTGCTCAATCCGCCCCGCTCGCGAAGGTCTTTGGACAGCTGCAGGATGATTTCCTGCCGCTCGGTCTCTTTGGCTATGTCTGCTATGCTCTGTTGTTTCAGACGGGCGAATCCACCGTTTACTACACCCCGAGCGAAGTCGCATTCCTGTTTCCGGCCCCGATCACGCGAAAGCAGCTCCTGACATATCCATTGCTGAAAAGCCATCTCGGAATGGTCACGATATCGGTGATGTTCGCTCTGGTTTCAACTCCCCGGCTATCAATGATCCTTCCGCGAGCGGCGGCACTGGTGATGACGTTATCCTTCGTACAATTGCTCACGATCAACGTGGCCTTCACCAGGCAAATACTGAAGGCGAGAATCAACACGATCGTGCGGCAGGTACTGGGGCTGGTGATTGGCTCGCTGGTACTCATGGGCATCATGCAGACTGCGGGGACTGCCGCAGAGGATCTGGCTTCGTTCCTCACCATGTTTAAGGAATCTCCAGCGGGATCCGCTCTACTGGTTCCATTTCAATTTTTTGTTGGGGCGCTCCGTGCGGACGACTGGCCGTCGTTTCTGTTCAACGCTGCAATCATTCTGCTGGTTGACACGGCCTTGTTGGTCCTGGTGTTTCGACTGGATGGACTGACGCTTGAAGCCGCGATGGCATTCAGCGAGAAGATGACGCAGCGAATGAAAGCGCTGCAATCCAAAGGGATCTGGGATGCTTTCAGCCCGACCAATTCGGAAGTGGCGCGACGCCGACTTCCCCCGCTTCCGTTCTGGTCAGGGATCGGACCCATTCTCTGGCAGCGGATGACGACGACGATTCGATCGTCCGCCAGTACGTTGTGGATTCTGGGAGGAGCCGTCCTGTTCGCATCGGGGCTGGTCTACCTGATGGCAACCTCGAACTCCCCGCAGACACGAGAATTCGGGGCCCCGGCAGCCGGGGTGGGTGCGATGGCCTATCTCAGCTTCCTGATCTGCCTGACTCTCCAGCACGATATCGAGCGAGTCGGTTATCTGAAATCGCTACCAATCCGATCTGTTTCGATCGTCCTTGGGGACTTGCTGGGATTTCCCCTGATTGTTTCGGCTGTCCAGATTGTGTTTATCGGAACGTTGAGCTGTTTCTTCCCGGCGGTCGCGACCTGGCTGATCTGTGGCGCTCTCGTCATGGTTCCGATGAATTTCCTGTTGTTCGCAATCGATAAGCTGGTCTTCTATGTCTATCCGACGCGAATGTCGAAGGGGGCTCCCGGTGACTTCCAGAACTCAGGAAAACAGATCGTATTCATCGCGCTCAAGATGCTGATGCTGGGAGCGGCATTACTGCTGATGGGGCTGGTAGCCATACCGGGCGGGGTCGTTTTTCAGTCGCCGGTCATCGCGGGGATTTCTGCAGCAGTAGCGCTGCTGATTCAGTGCGTGGCCATCGTTCCATTGCTGGTGATGGCGTACAAACGATTCGACCCCAGTACCATCATTGTCCAGTAGTCAGCAGTCAGCGCCGAGGGTGAGCCGACTACTCGTTTCCTCCCATCAGCATGCTGCCGATCCCCCCCAGGACGCTCCCTTCATCTTTGCGTGAAGCCCCGATTCCCGCCGACATCATCCGGCCTGCCAGACGCGAGAAGGGCAAGGACTGCAGCCAGACTTCTCCCGGCCCCGACACGGTTGCCAGGAACAATCCTTCTCCCCCAAAGAGGGTATTCTTAAAACCGCCGACGAATTGAATGTCGTACTTGACGGAGGGCTGCAGGGCGACAAGGCATCCCGTGTCGAGTTTCAGGACCTCGCCCGGCCTGAGAGTCCTTCGCATCAGGGTTCCACCCGCATGAATCATGGCCACGCCGTCGCCTGTCAGCTTCTGCATGACGAAGCCTTCGCCGCCGAACAACCCCACACCGATTTTCTTCTGGAAGGCGATCCCCAATTCGATTCCTCGCGCTGCACAAACGAAGGAATCCTTCTGACAGATGAGTTCTCCACCGATCTGCGTGAGGTCGACCGCCAGGATCTTTCCGGGGTAGGGTGAGGCAAACGCAACTTGACCTTTGCCTTTGCCCGTCTGAGTAAACGTTGTGATAAACAGGGATTCGCCTGTCATTACCCGCTTGCCAGCCGTCATGAGTTTGCCCAGCAGCGAATTGTCTTGTTTCGAGGGATCGCCGAAGCGAGTCTCCATTTTGATCTCGCTGGTCATGAACATCATTGCGCCCGCTTCGGCCAGGACCATTTCGCCGGGGTCCAGTTCCACGACGACGTACTGCATCTCTTCGCCGAAGATTTCGTAATCAATCTCATCGGATCGTCGGGACGACTGGCGCAGCGGTGGCGGGGTAGGGGGGCTCACCTCTTCCATGATTTCGTCGACATGTTTGGCCTCGGTCCACTGGACGAGGCCCGGACCGAACACGAGAGTCTCTTTTCCATCGAGCTTCGGTAACGCCGCTTTCACTTCGGCCAGTGACATTGGACCGACCGACTGCTGGCCGTCAGCGTAGTACCACACTTCACTCGAATTCATCGTCGAAGCTCCGTGGAAGGATATTGCTTCACAGTCAACGTGCGCGATGGTCCCCCTGAACCGGAACACCATCGCATCCAGCGGGTTTGCATTGCTGAAATCATCTGCGGTAACCAGGGCGCCCGGTGATTAACGGGCCGTCCCCATTTCTCCGGGGCTTCTCGTTTCAGCCGTTTCGGTCGGGAACCATGACCCGATGTCTGGATCGATTTCCCCGAACGAGGATACTACGCTGGAACGAGTGCAACGGATCAAATGAGTTCAAAATTGTGACAACGAATACTCTACAAGGCAATTCGATGATGACTGATGCGAATTTGGAATTTCAAACCGTCTGCACAACCGAGGCGATTCCAGAGGGAGAAGGCCGAGCATTTCCGCTGAATGGAACTCTGGTGGCGGTCTTTCGGCGCGGTGGGGAATTTTTCGCGATCAATGATTCCTGCCCCCACATGGGCGCTTCACTGGCAGCCGGGTATCTGGAAGGCTGCGACGTGATCTGCCCCTGGCACGCCTGGAAATTCAGCGTCAAAGACGGGACCTGGATGGACAGCCCCAAGTCGAAGATCAGGACCGAATGCTACGCCGTCAAAGTTGTGGGGAACGAAATTCAAGTCGAGGTTCCCAAACCCCGGTCATCGACGAGCGAGTAATCGACGCTGGAATTCGACGGCCGCTACGCGGGTGGGACGGGTTGGTATCACCAGAATCTGGCATCGGTCTTTTGTTCCCGGGGCACGTTGCGTCATCTCGCGGCACGATGGGAGCGGACCTGCGTTGAGTTCAAATTTTTCTGCTGTTTCGCCATAGTTGCGTTGTCCCCGACCTGTTTGACGGGACTCCCATCCGGCGGTTTACCCAGAGGTTAATACTCCCTTGACATCCAACGTTGACCAGACTTTTCGGGCTTCCAGTCCAACTCAGGAACATGCGTTCCGGGGGGGACCTCGCATTACCGCGATCGAGACTCTGATTCCCCATGATATCATGGGGGGACTGCTGATGTTGCGGCTGCACACGGACGGGGGAACCGTCGGTGGAGAACCGCTGATTGGACACGGCGAAACGTACTACGTTCCTCAAGCGGTTGCGGCGACACTGCATGACTGGATGTCACGGCGACTGCTGGGGGCCGATGCCACCGCGATCGAAAGCCACTGGAGATTTCTGTATGAACGGGGAACGGCGTTCGGAGTTCGTGGCTGTGAGCTGCGGGCGATCAGTGCGATCGACCTGGCGCTTTGGGACATCCTTGGCCAACTGACGCAGAAGCCGATCTGGAAGCTGCTAGGGGGGCCTGTCCGTGATGCCATTCCGGTTTACAACAGTTGTGGTGGTCCTTCTTACGGACGCCGGCCGTACTCGTCCGAAGGTCCGTCAGAGCCCCCCTCATCAGGCTGGCCCGGTCATGGTGATCTTGGCCGACCTGGTCCACTCGAGGATAACTACAACAGCGTTCATCACCCCGGCGATCTGGCTGAAGAACTGCTGGCCGAGGGCTACACGGCCATGAAGCTGTGGTCGCTGGACCGCATCTACAAAAATACGGGCGGCCATCGCGTCAGCTGGACCGATCTTGAAGAGGGTCTGCAGCCATTCCGCGCCATCCGTGATCGGGTCGGACTGAAGATGGAAGTCATGCTCGATGGGCATGGGTTCTTCACTCTTCCCGCCGCCCTGCGGATTGCCGAGGCGATGCGCGAGCTGAAGCCACTTTGGCTGGAAGATGTCATTCGCCCAGACTGCGTCGATACGATCGCGGACTTCCGCGACCGTGCAGGAGTTCCCATTGCCGTCAGTGAGATGCTGGTCAGCCGTGAAGAGTATCGGCTGATTCTGCAAAGACGCGCTGCCGACTACGCGATGATCGATCCAACCTGGGTCGGGGGGATCAGTGAGACACGCAGAGCGGCCGAGCTGGCTCAGGCGTTCAATATTCCCGCCTTGATGCACGACTGCACCGGACCTCTGACACTGTTTGCAGGGCTGCATGTGACGGCGTCGTGTGCGAACGTGACGTATCAGGAAACCGTTCGGGCTCATATCAAGACGCTGTATCCGATGATGATCGATGAACCGCCGACGGTTGTGAAGGGACACATCGCGCTGCCAACTCGACCGGGATTAGGGGTTCGCCTGCTGGATGAATTGTTTACTCCCGACCACCCGGGATATCGCATCACCCGACTTCAATAGCGGTAGCAAATCGGACATTGCTGCGACCCCAGACGACGACAAAGCCCGGCAAGGATGGAATCCCTGCCGGGCTTTTTTAGAAATGTCTGATCAACGCTGCCTGACCAGATCAGTCTGATTACTTGTCAAACATCTTTGCAGAAACCTTCAAAGGCTTCTGGACGTTTTCCCCTTCTTTCACGTTGACGACGTATTTCTTTTCCAGGTAACCGGCCGTCTCTTGCCAGACGATGAATTCGTGCGAGCCGACGGGCAGGTCGGTAATCGTGAATTCGCCGTTTTCATCGGTGATGGCTGCATAAGGATGGTCGACGATCACCCAGTAGGCTTCCATCCAGGGGTGAATGTCGCATTTGACTTTCACGGGCAATCGTTCAGCAACCGTCAGGGGCTTCACCGAGACCCCGGTCCGATCCTTCGGTGCCACGACAAAGTTGTCCTGGCGATTCTTGATCGGGTAGGTGTGGGTGTTGTGAGCGGCTTCGTCGTCGGAGAGCACCAGGACGGTCTGGTCTGTTCGGACCAGCAGAACGTGTGGCAGGAACCGGCAGCCGGCCTGATCGAAGGTCACTTGTGACTTTTCGCTTTTGGCGACCGATGGAGCGATCTTGGCGGGCTTCTTCTGAAGGTAGACCACCACATTCGCGATTCCCTTGGATGTCGGGTTCACGACGAGCGACTCATTGGGAACATCCTGAGCCGCGCAGACGGCAGCGTCTTTCGCCTGGGCATCCCCTTTAACGACCAGCACCTTCTGGGTTTTGGCGGGAGGTTCACCGTCGAGCAGAACCTGGCCCTTTACGGTTCCCCACTGGGCGGAAGCCGTATTGCAAAGTCCCGCGCCAAGGAATGCCGCCGCGACGCACGCGGTGGAAAGGAAAGAGAATTTTGGCATCCGAAATCACTTTCAGAAAAGAGTTGTGAGGCCTTCCTGCCTGCGGGGAGAGGCATCCGATCCTCGTATTGAAGTTAGGTTACATTATGGCCGAATGAAGCCCGGGAACAAGAATAGACGCGAAAATTTACTGTGATCCCAGATCGTGCGTGCATCATATCGTGAGGTGAATTCCGCCTATTTTGGCGGCCCGCAATCCTCGGCAGCGCGTGACGATTGCATTTCAGGTGACAAACCTCAAAAATCTCGCTCCCCGTCCTCCTTCCCCGCTCCGACGGACTGAGTGTTTCGGCTATCGATTTTTACGACGCGACCGCTTTCAGCAGAGTCCTTTGACCATGGCCAACGTGAAACAACTGGCGTCCGCTGCTTTGACCGAGGGCAAGGGGGTCTTGCGATTGGCCCCGAACTGGGTCCCCCGGGTCTTTCTTCAACCCGGACGCCGTCTGAAATTGCACCCGGCCGATTACTACGCGCTGGGGACGCATCGGGGGGGCATCGACGAACGATGGTTCAGTTCGACCACGCCGACGACCAATGAAGGGGCACCACCCGACGAAGGGCTGTCTTACTGTGTGCACGCAGGTCAAAAGTTCACGTTGAAGGATGTGATTGCCGAACTCGGGGCGGAAGTGGTCGGCGACCACATCTGGAATAAGTACCAGCGATGGCCCGTCTATTCCAAGTTCTTCGACAACATGGGTCCCATTCCGCACCACATGCACCTCGATACTGAGCGGGCGCAACTGGTGGGGCAGGAAGGGAAGCCCGAATCGTATTACTACCCGCCTCAGCTCAATTCGACGGTGAACAATTTCCCGTACACCTTCATGGGGTTGGAACCGGGGACGACGAAGCAGGATGTGATCGATTGCCTGGCCCGCTGGAATGATGGCGACAATGGGATCCTCGATCTGTCCAAGGCCTACCGGCTGAAACCGGGTACCGGCTGGTTGATTCCACCCCGTGTTCTGCATGCGCCCGGCAGCCTGCTCACCTACGAACCCCAGTGGGGAAGTGACGTCTTCGGGATGTACCAGTCGATGGTCGAAGGCCGCGCCGTCCCTCGTTCGCTGCTGACGAGGGATTTTCCGAAGGACAAGCACGACGACCTTGAGTACATCGTCGACGCTCTTGACTGGGAAAAGAACGTCGATCCCCATTTCAAAGACAGCAACTATCTTGAACCGATCCCTGTTGCCGATACTGAGCGAGAAGGCTACATCGATCGCTGGATCGTCTACGGGAAGGTGAATGGCGAGCAACTCTTCACTGCGAAAGAGTTGACCGTGAATCCAGGCGCAAAATTGACACTGAAAGACGGCGGAGCTTACGGCTGGATTACCGTTCAGGGCGAAGGAAAGATTAACGGATTGCGGTTGCAGACACCCGCGATGATCCGGTTCGGTCAGTTGACCGATGATGAGGTGTTTGTCACGGCCAAGGCCGCTGCAGAGGGGGTGACCATTGAAAATACGGGATCGGAACCGCTGGTTTCACTCCGCTATTTTGGCCCTGATGCGCAGCCTGATGCACCCAATGTGGGTGACTATCAGCGCCGGTAAGTGTGCTTCCAGATTTACGTTACAGGACTCTGCGACCTCGAAGGAACATTCATGAGCAACTCGTTTCCAAGACTTCACAATGCCATGTGGCCCGGTCTCGTCGGAAAAGGTTCCCCGGGGGCTGAACCCTTCATCGCTCTCGATCGCATGCTCGAACTGACGACGCAGGCCAATGTTAACGGCCAGAAGTTTGATGGTGTCGATCTGTTCCTGTTTGATCCGCATATCAATATCGATCTGAGTGAAGACGACGTCAAAAAGATCGCTGACAAAATCGCAGCCAAGGGACTGGCCGTTGGCTCGCTGGTGGCTCCCGTCTGGCCCGGTACCGTCGGCGACAGCGCAATGGGTACGCCAGAGCAGCGAGCGAAGTTTGTTCTGGCAGTGAAGAAGGCGTGTCGGATTGCTCAGATCTTCAATGAGCATGGCGTCCGGAAGTACGGAGTCATCCGTATTGACGCAGCAACTGGGCCAGCCCACTGGCTCGAAGACCCTGTTGCAAACACGAAAAAGATTGCCTCGACGTTCCGGGAAGCGGGGGTTGTTGCCGCAGCGCATGGTGAACGCCTCGCCGCTGAAGGGGAAATCTGCTGGGCCGGGATGCACTCCTGGAAGAATATGGTCGATCTGCTCGAACAGACCGACATGCCAGGCACCGTCGGATTCCAGGCGGATCAGGCGCATACGTATCTGTACCTGATGGGTTACAACGCTCCCGAACATGCCCTGCTTAAGGAAGGATACTCCCAGGCGGAATTCGACGCCGCCTACACCAAAATGACGGATGCTCTGCGGCCCTGGACGATTGATTTCCACGTGGCCCAGAACGACGGAACCGTTCACGGAACCGGAACGCACGATAAGACCGGACGTCACTGTCTGGCCGATGATCCGAAGGGGAAACTGGATATCGTCAAGACGGCGGCCTACTGGCTTAAGGGAGCGACCGACCGCGGCATTCAGCACATCTGCTGGGACGGTTGCATGTTCCCGAACAGCACGCTGGAAGATCCCAAGACCTGGAACACAATCCTCTCGACCATGATCAAGGTACGAGACAATTCCGGCTGGAACGCATAACGAGCCCAACGTTTGACGCTTAGACGGAGAAAAGGGAAGAGTCTCCGTGCCAGGGCAAGGTTTCTGCTCGAGAACAGAAAAACCACCGGTCGGCGATGTGATCGCTGACCGGTGGTTTCGTTACGGGTCACTGATTTTCGGGTTTGTCGGAAACATCGACGGCAGGTGTGCCGCCCGGGTGAACTGCAGACGCAACTCGATTTACTTTGGTGCCCGCAAACGGGCGGGCGTCGAAGGCACCTGTTCGATTAACTGATTCACCTCACCCGACTTTTTGACGAGAGTGAATCCGTCATAAGGTTGACCCGTCGCGGTACGAGCCTGATAGCGCAATTCATTTCCATCGACGGTAATAATCTGAAAGAGTTGCGTGTCTTCGGCAACCCGCTGGAATTCGGGTCGGATGGGCTTACCGATGTCGTACAACTTGGGGCCGCTGACGGACACGACGTACACCGTTCCCTGGTCTCCCTGAGCCGTGACGCCTGTCGTACTATTCACAAGTCCTGATCGTGCATAAGTGTGGTCGTGTCCTTGCAGGACCAGGTCGATTTTGTACTTGTCGAAAAGGGGTTGCCAGTTATTGCGGATCTCCAGATTGTCGCGGTTCTTGGCGCTGGAATAGATCGGATGATGCATGGTCACGATCGTCCAACGAATGGAGGAATCTCGAGAGGCAAGTACACTTTCTAGCCACTGATTCTGTTCCGCAATCTTTTCGTTCGAGTTGAGAGAGATAATTCGCGTCCCCTGGAAGTCGACGAAGTACGCAGTCTCGATCAGGTTCGGAGGGCCGTTCTCTGGCAGTGCAAACTGGGGCTTCCAGTGGTTTGACAGATGAGGGATCTTTTCGGGGCCCACCCGTTCGTATTCATGGTTACCCGGGGTCGTTACATTGGGGATCATGGCGTTCATCCAGCCCCCGGCCCAATGCCATTCGCCCCATTCGGCATCGCTGTTGGCGCGGTTGATCAAGTCACCGGCGTGCAGCAGAAAACGGGCTTTGGGAGCGTCTGTAAATGCTTCGCGAATGACGCGCGACCAGAGCGACTTGACCTCCGTCTGAGCGTCGCCGAAGTAGATGAAGGTGAATGGCTCGGCCTGGTCACTGGCCGTTTCGAAATGGTACCACTCAGTCCAGTTCAGCCCATCGCCCACCCGGTAGGCGTATTTTGTCTTGGGCGTCAGTGCGTTGAACTCCACTGTGTGGTAGTGCGCATTTGAGAGATTGGATTGCAGAGGGGTTGTCTTCGCAGTCAATTGCCGCGCACTGCGAGAAAAGACTCCGTTGTCACCCGCGACCGCGATTTCCGCCAGCCCCTGTTTTACGGTGGTGTCTGTTCGCCATGTCACGGCTTGCGTCCGCGAGGGGTCGCCCGTCCAGGAAAGGATCACGCGATCCGGAAGCGGGGTGGGCTTGTAAGCCTCTGCGTCAGCAACTTTGATTGGGGTTGGGGCATCCGGCTCGCCCACACTGTCTATGGCAATCGCCGATGTTCCGCAGCCCATTGAGCTCAGCAGCCATCCACTTATTGCCAGGCTGCAGACGATACATCTCATTGATTCAAAACCTCGTTCTTAACATGGCCCTCGGGCAGTCTGCCGACGTTCGGCGACCTCCGTTATAGTCATTTTCACAATACCACGCGTGAAGTTTTGATGAATACCGAACACGAAGGAACTGTTTGATCCCTGGTTTCTTGTCTCGAACGGACGGCAGGGATGCGTCCAGGAGCTATGGATTGGCCACAGCGGCAGCAGGAGGCTGCCGTTCGTCCGTCACGTCAACGCTGAGATCGTGAATTCGTCCGTCGCGCTCGATACGGAATTGAAACGGGCCGGGTTCGGTCGTGACCCGTTGCTTCATTTCTTCGGACGAGTTCAAGGGACGACCACCGAAACTGAGGATCACATCACCGACCGAGATGCCGGCTCGGGCGGCGGGCGAGTCGGCGATGACCTGGGCGATTACGACGGAGTCAGGGAGGGCAGGATCATCACGCCAGCCCGCGCCGAGTCGAATCGGTGAGCCGGCCAGGTTTGCTGTCAATTCGATGGGGGACCCGACTCCGGTGCGTTCGATGCGGATCGCGACGGGGTTCCTCGCCGCCAGGATCGTGGATTTTAAGGTGTCGAAGCTGCTGTTTTGCTGCCAGGCCCCGAATTGCACAAGGCGGTCTCCGGGAAGCAGGCCGGCATTTGCCGCGGGGGAGCCCGCGTTGACCTGCGCGATGGTCATCAGGTTTTGCTTGATACGACGTTCGTCCCAGGTGACTCCCAATCGCACCGGCGGAGGTGTCAGTTCACGTTGCACCATCCAATCGGGCGGTGGTTCGGTGAGGGCGTCACGACGGAAGCGAGGGAACTCGGGCCGGTTCGCCGCATCGAAGATGAGTCGGTAGGCGTACTCTGTCATGACTTGAAGGCCGTCCCAGTTGATGCGATCAGGATCGTCTGTCGGGCGGTGGTAGTCATCGTGTTTATCCGTGTCCAGGTGGATTGCGGGGATACCGGCGGAATAGAACGGATGGTGGTCACTATCCGCGATGACTTTCGGCTGGTATGCCAGTAACAGGAAATTGCTGGTGTTATGAGCGGCCAGGAACGGTCTGAGACCTGCAGCGGAACGCCATCCGACGGTGATGACCTTGCCATTTCTCAGTCGCCCCAGCATGTCGAGATTCAGCACGAACCGAAGTTGTTGAAGTGGGATTGTGGGGTTGGCGACCCAATGTTTGGATCCGAGCAGGCCGACTTCTTCGGCATCCCAGAACGCGAACAGAATGCTGCACGCGGGACGCTGTTCCAGGGAGGAAAACGCTTCGATCAGCTCAAGTACCGCCGCGGTGCCGCTGGCGTTATCGTCTGCACCGTTATGCACATAGCCAAGTGGTCCTTGACTGTTGGAGGCCTTTCCGTATCCGACGTGATCGTGATGAGCACCCACCACGACGACCTGATGCTTCAATTTTTCATCTGATCCCGGCAGCAGAACGAGTAAATTCTGGTAGTCCCCGCCAAATTCCTGGACACGTTCGGGTGGCACTGCGGTACGGGCCCGAATCGTCTTGAGAGCCGTTCGCAGGTAAGCGACCGTCGCTTTACCTCCGCGTGAACCTGCTTCACGGCCTTCGAGCGCGTCGCCCGCTAAGGTGACGACATGCTTGCGCAGGTCTTCGATATTGATCTTCGACAGGCCCGATGAGCCAGCAGTGACCTCCTCCGCCGCTGACGTGGCAGTCAGAAAAACTGCACGAGCCAGGATGATGAGCAGCAGGACCACGGATCCCCAGGGGGAACTTGGGTGGCGAATCACTCTTTCTACTCCTTTGTGAGCCCAGTCGATGCCGCACGTCCAGGCGGTGGTGTGTCTCATGTTCTGCGGGAAGCCAAAAGAGCACAATCCGGATTTTCCTGTCATGCCGAAGTTCTCTGCTTGCGACGGCGGCCAAATGACATGCGGAGAAGTCCGTGCTGCAAAGAGGCCCCGGCAAGTCGAGGCCCGGATCCCGGTGGCACAGTGGCACTTTCTGCCGGAGTTGATGTTGACGAGGAAAGTGTTTTCTGGAAAAACCTGCCGGACCAGATGGGTCGCCGGTGCGCCCCGTACCACGTTCATTTATGAGGCCGGTGTGGTGAGCAACGTTCTTCTGAGCCTGTTTGCGATGCTGATCAGCGGTTTGCCCGCACAGGCAACCGGTGTTTCAGAGCGGGATCGTGGCTTGGCCGTGGTTTTCCGCGAAGAAGACCCCGCCATTACTGCGCCCATTCAGCATCCGGGCTGGCTGCGTGAACCCTCTCAAAAACGCCCGGTCGTCAGAGGTCAGTCGTATGGCGGGACGTATGATTCGCCTCCGTCAACGCCACCTCTGGCTGCTCCGTACCAGCCCTACGACCCGTTTGCACTGCAGGCGGGGCCGGATCCGGTCCTGCCCTATGTGAATGACCCGGGGCAGCCGGTCCTTTCCGGGGTGAACGGTCCTCAGCCCGAGCGATTTGGCTTCACCCCTATGTTTGACGGCTACTATCTCGCTCCTGCGGGGACATCAGGGCCGGCAGACGGTTATTTCTCGGTACAGGCTTATGATGCTGCGTTGAAGTACACTGCGATGCTGACCCCCGAATGGATTTTTACGAACACGGCTCAGGCAGGGGTCCGGTTGTGGGACGGACCTAACTATCCGGATCTTCCCGGTTCGGTGTACCGGTTCGGATGGGATTTCCTGTTGAATTCGCCGACAGTCGGCGGATGGACGGCACAGCTTGATTTCAATCCGTCGATTAACACCGACTTTGACGGCTCATTAGGGCGTGAGGCATTCAATCTGGATGCGTATGGTGCGCTGCTCTATCGAACTTCGCCCCAATGGATGTGGGTGTTGGGGGTTCAGTACTGGGACCGCGTGGACAATATTATCATCCCCTACGCCGGGGCCGTCTGGAACCCGAACGAACGCCTGGAGTTGCGGATGTTATTTCCGAAATCCCGCATCAGCTATTTTCTGGGGAATTTCGGCAATGGATCTCACTGGCTCTATGCTCAGGGAGAGTACCACGTCGAATCGTACCAGATTCAGCAGAACGGAAACCGCGATCAGATTCAGCTCGCCGACTGGAGAGTCGGGATGGGTCTTCGCAGCGACCATCAGTGGTACGACAAGTATTTTGAGGTGGGACTCGTCTTCGGTCGACAAAATACTTTTCTTAATTCCACGCCCGATTTTAACGTGAATAATGGTCTGATGCTGCGATTCGGGGTGCGATTCTGATTCTGTGAAATGGCCGCATGAGCCGATCCAGGTGGGATCGGATATCAGAATTCAGTCGGTGAAAAGGGGATTCATGGCACGCTGGCCCGATAGTACGCGGTCCAATGTCATCGGGTTGCTGATCGTGTTCTTCCTGTTTCCGCTACTCTGCTGGCTCGCCTGGTGGTGGCTGAGCTGATTGTTTGTTGGCCTCAATGCTTGCCGCGAACGTCCCTCAGTTTTATGATCACCAATCAGGAATTGAGAGGGAGACGTTTTTGCCCCGAGCCGTCCGGCAAGGAAATTGTGTTGCGCGCCATCATCAGCGATATCCACGCGAATCTCGAAGCGCTTGAGGCCGTACTGGCCGACATTCGCCAGCAAAATATCTCCGATATTTATTGCCTGGGGGATATCATTGGCTATGGACCGAATCCGTGCGAATGCATTGATCGGATCATGGCTTCTGCGAAGCAGTGTCTGTTGGGAAATCATGATCAGGCAGCGCTGTTTGATCCGGAAGGATTTAACGCCAGTGCGGAACGGGCCGTTTTCTGGACGCGAAAGACGCTGGAAAATGGTTCTGGTCCACAGGCCGACAAGCGATGGGATTTTCTCGGCGAGCTTCCGCGGGTGATCCGTGAACCGAACCTGTTATTTGTCCACGGGTCTGCTCGAAATCCTCTCAACGAATATGTCTTTCCAGAAGACATTTACAACCAGCGGAAAATGGATCGCATTTTCTCACTGGTTGAGCGTCATTGTTTTCAGGGCCATACGCACATCCCGGGCGTATTCACCGAAGACCTGAATTTTCTCGCCCCCGAAGAGATCGATTTCCAGTACGAGCTGGGCGAGAAAAAAGCGCTGGTTAACGTCGGTTCGGTCGGCCAGCCGAGAAACGGCGACAATCGGTCGTCCTACGTCGTTCTGGATGGAAACAAGATCTTCTTCAAGCGAGTCGAATACGACTTCAACAAGACGGCGAAGAAGATCTTTGACATTCCTGATCTCGACAATTTTCTGGGAGAGCGTCTTGCTGACGGACGCTGAGAGTTAGTGTGTGAACCGCGACGTGAATTCTTGCGTTCAAGTTTGATCGATCTGGTCATGGGAAAATTTCCCCAGGTCCTTCTTGAATGTTTGAAACCCCGCCTGAATGGCCTTGCGCTGTCAGGCTAGACTTCTTGGGAAATTGGTATCCGGAATGGAACAGCGGCGGTTTTTTTTGTTTTTTGTGATGTCGATGGCGATCTGGATGGCGTGGATCAATTTCGCCGTCCCCGTCCTCTTCCCCGAGTTCGCCAAACCCCCCAAACAGGTTGTTAATCTCGACGACACACCCGCAGACAGCTCGGATGCAAGTCGTGGCGATGCTGTTGCCGACGGGCTGAAACCCGCCAATGTCGAAGTCGCTGAACCACAGGTTAAACCCGCGGCCGCCCCAGAACCTCAGCTTCCTTCGCACCCCGCCGTGAATCTCTATGTCGGCCCTCCCGATCCCGACAAAAACCCCGACAGCAAGCTCAACGCACAGATCGATGAATTCTTCCTGGCAGCCAATCTCGATAGTCGCGGCGCATCCGTGGAATATATCGAGCTGACGGATAAGGAACGTTTCCCCGCATTCGGGCGCCGCGGTGACCGCGTCCGTGTCGTCGGCAGCGACGATGCAGAATTGCGATCCAGTCGGAAAACTTACCAGCGGACGTTCGGTCTTCGGTCTCCTCAGATCGATCAGGTGCTGGCCCCGACATCGCTCGATGAAATCCCCTGGGAAATCGTCCAACCAGCAGATCCTCAGGAAAAAGACCGTACGGCAACGTTCCGGTACACGTCACCTGATGGACGATGGGAACTGTTGAAACGCTTTGAACTCAAGCAGTTGACTCACGAAGAACTCAAGCAGCGAGATATTCGTCAGACACTGCTCGAAGGGTATGAACTGAAGCTGAAGGTCACCGTCAAGAACCTGACTGATCAGGAACTTCCCTTCAACTATACGTTGCAGGGGCCGGTGGGAGTCCCGCTGGAAGATGCTGATAACTCGTACAAATACCGCGATGTCCGAATGGGCTTTTTGCGGGACGACGGCGTTACCCTCGACGAGAATAAGCTTTCAGCCTCGGAAGCAGTGAAGAAAGCACGGGCCGACAAGACCGAAGTCTGGAAGCGTAAGGTTAAGTACATCGGCGTCGATGTTCTTTACTTTGCAGCCCTTGTGATTCCCGGTCAGGATCAGGTCGAGTCGACCCGGGCGGTCGTGACCAATGAAAATCCTGCCAAAATCGAACACAGCGATGTCTCTGTTACGCTGTCGTCTCCGACGATCAATGTCCCGGCGAAAGACGAATTCACGCACGAATACAGCATGTTCGCCGGGCCGAAGAAGAAGGAACTGGTCGCCCAGATTCCCGCTCTCGCCGTGATGGACTACGGATGGTTCGATACGATCTGCCGTGGCATGGTCTGGCTGTTGAACATGTTCCACAGTCTGGGCCTGAGTTACGGGATTGCGATCATTTGCCTCACGGCGCTGGTCCGAACAGCTCTGCTGCCGATCTCGAAACATCAGGCGGCAAACGCGGCCAAGATGAAAGAACTGCAGCCAAAGCTGATGGAAAAGCAGAAGGAGCTGGAGCAGAAGTACGGCAAAGGGACTGACGAGTACATGCGGGCCGCTCAGGAATTGAGCAAAGAACAGCTCGGCCTGATGTTCAGTGGCTGCTTGCCCGTTCTGCTGCAACTTCCGATTTTCATCGCGCTCTACCGGGCGATTGGCAGTTCGATCGAACTTCGCATGGAACCATTCCTGTGGTTCGAGAACCTGGCCTCGCCCGATGCGCTGTTCAAGCTGCCGTTCGTCGTCCCCTGGCTCGGCTGGACCCATTTCAACCTGCTGCCCTGTATATCGACGGGGCTGATGTTCATTCATCAAAAGCTGACGATGCCGGAGCCGACCAATGAGGAACAGGCTCAACAGCAGAAGATGATGAGCTTCATGATGATCTTCATGGGGGCCATGTTCTTCCGTGTCCCCTCGGGACTCTGTCTGTACTTTATCGCGACCAATATCTGGTCAATGACAGAACGCTGGGTCTTCGAACGATTGAAACGAAAATCCGTGTCGGCAGAGGCTTCAGCCGTCGCACTGACGGACGGATCGTCCGCTTCGACCGTGAAAACGGGTGTCATCGGTAAGCCAGCAGCGACAAAAAACGACAGCGAACCCGCTAAGCCAACAGCTCTGGGGAGCTTCTGGGAACGGTTGCAGCAGTCGGCAGACAACCAGCACTCGGCCACGCGGCAGCTCGGCAACGGCGCACGGCGTGACGACAAGAAGAAAAAGAAGAAGTAATCCCACTGTCTGACGGACCGGCCGGTGGCGGCAGTTTGCCAATGCAGACTGAGCCGCGACATTGTCCGGTTCCGATGAAGTGAAGTGCACAGGTCTGCTCGCGGGTCGTTCGGCAGGTCAGAACAGGACGATTCGGGAGAGGGACATGACGATTGATCATCTGGTCAATCCGCCAACCGGGGTGGACGCGGCTTCGCCTGCTGAGCGTTCGTCAGGCCACGTGGTCGACTTCTCGGTCGACACCCCGATCGCTGCCATCGCTTCTCCACCAGGGGGGGCGGCTCGCGGGATCATCCGTATTTCCGGCCGCGAGGTCGCAAGCTTCGTCAACGGACTCTTTGAACCGGTCGCCGCAGACGCCTGGAACGCTGCTCGAACGGCTGCCATGCATCCGGGAACGATCCGGTTTCGTGGCGACACGCGTGAAGTTGCGATTCCCGTCCAGGCCCTGTACTGGCCCAATCGGCGAAGCTACACCGGACAACCACTCATCGAACTTCACCTCCCCGGCTCGCCTTGCCTGATCGAAGCAGTCCTGAGTGAAATCTACCGGCGGGGTGTGCGGCCGGCGCGACCAGGGGAATTTACCTTGCGTGCGTTCCTGGCCGGGAAGCTGGATCTCATCCAGGCAGAGGCCGTGCTGGGAGTGATTGACGCTCAGGATCAGGTTGAGCTGCAAACGGCGCTGTCGCAGCTTGCCGGAGGTGTCTCCGGTCAACTGGCCGAGCTGCGTGGGCAACTGCTGGAATTGCTTGCCGATCTGGAGGCGGGACTCGACTTCATCGAAGAGGATATCGAGTTTGTCAGCCGCGAGGACGTCGTTGCCCGGTTGCTTGGAGCCCGTGCTGTTGTCGATGCGCTGCTGCAGCAGACGTCCGACCGAATGCAGTCGCGTGTTCGGAAGCAAGTCGTGCTGGCCGGTCTGCCGAACGCAGGCAAAAGTACGATCTTCAATCGCCTAGCAGGTCTCAATCTTGCGCTGGTCTCACCTGAGACAGGAACGACTCGCGATTTCCTGACGCGGACGATCAACTGGAACGGGCTGATGTTCGATCTGGTGGACACCGCGGGATGGGAAGAGCAGACAACGGGGATCTCCGCCGCGGCCCAGCAGCAGCGGAACGAGCAGCTTCGCAGAGCTGACCTGCTTGTCTGGTGCACGGCGGCCGGGGTAACTCCTGCTGATGCCGCACTCGATGACTTCCTGTTTGAACAAGCCAGCAGTGGTGCGTCCGCGTCGGTTCGCATACTGACCAAAATCGATCTGGGTCCTGAGTTCATTACCTCAAGTCGTGCCGCTGCTGATCACGACAAGTTGCTACCTGTCAGTGCCGTCACAGGTCAGGGATTGGCCGAGTTTGAAGAGCACCTGAAGCAGCGACTGTCGCAGAGTCACAGCCGAAACAGCCAATGGCTGGGAATGACGGCTGCTCGATGTCGAGACACGCTCGAATCACTCTCGGCGTCTCTTCGTCACGCCAGCGATGCCGCCCAGCAGGAAACCGCGGGTGACGAACTGATCGCAGTCGACTTGCGACAGGCGCTGGATGATCTGGGGGTCATTCTGGGAGTGGTTTATACGGACGACATTCTCGACCGTGTCTTTAGCAAGTTCTGTATTGGGAAATAGCGAGTGACAGAAGATCTGCCTCAGGAAATCAAAACGGACCGCCTGCTGCTGCGTCGGTGGCGTGAATCGGATGGACCACTTTTCGCCCAGATGAATGCCGATCCGAAGGTGATGGAGTGTTTCCCGAGTCTGTTGACACGAGAGGAAAGTGACGAGTCCATGCGGCGGATCTGCGAGCATTTCGATGAGCACGGATTCGGACTGTGGGCCGTCGAAGTTCCCGGGACTGCCGAGTTCATCGGATACGTAGGGCTCAAATATCCGACATGGCAGGCCTGGTTTACTCCTTGCGTGGAAGTCGGCTGGCGAATCGACTCCCGTTACTGGGGGAATGGTTACGCCCCGGAGGCGGCCAAAGCCTCATTGGAATTTGCGTTTCACGCTGCGGGACTGAAGGAAATTTACTCTTTCACCGTTCCGCATAATCTGCGCTCGCGCCGAGTGATGGAAAAGATTGGGATGACCCACATGCAGGAGCACGACTTCGCTCATCCGATCCTGGCACCTGACCATCCGCTGTCGCGTCACGTCCTGTATCGAATTTCGCGCAGCGACTTCGCGCGATCCTGAATCGGACAGGGGGTTCTCTGAGGACCCCCGAGGAACGCCGTCAGATGACGCTCCCGGTCATAGCTGATAAAACAGCCACTTCAGCACAGCATCAGCGAATGGGATAGCAACCACGAAGATCTAACAGCGAGAACTCGAATGGACTTGAAGCTAATTGTGTGTGGACTGATCGTCATGACCGCATCTTCGGTTGAAGCTCAACGGATCGTCGCCCATCGCGGGGCATCACATGATGCTCCAGAGAATACGTTGGCTGCGTTTCAGCTGGCCTGGGAACAAGGTGCCGATGCGATCGAGGGGGATTTCTATCTGACGCAGGATCAGCAGATCGTCTGCATCCATGATGACAAGACGAAGCGCACCAGCGGCGAGGACTACATCGTTTCCAAGTCGACGTTCGACGCGCTGCGCAAGCTGGATGTCGGGCGGTGGAAAGATCCCCGTTTTACCGGTGAGAAAATTCCGACATTGTCAGAAGTCCTCGCCACGATTCCTCCTGGTAAGCAAATTTATATCGAAGTCAAATGCGGTCCTGAGATTGTTCCCTTTCTGTTACCCGTCTTGAAGCAGTCTGGACTGAGCCCCGAGCAGACAGTGGTCATCAGCTTCAATCAACAGGTCATCGCAGAGACCCGTCGCCTGATTCCGGAAATCCAGGCCTACTGGCTCGTCGGCTTCCGTCAGAACAAGGAGACAAAGGTTTCGGAGCCGTCTCTCGAATCCATCCTGCAGACCGCTGCCGAAATTCAGACGCAGGGAATCGATCTGCAGGCGAATAAGGATCGGCTGAATGCCGACTTCGTCAAGCAGCTTCGTGATCGCAAGCTGAGCTTTCATATCTGGACCGTAAACGCGCCTGCGGATGCACTTCACTTCCAGAAACTGGGGGTCGACTCGATCACGACGGACCGGCCCGGGTATCTTCGGCAGGAACTGAACCTGCAGAAGAACTGAGAAGGGGCCACGGCCGAAGTCGGATCAGGCGGAAAATCGAATTGGATCGCCGTAGTAAATGCTATGCGGCCGATCCAGGTCGTCTTTCCAGACGGCTGTGTCGGGGATTCCCAGTGCATGGTAAATCGTTGCGGCCAGATTCTCGGGAGTCTGGGGTTCACTGACGGGGTAGGCTCCGTTCTTGTCGGAGGCTCCGACGATCTGACCCCCTGTGATACCTCCGCCCGCAACGAAGACGGTCTGGACCGCTCCCCAGTGGTCTCGACCTGCTTTCGCACCCGGACTGCGATTTTGCGATTGAACTTTGGGAGTGCGGCCCATTTCCCCGAGCATCACAACCAGTGTCTCATCAAGCATCCCCAACGAGTGCAGGTCCTCGAGCAGCGCTGAAACCGCTTTATCAGTAGGCGGAAGAAGGCAATCCTTCAACAGCACAAAGTTGTTGTCATGGGTGTCCCACGACTCATTGTTACCGAGATTGACCTGAACGAGATTAACGCCCGACTGAACCAGTTGCCGAGCCATCAGCAGCGACCATCCAAACGAGTTGCGTCCATAACGATCGAGCACCTGAGGGTCGGCGCGATGCACGTCGAACGCACGCTGCACGCTGGCATCGGTGAGCAGCGAAATGGCCGCTTCACGATGTCGGTCGAATGATTCAGTTGCCGCTGCCCGTTCGAGGTCGCTGCGCTGGCGATCGAGGATTCCCAGCAGGTGGTTCCGGTCAGACAAACGGCCCCGGTTGAGACCTTCCGGCAGGTTCAGGTTCGGTGACTGAAAAGTGAGCTTCGGATTTGATTCACGCCCCCTGACAAAATGGAATTCGTATTCGGGATAGGCTCCATACGATTTCGGGTTGTAGGGTGAAGCTTCAATGAACCAGGGATCACGGCGGCTTCCCATCTGTCCACCATACTGGCCGGGCAGGGCGCGTCCTGAGTTATGAATCAGCCGTTCAGGTAAGACCACTGCGGGCGGTAGATTATTGTTTCGGCTCTGCGTGGCCGCTCCGACCACGGAAGCGATCGAAGGCCAGTCGGATGACTGGGGCTTCGATGGATCGTACCCCAGTGGCATGGGCGTTCGCCCCGTGAGAATCGACGTGTGCCCTTGCGAGTGTTCGTTATAGGGTGTGGTCAGCGACCGGATTTGACTCCAGAGATGACTGCATCCGGCGAGCATCGGCAAATGTTCGCAAATCTGAATGCCCAGTGTACGGCAGTGAATGGGCGAGAATTCACCGCGAATGTCGGCGGGGGCGGCTGGCTTGGGATCAAAGCTGTCGTGCTGAGACAACCCGCCCGACAGAAACACGAAAATGACAGACTTGGCCTTTCCACCCGGTAGCGGCATCGTGGTGAGGTCTCGGGACACGATCTCGCCACCACGCAGTGCCGAAACGTGGTTCATTCCAAGGCCGAGTAATTCGATCGAGCCAGCCTGAAGAAGTGACCGTCGACCTCGATCCAGGGGAGTAACGTGACTGGGTATCATGCCGAGAATCTCTCACAAATGGACTACCCGCCAGACAGCGAGATGGCTGACGGACGGTGAGTTGTTCATCGCAGTTCTACGTCGCAGACCGTTGGCGCCCTGTCGGTCTGCCGTTTCCGTTTGCACATCCGGCTCTGTAAGCATCATCATCGGGTCAGGATGACCGTGACGGACCCCGCGCTCATGAAGCCAGTGCGCACCGACAGGTCGCGAGATCATAACAAACTTTGCCGATGCGTGTCACTGCGGTGTTTCGTTTTACCGAAGCCGTCGAGTTTTCGATCAGTGAATCGACGCTTCAATCGGAACCACGCGGTACATGGTGCGAAGAACCCGAAATCCAAGGCTTTGGTAAAGTCCTACGGCAACGACGTTATTGGCCGTCACTTCGAGTACGACGCGTTTCATACCCGCTTCGGCAAAGCCACTGAGAGATTTCAGGACGAGGGCTCGTCCGAGGCCAAAGCCCCGATGTTCGGGGACCACACCGATGTTCTGGATGGATCCGGAGTGGTCGGTCAGTCCGATCCCCTGAATTGTTCCACAGTCCTGGGGAAGATGGTCGCCGTCTGACCACTCTACGAGCCAGGTGGCCCGCGGAAGGAAGGTTTCCTGGCTGGCAATGTCCGACATCAGTCTGAGGCAGCCATAATATTCGCCCAAGCAGGCAAAGACCTCAGAATCCACTTCATCGCGAAAGCTGCGAAACTTGGTGAGAGCGTGTCGCTCGACATCCGCTTGGCGCCATTCTCGCCAGTGATACCCGACTGGTAACTTCGCAGGCGGAAGTGAAGTCTGCTCGAAGTTGATTTCCATCCGGTAGCGTTTGAAAAACTGCTGGTCCGCCATAAGACTTCATCACTGGAATGAGGTTTCCGACAACGCTTCCCATCCTCGGCTCAGTCAACACGCCACGTCATGTCACTTTCTTATACCGAGAATCCCAGTCGAAGCGAATTGCTGCTCACACTCGAATAAGAATCCATCAGGGACCTGCTTGAGGCAAGGGGGACACCCTGTCGAGATTGCGGGTTGCTGCTCATTTTTGCGAACCACATGACTTCGATTAAGAGCCAGGAGAAATTTGGGGGCAACGGAGAACGTGGGGATTGAAAGAACCTGATCAACTGTGTTCTGTCCGAGTTACGTCGGACTGGAGGGATGACGTTTGCTGAATCCTGATCTTGTCCGATTTTCCAATCCCGGTTATTCCACGCGATCAGTTTCGGCGGATTTTGCCGGAACCAGAATGCGACTTTGAGTCGGGGAAGTGGAATTCAGGATTTGTCGTGCGGCATCGTGACCCGTTCGGTCTGTCGCTGCTGTTCCTGCTTCTGACAACTTCGACCCCTTCAATGACAGGGGCGGATGATGTGGGATTCTTACACGCTTCGGAAACCGCTGCTGCGGCGACGGGAGAGGATGCCACGTTCCTGGCTGGTCTGCGCTCTGTCCTGTCTGGTCCTGGTGTCAGCGGCTTTGGGGGACGAGACTGCTCCCGCGTCCCAAGCGAGCGGGAAACGGAGTGTTCCCTTGCCCCCGCGGCGAGTGGCCAACGAACCGGCAGAAACGCTGCGAGGCAAAACCGCCCCGTCCGCGAACCAACTGTGGAGTACCCTGGTTTCACTGACGCTGGTGGTCGGTGCGATTGTTGTCGTCGGGCGAGGGCTGAAGCGTTACGGGCTGCGCACGACACAGTCGCTGCCCGTTGAGGCTTTTGAGGTGTTAGGTCGCCGAATGCTGGAACCTCGCGTCGCCGTGCACATGGTGCGCTGCGGATCACGCATTTTGCTGCTCGGAGTGGGACCGGAGGGCGCTCGCACCCTTTCCGAAATCAGCGACCCGGATGAGGTCCGGAAATTAACGGAAAGCTGTTTGGGAAAAACGTCCGAAGACACCTCTTTCGACTCTGCGAAGGCTTCCCTGAAGGGATTTTCCGCCCGTTCGAGCACCATCGCGAAACGGGCAATGCTGCTGGTCGCGGCGCTGGGGTTATTCCTGTGTTCTCGCGCGGAGGCGCAGTCACCTCGCCCCTCAGGACCGAACAGACGAGCTCAAGCGCAAGCACCCGCACGGCTGGCGGTCAAAGATGTCGACCGTCCCGTGGAGGTCGTGAAAAGCGAGACCGTGACTCCCTTTCAACTCGACCCGCAGCAGTGGGTCTCCCCTCAGCAAATGGGGCTCTCGCTTAAGATGCTCGCGCTGATGACCGTCTTCAGCCTTGCCCCTTCGATCCTCATGATGACAACCTGCTACGTCCGATTTACCGTGTCGCTCGGACTCTTGCGGCAAGCATTGGGAACACAGCAGGGCCCCCCCAACCAGGTTCTCGCTGCGATCTGTCTGTTCCTGACATTTCTCGTAATGTCGCCGGTCTGGCAGAAGTGTTACGAGGAAGGGATTCGACCGTACACCAACCCGGCGAATGGCGAGACTTCGATCGATGAAACGACGGCGCTGACACGCACAATCGCTCCTGTGCGGGCCTTCATGAGCCAGCAGATCGAAAGGGCGAACAACGGGGACTCGGTCTGGATGCTACTGGATTACCAGCGGCCCGCGACGGATGACGGTCAGTCATGGGAAGAACCCCAAAGCTACGATGACGTTCCCTTTTCGGTGCTGGCACCCGCGTATCTCCTGAGTGAATTGAAGGTGGGATTTCTGATTGGGTTTCAGTTGTTCTTGCCGTTTCTCGTCATCGATCTGGTGGTCGCAATGGTGCTGACAAGCCTGGGACTCACCATGATGCCTCCCTCGATGGTGTCGTTACCCTTCAAACTGTTGTTGTTCGTGATGATTGACGGATGGTTCCTGACCGTGGGGATGCTGCTCGAAAGCGTGGGGGCAGCGTAATCCATGGAGACCGAATCGGCAGTCGGCCTGTGTCAGTCAATGCTGCTTGAAGTGCTGTTGCTGGCGGGGCCGGTCTTACTGGCGGCACTTGGGATTGCGCTGGTGATCGGCATGATGCAGTCGATGACGCAGCTCCATGATCACTCGCTGACGTTTGTCCCCAAAGTGACAGTGATCTCTCTGGCGATTCTTTACCTGCTCCCGTGGGGTCTCAGCCGGCTTGCTGAGTACGCGACGGATCTCATTCGTTCCATCCCTCAGCACTTATGAACTCCATTCTTACTCAACTGACCGACGACCCCTGGGGGCGACTGGTTTTCGAGTACCTGGTGACAGGTGGTCTCGAGAACGGACTCGTCAGCCTGCTGGTTCTGGTCCGTCTGTCCGGGGTCTTTGTGATCTCGCCCTGGTTGATGTCAGTGAAGTTTCCACTTCCCGTCCGTCTCGGTCTGGTCATGATTCTGACGTGTGTCATCGCGCCTCTTGCGTGGTCGAGACACGGTGCCCCAGAGGTCGGCAGAGCTTTGCTTTCCTCGCTGATCGTTCAAAATCAAGACGGCGCCATGCGGGATACGCGACTTTTCGATCTGTCTTCCAGACAGAGCCCCGTGGGAACTGCTGACTCGTCCGAGGCGAAAACTGGTGGCACCGATTGGGGGGTGATCCTGTTCAGTGAAATTGCAGTGGGGACATTGCTCGGCACGGGAATCCTGATCATTTTTCTGGGACTGAAGCTCGGTGGGGAATGGCTGGACCGCTACAGCGGACTTGGGCTCGCACGCACGTTCAATCCAGAAATTTCTGGCGACGATTCCGCCTGTGGCCAGATCAGCATGCTGATGGGAATCGTGGCATTCGTCCTGCTCGAGCCACTCAACGGGCAGGCACTCGCGCTGAAGTCTTTGATTGATTCGTTCGCAAGTCTCCCGCCGGGTGCCCCCTTCTGGACGGAGCAGCCTGTCGAAACGATCATCGAACTGATTCAACAATCCTTGGTGCTGGGGATCCGGATTGGCATTCCACTCGCCGCGACAATGCTGCTGGTCGATTTGACGCTGGCCCTTTGCAGCCGCAATTCGCAGTTACCCCTGAGTGGTTCACTTTACCTGATTCGGGGAACACTGGGGCTGGTCATGCTGGCCTTGACCCTGACAGCCATTCCGGAAGTCATCGTCGCTGCGACGACCTCGTTGTTGTAATTTCTGATCGCAGTCTGGAATCGGAACGGGGTTACTTTCTGATTTCTCTCACGGCAGGACCCAGAAAATTTTGAGGGGCCTCGTGCAGGCGATCAGATAGGGAGCTGGTCTGAGGTCGGTCAGCTGCATCCCTTTTGACCACTCGTCGAACGGGATTTCCTGAATCGGCGGATTGCCGTCTACCGGACCCTCTCTAATCGAAACGACTTTTCGTGTCGCGACATTAACCACAAGCCTGCAAGGACTTCTGCAGTGCTGTTCAGCGTCGAGTCTTAAGTGTTCGCGAGACGCGTTGCTGACGCACGGATTTCAGCGAACAAGGCTTTCTTCCCGAATCGAACTATTTAATTGATTGTTCGGCATCGATCGTGCTCTACTGTCTGCTGACCGAGTCTTGCTTCATTGAAGTTAGTCGTTTGACGAGATCCGATGATCGGTTCATTTGAGGAGGAGGCACCATGCAAGTTTCAATTCACAAGATCCTGTTTCCGACGGATTTCAGCGCACCGGCAATTGAGGCCCAGCACTACGCGCTAGCGCTCGCTGAACAGATGGGATCGGAATTACACCTTCTGCACGTGGTGGTCCCGCCCGTCCTTCCATTCCCCGATGCGACCACATCCTGGACGATGCCGGAAACAGGCGTCACCGATCTGATCCGGCACGCCGAACAGCGGATTGCAGATGAGGTCGCGAGCTGGCCAGAAGAAAGCCGTGTCGTGACGAGCGTAACGTCAGGTTACGCCGTAGACGAAATCGTGAACTATGCGAAAGCTCACGATATCGACCTCATCGTCGCAGGTACTCACGGGCTCTCTGGACTCTCTCATTTACTCATGGGGTCGGTCGCAGAAAAACTGGTTCGGGTTGCCCCTTGTCCGGTCCTCACCGTTCGACCGGGAGGTCATCAGTTTATTTCCGATGCTCACGAAGTCGCCACATCCTCTGGCGCGACCTAGAGTGCAAACGGTGTGGGACTCGTCACGCTCGCACCTTGAGCGTTTTCGCTGAGGGTGCGTTGGGCGATCATGCAGTCTCCTGGTTGGTTCAATTGTCCTGCGGTTTTCTCTTGAGTGGGGACGACTGCGAGTCAATCGGCTCTGAGGGCACGCAGGTGAACCTGCGCCCTCAGATGAAAATGAGAGGATGTTGATCCACCCACGCCTTTTACACGTTTCTAACCTACGGATGACACAAGAGTTGTCCGGCTTGATTTCAGTGTCTGTGCGGTGCCACAATCTGGATGGTTGAGTATCCGTCCGCATCGTTGACCTGTCTCGATTACGATCTGCGACGGCAGAGAGACATCACACGTCCTGTTGCCTATACGGAGTTTGAACTATGTCTACCGATTCTTCAGAGTCCCTCGTCTCAGTTTACTCAACACCCCAGGCATTCGATGCCGCACTTGTGAAAGCCATGCTCGCGGATGCAGGGATCGCCGGATCGGTGGAAGACGCTAATGGCCCGTTTCCAGGCATCTCAGCAGTTCCCTGCCATGTGTATGTTCCTGCCGAGTACGAAGCGGAAGCGAGAGCTTTAATTGCGGAGCATGAAGCAACGCATCGTGAACGCGTCGAAAGTGAGTTCGAAGAAGTTGAAGCGGAAGATGACGAGCTGAGCGACGTGTAGCCGAACGCTCTCTCGTTCCGTTTGCGCTCGTCCCGTTCTGGTTTTTCTCCACGTGATCCATGCGTGACCTTTTCAAGAAACACCTCGTTCACGTCATAGACTCACATACCGGCGGAGAGCCAACGCGTGTCGTGATCGCGGGGGGGCCTGATCTCGGAAGTGGCTCGCTTGCTGAGCGAAGAATTCACTTCCGAGATCTCTTTGACGATTTTCGTTCTGCGGTCATCAACGAGCCGCGCGGCTCGGACGTACTGGTGGGAGCACTCTTGTGTGAGCCCGTCGATCCGCTGGCGGTGGCAGGCGTCATCTATTTCAACAACGTCGGCCCACTTTGGATGTGTGGGCACGCCACCATCGGACTTGCGGTCACACTCGGCCATCTTGGCCGGATCCAGGCGGGAACGCACCGGTTGGAAACTCCTGTCGGGACGGTACTTTTCGACTACGACGGAGCCAACCGTGTCGTCTTTGACAATGTCCCCAGCTACCGCTTCGCGCAAGGGATCACAATTGACGTTGAGGAAATCGGCCCCGTGACCGGCGACGTCGCCTGGGGAGGAAACTGGTTTTTTCTGGTCGATTTCGCATCGCTGCCAGGGCTAACGTCCCGATTGGCGGGGGTATCCGTCCCATTCCGCTTGTCAGAAGTCGACCTTCTTACCCAAATCGCGCAGCGTATTCGGCGGGCTCTTCGCGAGAATGGAATAACGGGCGCAGAAGGGGGAGAAATCGACCACATTGAATTCATCGGCCCGCCCGTCGACCCACAGAACCACGGCCGTAACTTTGTGCTGTGTCCCGGAGCGGCCTATGACCGCTCACCGTGCGGGACGGGGACGTCAGCGAAACTGGCCTGTCTGGCAGCGGATCGAAAGCTAATGCCGGGAGAAGTCTGGCGACAGGAGAGTATTCTTGGGAGTGTCTTTGAGGGGACATTCCGCTACGAGAACGGCCACATCATTCCCCGAATTGCCGGAACCGCCTACATCACGGCGGAGGCAAATCTGATTCTTGACCCGGCGGACCCATTTCAAATGGGAATCACCCCCGAGCGGTGCAGTTCCTGAAGAAATGTGGTAAATGAACAGGAACTTATTGGTCACCTTTTCTGAAATGAATCGAGTTCGCTGAGGAGTTTGAGAGTTGAGTCAACGCGTGGTCGTCATCGGCGGTGGTGTCATCGGAGCGGCCTGCGCTCACTATCTCAGTCAATCCGGTTCTCGGGTCACGATTGTCGAAAAGAAGACCATCGGCAGCGGAGCGGCGCATGGCAATTGCGGATACGTCTGCCCGAGCCACATTCTTCCACTGCCCGGTCCCGGCGTGATGAAGAAGACGCTTAAAGCGATGATCAGTCCGAACTCGCCGTTTTCCATCAAGCCTCGGCTGGATCTGTCGCTGTGGCGGTTTCTGCTCGAGTTTGCCCGTCACTGCAATATGAAGGACATGCTCGCATCGGGCGTCACCCTGCAGTTGATGCTCAATTCGTCCAAGGCTCTTTACGAGGAACTCTTCGCCAACGAGCCCATTGATGCGGAATGGCAGATGTCCGGCATCCTCTACCCATTTCTGCATCAAGCGGGGATGGAGCACTTTGCCGAGACGAATCAGATCCTCAGAACTCACTTCAATCACGGTGCCGACCGCTACGATGGCGATGCAGTGACAGAACTGGAACCGGCTCTGAAACCGGGACTTGCGGGGGGGTGGCATTTCCCCGGAGACGCTCATTTGCGCCCTGACAAGCTGATGTCGTCGTGGAAGAAGCTGCTGGAATCTCGTGGTGTTGATATTCGAGAACATCATGAATTCCTGGGCTTCACGACCGGCCGTCAGGTGGCAAGTAACGGTCATGCCGCAATTACTGCAGCCAAAACATCCCAGGGCGAAATTGAAGCGGACGCCTTTGTTGTTGCCACCGGTGCCTGGACCCCGTTGCTGAACCAGCATCTGGGATGCAAGGTTCCGATCCAGCCCGGAAAAGGCTACTCGTTGACGATGGCCCGGCCAGAAAAGTGTCCCCGTATGCCGCTGATCTTCGAAGAGCATCGCGTCGCCGTGACGCCATGGCCCTCTGGCTATCGTCTGGGATCAATCATGGAGTTCGCGGGATACGATTCGACTCTGAACCCGCGGCGGATTGCCATGCTGAGGAGCGGGGCGAGCCACTATCTACATGAACCAACGGGCGATCCCGTGATCGAAGAGTGGTTCGGATGGCGCCCGATGACGCCAGACAGCCTGCCCATCATCGACCGCAGCCCCCGCGCAGAGAATGTCTACATTGCCGCAGGACATAACATGATTGGGGTGTCGATGGCGACTGCGACTGGCAAACTGATTTCTGAACTCATCCACCGGCAGCCAACGCATATTCCGGTTGAGCCAATGTCTGTTCGCCGCTTCTGATTGCAGTTTTTTTTCAGTTCTTGTTGACAAAGCTGACCGTCTGGCCGATACTTTACATACACGAGCAGTTTGGTGATATATTGGATGAGGCCTCAGGCCCACCTCGTATTGAAAAAATCTTGCTGACCGGCAAAGTCCGGAGGTATGGAGTAGAGACCAGGGAGGTCTCGATGCGTTGTTCTCGCCCTGAACGCGACTGGCCTGTTGCGCCATTCCAATTTCGAAAAACGGCTAGCCGGGTAAGGTTTGTTTCCTACCTGGGTACGTCTGCCCGAGGCTCCTTCGCCGGAGCCGGTCGTCAAGACGTTCGTTGTTCTGCGGAAGATTGTCCGTCGTTGCCACTCGCCCATTCCTGGATGACTCATCCCGTTCACCGGTATGCCGCATCCGTCTGCAGTGAGTGTTGTTGCTGAGTCCGAGGCGACTTCGTACTCGCCCGAACTCAGGCGTGCGCCCTCTTCTTTTGGCGCGCAATCTGGGTGGTGATCCCGGTTTCATACGACGAACCCTACTTCTTTCTATTGCGGGACAACATGAATCGCTTTGCTCCTTTCACGCATCTCGGCGCAAACCGTCGCGGTCTGCGGATCCGAATTGGACTATTGGCTCTGAGTTTTTCCGGCTTTGTACAGCTTCTTCCACTTCATGCAGCCGACAACCGGCCTTCGGACGATCCGGCCAAGGTTGAGTTTTTTGAGAAGAAAATTCGTCCGCTCCTGCTGGAGAACTGCATCAACTGCCATTCCGCAGAAAACGGTGGAAAAGGTGGATTGCGAGTTGACGATCGAAATGGGTTGATTGAAGGAGGTGGGCGCGGTCCTGGACTCGTACCGGGTAAGCCCCAGGAAAGTCTTTTGATCAAAGTCGTGCGACATCAGGGGCTGCAGATGCCCCCCCAAAAGAAACTGACGGATGATCAGATTGCGGATCTGGAAAAGTGGATTCTCGACGGTGCGACCTGGCCGGCTGTAGAGATTCCGGATGATTTGACCGGCCCCAAACCCGAGTACGATGAACTCAAACGGAATCACTGGGCATGGCAGCCACTCAAGGCCGTGGTGCCACCCACGGTCACAAGCGAAGCGTTTGCGGCCAATCCCATCGACCAATTCATTTTCAGCAAATGGGCCGAAGCGGGACTGCAGCCAGCCCCGGATGCCGACAAGATTGCACTGATTCGTCGCGTTACCTTCGACCTGACCGGAATTCCCCCCACCGTTGATGAGATTGACCGCTTTCTGAGTGATGATTCTGACAAGGCTTTTGAGAAGGTCGTCGATCGATTGCTGAAGTCTTCGGCTTATGGGGAACGATGGGGGCGTCACTGGCTGGATCTCGCCCGTTACGGCGAATCCACTGGCTCGGCACGGAATATCCCTCTGCCCCACGCCTGGCGTTACCGTGATTACGTCATCGACTCATTTACGAACGATAAGCCCTACGATCAGTTCATTCGTGAACAGATTGCCGGGGACCTGCTTCCCGCCAACTCTCCGACCGAAAAAGCAGAGCAACTGATTGCGACGGGCTTTCTGGCGATTGGCGTGAAAGACGTCAACCAGCGGTTCAAAATCCGGTTCATCATGGACAACGTCGATGAGCAGATCGACACGGTTACCCGTTCTGTTCTGGCGTTGACCGCAAGTTGCGCCCGTTGCCACGATCACAAGTTCGACCCCATTCCAGCGGTCGACTATTACGCGCTGGCAGGGATCTTCCAGAGCAGTGACTTGTGCGCCGGTGTCAGAAGCAAGATGGGGGGCGGCGGTCTCGATTACTACGACAACACGTTGCTGCTGCAGGTGGGGGCCGATGCCAAAACCGATCCGCAACTTGCAGAGAAGATCGAAGCGGCGACGCAGGCGTTTGAAAAGGCACGTGCCGAGTTTGAAGCGATTCGGGGCACACCAGAAGGTCTCGCAGTCGGTCCTAATGGCAAGCCCAAACAGCAGGCGTTCCGGGCACGCATGAACAAGGCTCAGCAGGAACTTCTCGCACTGACCGATCCTGCCGTCATTGGAAAAGTGGCGTACGGAGTCCGGGATGGAAAGAAGATCAGTGACACCGAAGTCCGCATCCGGGGAGAAGCCGAACTGCAAGGCCCGACGGTTCCACGTGGTTTCCTGAGTTTGCTCGAATGGCCTGAACAGCCAAAGGTGAATCCGAAACAGAGTGGACGTCTGGAACTGGCCGAGTGGCTGACGAGTGAGCAGAACCCGCTGACTCAGCGAGTCATCGTTAACCGGATCTGGCAGCACCTGTTCCAGCGCGGGATTGTCTCGACAGTGGATAACTTTGGAACGACTGGCGACAAGCCCTCGCATCCGGAACTTCTGGATTACCTGGCGAAGCAGTTCGTTGACGAAGGCTGGTCGGTCAAGAAGTTGATTCGATCGATCGTCCTGAGTCATACGTACCGGCTCAGTGCCGATTCCGTCAGCTCCAATCTGGCGATTGATCCCGGAAATCGGTTCCTGTGGCGACACAGTCCTCGCCGCCTGGACGCGGAAGAGATTCGTGATGCCATGCTGGCTGCATCGGGGCAGCTCAATCCCGTCCGTCCTGAAGGGTCGCCAGCAAAAGACTTCAAAGTGATCGAAATGAGGAACAATGGTCCGGAAGCTCGCAACCTGAGCGAACAGTCATTGGCCAGCGTCTCACGCAGCATCTATCTGCCGCTGGTGCGTGGTGTCACTCCTCGCTCTCTCGAAGTCTTCGACTTCGCAGAACAGGGAATGGTGACCGGCAGTCGCGATACAACGACGGTTCCGACCCAGGCGCTCTACCTGCTGAACGATCCGTTCGTACGTAAACAGGCACTCGCGCTTGCGGAACGAGTTGTCCAGCAGCCGAACCTCAGCGATGTCGAGCGGGTCAACCTGGTCTACAGACTCGCGCTCGGCCGCCAGGCGAATCCGACAGAGATCGAACGAGCCACCGGGTTTGTTGCAGAGATCGAATCTGCCACCCAGCCGGCCTACGCTGCGGCGGAAGTCAATCTGGTTGCCGATGCCGCAAATCCTGCTACCCCCGCGACGTTGACCAAGGGGCCTCAAGGGAATTCCCGACCGCAGGCGGCAAGTGACGCGACGGCGGCAGCGGTACTTCCGGTGATTCCTGTGAATCCCGACGACATCGATCCTGTTGATGCACCCGTCAAAGAAACTGTGATTGAAGCCAGTGATGCCAGGACAGCGGCCTGGTGGAGCTTCTGTCAGGCAGTCCTGGGAGCAGCGGAGTTCCAGTATCTGAAGTAACTGATCACGCCGACACGGCAGGTTCTGCATCGAACATTTTCAATTCAATCCACCAGACAAGGTTTACGAATATGAGCTCAGAACAGTCATCGATCATCGATCCCCACTCGATCACACGTCGTCAGGCACTGAAAGCGGCGAATGCCGGCTTCGGTTATCTGGCCCTTGCGAGTCTGCTCCGTGAGACCGCTCCTCGTCAGGCCGTTGCGTCTCAGCAGGCGACTCCTGAACGCCCTCTCGCACCAAAGCCACCGCAATTTCCTGTTAAGGCCAAGCGAATCATCTTCCTCTTTATGGAAGGGGCGATGTCACAGGTCGACACTCTAGATTACAAACCCCAGCTTCAGGCCGATGATGGGAAAGTCGGGCCGGGCGGCGGGACGCTGACCGGTTCCAAGTTCAAGTTTTCGCAGCATGGCGAAACGGGAACCTGGGTCTCCGAGCTGTATCCGAATTTGGCACGCCATGTCGACAAGTTGTGCTTCCTGCGGGGACTGCATACCGACACTCCGGCTCATCCGCAGGCCGTAATTCAACTGCATACGGGAGCGGCTCAGGCGCAGTTGACCCGGCCTTCGATGGGGGCCTGGCTGATGTACAGCCTGGGAACAGAGAATCAGGACCTTCCCGGGTACATCACGATCAATCCGCCACCGAACTTTGGTGGTGCCGTGAATTATGGAAGTGCCTTCCTGCCTGCTCACTATCAGGGAACCAAGATCAACGACAGCGGTTACTTGCCCAACATCAAGGCCGAGACTTCGACGTCACTACAGCGTCGTCAGATCGACTTGATTCAGTCGATGAATCGCGATTTTAGTGGGAATCCCAGTGCACCTGATCAACTGGAAGGGGTGATCCAGTCGTATGAGCTCGCTTTCAAAATGCAGGGGAAAGTGCCTGAACTACTGGATATTTCGAGTGAACCACAACACGTGCTGGACGCCTACGGGGTGAAGCCAGGTCCGCAAGGTGCCTTCGCCCGACAGTGCCTGATGGCTCGGCGTCTCAGCGAAGCGGGGGTTCGGTTCGTTGAGATCTGCCAGCCGGGGTGGGACCACCACAACAATCTGCATAAAGGGCTGATCAAAAACTGCTCGGAAACGGACCAGCCGACGGCCGCGCTCCTTGCCGACCTCGAGCAACGCGGGATGCTCGAAGACACGCTGGTGCTGTTTGGCAGCGAGTTTGGACGCCTGCCGACGGCGCAGGGACAGGATGGCCGGGATCACAACATCACGGGCTACCCGATGTGGCTGGCTGGAGCCGGGGTCAAGCGAGGCTTCTCTTATGGAGCCACCGACGAATACGGACGACTGGCTGTGGAAGGTCGGATGCACACCACGGACCTGCACGCCACGCTGCTCGCACTGATGGGACTGGATCACGAGTCGCTGACCTATGAATACGCGGGACGTGACTTCCGATTAACGGACGTCAAAGGGAACGTGGTGCGGGAAATTTTCGCTTGAGGGAATTGAGTCCCCGGGAAATGGTAGCAGTAGCGAACGTGTCAATTATTGAAAGCGGCTCGATGCATCTCCAGTCCCATCAGAGTAAGGAAGCTGACGTGGAACCTGATTCCAACCGCCAGGACGTCGTATTGCACGAGATTGTCCGAGCCCTGAAGGGGCTTCAGTTCGGAGAAGTAACCGTAACCATTCGGGATGGACGTGTCGTCCAGATCGATCGAGTGACGCGGAATCGACAGGTCCTGCCCAAAAAGACCTGAAGGGATTGGTTCTGTAAAAAATATCTGCACTGCAGTTGTTGATAATGGACGAGACGAGAAGTCCGCCATGCCGTAGGACTGCGAGGACGACGGGCAACAGCCTAAGTCCCCGCATGGTGCTCAAGGAGATCTGTATGCAGGCGGCAAGCCGCCAGTCAAATGCACTGAATTACCACTGAATGAATCGTAGAGACACGGTGGGGTGCTCGCTCTTTGTGGAACGCCAATCATGGTCTCACCCGTATCGCCCGTACCTCCTCAGGAGGGCGGGCAACAGGTGGGCCATAAGAGGTTGAATGAGGGATGACCGGGGTCTGGTTGAGTGACGTCAGCCGCACAGAACTTCTTTCCCTTCAATCTGCCGGCAATCACCTGCAAAAGTACGACGCAGAATGTGATCCTCAGGCTGGGCCAGTTCCAATTCAGGATATCCATCGCTTCTTCATCTTCAGTTCGCGCGAAAACTTGGTGGGCTCACCTGTCGAGTACCTGGAGTTGAGTTCGTTAACTCACTGTTCTCCCAGGGTGGATAGAGGCGACGTGACAGCCATCGTCACGTTGAGACGAAGCGCGAGAAGTCTGACAGAAGGCGTTATTCCCTGGGTGCGATCCTCGCTGTTGTCGGTAAGAAATCGAATCAAATTATTAGCCATTATCCATATGTCTATCTCATCTTGAATTTTGAAATGCTTAGGAGAGAGTAAAAAATGTGGCGAGAAACGATGACCGCGAAGTCAGCACAACCGGGTGTGCTTCGACAGCCACTTCGAGCGGAAGTGCGGGGACGTGGATTCACTTTGATCGAACTGCTGGTTGTGATTGCGATTATCGCTGTTCTGATTGCCCTGCTGCTGCCGGCCGTTCAGCAGGCGCGAGAAGCAGCCCGTCGGACACAATGCCGCAATAATCTCAAGCAGATCGGCCTGGCGATTCATAATTACCTCGACATCCATGATCGCTTTCCGCCCGGTCACTACTGGTCGAGTAACACGAAAGACAATGGTGGAACTGGCTGGCTTTGGGGATCTCACCTGCTGCCGCAGATGGATCAGGCACCGCTTTATAGCACGATTGATTTCGGTTCGAGGTGCTGCCTTGAGAATCCCGTTACACCGGGAGAAATCAACAATACGATCGCGGTTCAGGTACCACTCCCGTTCATCATTTGCCCTTCGGACGTTGCACCGAAAGTTGCGGCAACGCCCGCGGCGGATGGAGTTCACATGCAGGCCGTCACGAGTTATTGCGGAAATGGAGGCTCGTTCGATAACAGCCACTACAACGAAACCAGTACACAGTTCGCGAATGGGCTGTTCATGCGCAGCCGACTTCCCTCAGCAACGGCGACGACGCCCGTCTGCAAGAAGCTGAGCGAAATTACGGACGGCACGTCGAACACGATTCTGACGTCGGAGTCGTCATGGTTGTCGACGATCAGTGACGAAGGGGCGGCGGGCCGAGTCGGTCGCAAGCGATTCTACGGATCGGCTGCAGCATCGAACCGGAGTATCAATGAAGGTGTCGCAGCAATGAATCCGCCGAATTCGGCGGTTAACACCACCATCCGTCGCGCGGCGTCCAGTATGCACGTCGGTGGGGCCTTCTTCGGGATGGCTGATGGCAGCGTCCGGTTCATCAGCGAAAACATCAATCACACTGGCCGGACCTGGGCAAAGCGCAACACACCGAACCCCAACGATCCGTTTGATTCGGTCAACGGTGGGGCTGCTTACGGGCTGTACCAGCGATTGTGGTCCATCGCCGATGGCCATCCTGTTTCCGAGTTTTAACTTGACTGAAGTAACACGTCCGCACTCGTTGCAGTGCGGACGTGCACGAAATTCTTTTTGCTTGTGCAGCGGATCGCTGTCAATTGGTGACGAAGACTGTTGGCCGAGACTCGTGGGACGGGATGACTCAGTTTCATGCGTCACTTCAGGCAGACAGGTCTTGAGCATCCTCCAGCCATTCAGAGGACGATGATGGATTTGATATTAAGAAACAGACCGAACGTTCGACGCATTGCGACGGTTCTCGCGCTCCTCTGTACATTGCCTCTTTTCAGTGGTTGCAGCGGCAAGAAGATGCGAGATGGCTTTGTTGACGTTCGCGGAACAGTCACACTGGATGGGGATCCACTTCCTAATGCCCAAGTCACGATTGAAACGACGAACGGCAGTAGCTTCGCCAGGACTGATCGAAACGGAAACTACATCGCCGAGTACAGCAGATCATTAAAAGGGGCGGGGGTCGGTGATGCGACTGTCCGAATCAGCACCAGGGAGATTTTCCCCGACGAGGATGTTTCCGGTCTGGAAGTTGATCCTCGCTCAGGTGACCACATCAAGCCGGAACTTGTACCGGTGAAATACAACAAGAAATCAGAGCTGAAGATCACGATCGAAAACGGGGGCGGGCCGTACAACTTTGAACTGGAGTCGGATCGGACGGGATCGTCCCCCGCAGGGAAATGAGGGGCAGCAGCCCCGTTCGGGCGATGCTGAATCAATTCATTTTGAATACAGCGACCGCACGAACGTGTGGTGCCCCGCTGCTCCGCCCCCTTTGCAGATAAACCTTACGAATAAAACGTTACGAAAAGGATGCCGTCTATGCGATTTCGTCGATGGGCCGTCAACGTGCTGGCGGCCGTGTGGGCCGTCTCGGGTTCCATGTCACATCTGTCTGCGGCTCCTCCCCGGAAGCCGAACATTCTTTTGATTGTCGCCGACGATCTGGGTTACGCGGATCTTGGATTTCAGGGAGGCGCTGACATTCCGACGCCTGCGATTGATTCGCTGGCGGCAGGCGGGGTGCGATTCACCAACGGGTACGTATCCGGACCTTATTGCAGTCCGACTCGTGCCGGGCTGTTGACGGGCCGATATCAGCAGCGGTTCGGGCATGAATTCAATCCTGGCGGAAACCGCGCGGGTGCCAACCGAGGAGGCGGTAACAGACCCGGCCCCAACTTCAGTGGCAAGGGGTTACCGCTCGAAGAAACGACGTTTGCCAATCGATTTAAGGACGCGGGCTACGTCACCGGTCTGGTGGGAAAATGGCATCTTGGTGGTGGCCCGGAATACCACCCCTTCAAGCGGGGCTTTGACGAGTTCTTCGGATTCCTGGGTGGGGCACATACCTACTTTGACAAGGACAATGCCGAGATTCTGCGCGGAACAGAAAAGCTCACCGAGCCGACCTATTTGACGCAGGCATTCGGACGGGAAGCCGTATCGTTCATCGAACGACACAAACAGGAACCATTCCTTCTGTATCTGGCGTTCAACGCTGTTCACACCCCCATGGAGGCGGAAGACAGCGAACTGGACAAGTTTGACGAGATTAAGAACGAGACTCGTAAAACTTACGCTGCGATGCTCTCGTCAATGGACGATGCCATTGGCAAGGTTCTCAGCAAACTGAAGGATGCGGGGCTCGAAGAAGAAACACTGATTTTCTTCATCAGTGATAACGGCGGACCGACGATGCAGGGGACCACCATCAACGGCAGTAACAATGCCCCGCTCCGAGGCAGTAAGCGTACGACGCTCGAAGGTGGTATTCGGGTTCCCTTCGTCGTCCAATGGAAGGGCAAACTTCCTGCCGGCAGCGTCTACAATCACCCCGTCATCCAGCTCGATTTCCAGCCGACAGCGCTGGCGGCCGCCGGTGTGACGGTGGACCCCTCGTGGAAACTGGACGGGATCAACCTGTTGCCATTCCTCGACGGGTCACAGAAGGGGATTCCCCACGAGACGCTGTATTGGCGATTAGGCGATCAAAACGCGATTCGCCACGGCGAATGGAAGCTGGTGCAGTACGACCTCAACGTGGAAAACTACCCCACCACGGGTGTCTCGACCAGGAAGCTCTTCCATCTTCCGACAGATCTGAATGAATCTCATGATCTGTCTGAGAAGTACCCGGAAAAAGTGAAAGAACTGGAATCGCTGTGGCAGGAATGGAATAAGCAACTGGCGAAGCCGCTGTAATTTTGTGGCTGAACCCGGGCCACTGAAGCATCACGGGGCGGGGGAGCTCTTCCTGAGCCGTTGAAGTTGCACCTCATGACAACTCAGCGGCTCGGAAGAGCTTTCATCGTCTCTCTCTTTCTCTCGCGCAACGGCTGTGCTCGCTCACTTCTCAGACCAGCACGCTGAGCGATGGGGGTGCAAACCCGGAGGCCGCTGCCACTGCTGAGCGAACTGATTTCTCACTGGAAGGTCATTGCATGTCGAAAAAACTGTTCCGAGCGAGGTCGCTCACCCACTGGCTGTTCATCTCTGCATGGATTGCCATTTCAATGACAGCAAGTGCTGCGGAACCACGCCGGCCGAATGTGCTGTTTATTGCGATCGATGATCTGAATCATTGGGTCGGACATCTGGGACGCCATCCGCAAACCAGGACCCCGCATATCGACCGGCTGGCGGCTCGAGGAGTCCGCTTTACGCACAACTATTGTGCTGCCCCTGTCTGCAATCCGTCGCGTGCCGCGCTGATGTCCGGTCAACGCCCTTACACGACGGGTGTCTACGATAATAACCATGACTGGCGGACTGTCATCCCCGAAGAAAAAACTCTGCTCACGACGTTCCGGAATGCGGGTTATGTCGTCAAAGGGGCAGGCAAGATCTATCACGGGGCGTATTCGCGCCGCAGTGAATGGGATGACTACCTACTGAAAGAAGGTACGGATCCAGTCCCTCAGGGAGACTCGGGGGTTGGGGGGATTCGTTTCGCTCCCCTTGATTGCGATGACGAAGATCTACGGGAGTGGAAAATCGTCCAGTACGGAATCGAGGAACTGGCGAAGACTCATGAGAAGCCGCTGCTTCTGACGGTGGGGCTGCATAAGCCGCATATGCCGTGGAACGTCCCGCGAAAGTACTACGATCTGCATCCGCTGGATTCCATTGAGCTTCCGCCCGTGCAGCCCGATGACCTGGGGGATGTCCCTCCCGCCGGTTTGAAGATGGCCAGACCTGAGGGGGACCATCAACAGATTCTAAAGTCGGGCCGTTGGAAAGAGGCTGTTCAGGGGTATCTCGCCGCGATCTCGTATTGCGATGCCATGATCGGGCGTCTGATTGATGCTTACGACAAATCTCCCGAACGAGACAACACGATCATCGTGTTCTGGAGCGACCATGGCTGGCACCTAGGTGAAAAACAGCATTGGCGCAAGTTTGCCCTGTGGGAAGAGGCAACACGAGCCCCGTTGATCTGGGTTGTTCCAGGACTGACCCAAGCCAATGCCGTGTGCGATCGAACGGTTGATCTGATGAGCGTCTATCCCACTTTGACCGACCTCTGCGGCATCAAGACCCCGGCACACGTGGAAGGCCGCAGCATCCGGACCTTGCTGGAGAACCCGGCCGCGCCATGGGAGGCTCCCGCTCTCACGACATACCGCTTTGGCAATCACACGATCAGAAATGAAGGGTGGCGGCTGATCCGATACGCGAATGGCGATGAAGAATTGTATGACGAGACAGCAGACCCCTACGAATGGACGAACCTCGCCAAGGACCCGCGTTACGCGAGCCGGAAGGCAGAGCTCGCACGGTACCTTCCCTCGCGGAACGAACCTGAGATTCCGTCTGCAAAATGAATGTCCGGCCGTACGCGAAGAGCGGGTGCTGCAACAGATCGAGAACGGCATCGCAGCAGATAGTGGTCCTGATTGAACGTCGCGTAGTTCCTCTCCTCGGTTGAATAGCGTAAGCGAAGCCCATGAGTTAACTTATGAAGTCATCGGATGGGATGCTGGCGATGGACGCTGGCGGAATCAGATTACTTTGGAGAGGTTTTGCTATGTACTCGCGACGACAAGTCTTGGCTGCGTCCGTTGCTTCGACAGTTCTCGGTACCTCACTCTTCGCTGCTGACAAGGATAAAAAATTGCCAAAAGTTTACTTCGACATCAGTATCGGCGGGAAAGAAGCCGGCCGAATCGTCATGGAACTTCGCTCTGACGTCGTCCCCAAGACGGCAGAAAACTTCCGCGCTTTGTGCACGGGTGAAAAGGGCTTTGGATTCAAAGGCTCGTCCTTCCACCGCGTAATTCCCGACTTCATGTGTCAGGGGGGGGACTTCACCAACCACAACGGAACCGGTGGGAAATCGATCTACGGGCAGAAGTTTGCCGATGAAAACTTCCAGTTGAAGCACACCGGCCCCGGCATTCTGAGCATGGCCAATGCAGGGCCCAACACCAATGGTTCGCAGTTCTTCCTGTGCACTGCTAAAACCGCCTGGCTCGACGGCAAGCACGTCGTCTTCGGCAGCGTTGTCGAAGGTATGGACGTGGTCAAAGCCATCGAAGCCGTGGGTTCCGGATCGGGCCGTACTTCGAAGAAAGTCGTGATCGAAGACTGCGGTGAATTGAAAGACGAAGCGAAGTAAGCCTCTCGTTCAAGATTCCGAAATAAACAAAAGTGTCAGTTCTCGCGAGCGCCGCATCCCAGCTACGGCTGGGATGAATCGCTGTGCGAAGACTGACGCTCTTTGTTTTCCGGCGTCAGAAAACGCACGGCTTAGCAGGTCCTGCCTGTCACGGGTCGCTGCGATTCCGGCGCAGCAACCCAGTCTGCAGCCTTTTCAGCTTGTGGCAATGCCAATTGATTCCTCCCCCCCTGTTCGCTAAGTTGGCGCTATGGTCCCCAAATTTACTGCCAGACATCGCGTTGAATTCTTCGAAACCGATCTTGCTGGGATCGTGCATTTCGCCAACTTCTATCGGTTCATGGAACAGGCTGAGCATGCCTTCTTCCGTTCGCTGGGGCTCAAGATTCATGGCAATTTTCCTGACGGAACGGCCTTTGGCTGGCCGCGAGTTTCTGCGACATGCTCATTCAAATCGCCGGCCTATTACGAGGATGAGCTGGATATTTCGGTAACCGTTGTGCGAGTCACTCGGCGGTCATTGACCACATCGTACGAGTTCCGGCGCGGCGACCTGCTGCTGGCAGTGGGTGAAATGAAGACCGCTTACTGCATCATTCCGGCGGGAGCTAAACTCCAGTCCGTGGAATTACCCGATGAGATCTACGACAAACTGAATCAGTCATCCGGCGATTCCACCGTTGGCGATACGATCACTGTCTGATTTTCGCAGTAGAGCAGCGGTAGAGCAGCAGTGGATCAGTTGTCTCCGCGAGATTCCTTTCGTCTACTGCTGGAAGGCGCTGTCAAAGTGCAGACGTGCAGGAGGGAGTCATCTGGCTATGCTGCTGCCATCCGTATTCCGCCAGACCCAGTTTCCCTGAATCATGGTGCCGCACACGTGACTTGTCGGTTGGAACAGGGTCTGTCCGAAGTTGGCATCCTGAATCTCACCAAGTGCAATCAAGGTCAGGTTTGCGGCCGTCGGTGATGCGTTTGACGCGGGGTCGAGGGCCGTTCGTCCCGTGATGGAACCGGCTTGCAGAAGTTCCCAAGGGGAAATGTCCGGGTGCTGCCGCGCCAGGAACTGTAATTCGGCGAACAGGCTGAGATCAGGATTCGATGCCCGACTGTCGGTTCCAATAGCAACGCGACCCCCCATCTTCAGCAGACGCCGCCACGGATGCGGATCATGCCCAAATGCGAAGTGGGTGCGAGGACAATAGACCAGCGTCATTTGCGGCTGCGCTGCGATAAAGCGAAGTTCTTCGTCGTCCAGGTAGTTGCCATGGACGATCAAGGCACGCGGTGCTTCCGCCAGTACATGCAGATAGTCGAGTGCCCGACGGGGAGTGGGAAACAGGTTTTCGTTCCAGATGCCGAAATCGCTCAGCAATTCCCGAAACTCACCTGTCTGAGAGGAAAGGAGTTCCAGTTCGCTGCTGGTTTCCGCCAGGTGCATCGCGACCGGACAACCCCGCATGCGGGCAATTGCGACCGACTCCCGTACCAGGTCGATATGTGTGCTATACGGGGCGTGCGGACTGATCCCGGGAGAAAGCTTCACGGCGGCGGTTTCGACGACCGATCTGGCGAGTTGCACCTGTTGGGAGACTCGTTCCGGGGACTGGCCGAGAACTTCCTGAAATACAACGGTCGGACAACCTGCGGCGGCGTAGTCGAAGGCCGACCAGCCAGTCGTGGCAATTTCGCCGATCAGGGTTGTGCCAGCGGACAAACTCTCACGGATTCCCGCCCGAATGGCATCAGCAGTGGAGTCTTGATGAGCCTGTCGGTGCTTCACGACAGAGCGGATCCAGTCGGTGAACCGGCCGTGTGTGGGGATGGGCTGGGAAAGCAGACTGAATTCCAGGTGAGTGTGTGCATTCACCAACCCGTCGACGAGAGCCACGCGGCCCAATTCCACTGCCGAGTGGGACTTTCCGGGGACAACATCGACCACGTGGCCCTGCTCGATCTGCACCGTTACGTCGAAGTGCGGAGTTCCACCCAGGCAGAAACAGGCCACGTGGTAGGATTGAGGTTGGCTACCCGCGGGGCTCATCCCGGCTCTCCAGATCCATGATGGTTTGACTCTCAAGGAAGATGGCCCCCAGCGCCAGCCCGTGGTGGTGGCCACTTCAGCCAATCAGGCATGCCCAACGAATGCACTCGCAACCGGGGTGGTGCCCCGATTGGTCGTGACGGGTAGAACGCCCCACGCAAAGTATCAGACAGAGACCGGCTTTTGGGCGACGGCAGCATCCAGTGCTTTGTAGGCACCAAAGTCATTGAACCAGTATCGTTTGGCTAGCCGATAAGCCCAGCTTCGCTCGGGGATCTCCTGCCCGGGACCGTACTGAGACGGACGGGACTCCATCTTGCGGAGTTCCTCGAGAGCCGTCTTTCGCGCTGTCTGATCGCCCGCCTGATGACTCACAACAAGCTGATGCAGGACATCGGGTTGCTCGAGCACGATACAGCCGCGAGTGGACCTGGCTGCCACTTCGCGAAAATCTCGTAAAAACTCAGACTGGCCAATGACGTCACGAATGTGACGCTTGTCGTGAATGGATTCTTTGGCGAACTGAATGATGGGGCAGGGCTCGATCCCACCCCAGGGATTAATATGATGCGTTAACCCGGAAGCAGCCGGACACAGGGCTTTCCCTTCCCCATCGTAGTAGGCGTCAATGATGCCGATCGGCTTGCGGACCCGCATTTCGACGACGAACCGGCGGATACGCAGTTGTTGCTCACGCGTCAGCGCGAGTTCCGGTTCCGGCTTTGGCCCCATCGGTCGGTAGACGTGGAACCACGAATACATGACTCCCATCTCAATGAGACGATCGAGCCATTTTTCGTTGACCAGATCGTCGATATTGGTCTGGCAGACACTGGTGCACACACCTGTGATCACCTTATGGTCCAGGCAGTTCTGCAGTCCCTGCATCGTCTTGGACAAGACTCCGGGGCGGCCACGCCGCTCGTCGCTGATGATTTCCGTCCCTTCGACGCTGATCAGTGGAGTGACGTTACCCAGCCTTCGTAGTTCTGCAGCCACCTCCGGAGTGATGAAGTGGCCATTGGTGAAGACCTGGAAATAGCAGTCAGGGTGTGCTGCCAGAATTTCCAGCAACTGGGGATGCATGAACGGCTCCCCACCGACGATTCCGAAAAATCGATTGCCTGCTTCTTTGGCTTCTGTCAGCAGGCGATTCATCGATTCGACATCGATGATCTGCTGCTTGGCCGCAACATCGACCCAGCATCCCTGACACCGCAGGTTGCAGCTGTTGATGACGGAAATGTAGATAAACGGAGGGAAGAACTCGCCTCGTTTGAGTCGGCGTTTGAATCGCTGGACGGACAGCATTCCCTGAAAGCCAAAGTTGTAAGCGAGTTTCCACAACAGGCGTTTGTCGGTTTCCAGAAGAAGGCGGCGGGCCATGCGAAGATACATTGAAACTGTTCCTGACGCGGACGCAATCCGCAAATTGATTGTGTGGCGGCATCCTCGACGCGACACGGACCGGTAACGAGCGGGCGACGTTTGACACCCGCTCTCACAGCTTAACATAGTAGACATCGCCGCTGAAGCGGCTTCAAGTAATGGGCCAGTCGCATCCGGGTGACCACAAGATGAGTTCGAGCAAGTCAGAACGACCCGCAATCCTGGGGGGAAGTCCGGCCTGCCCGGCAGGGCCGCCTGAATGGCCGCAAAGTGACCCTGCGATCAGCGAGGTTCTGACGCGTCTTTTCGCTTCAGGGGACTGGGGGCGTTACCATGGTCCCCATCTGCCGGAACTCTGCCGCAGACTGGCCGAGTTCCATCACGTGGAGCACGTTCTTCCCTGCAGCAGCGGCACGGCCGCCGTTGAATTAGCGCTGCGTGGACTGGGAGTTCAGGCTGACGATGAAGTCATTCTCGCCGGTTACGACTTTAAGGCGAATTTTCAGAATATCCTCTGCCTGAAGGCGACACCGGTCCTGGTGGACCTCGACCCCGAGACATGGCAGATCGATCCTCAGCAGGTTGCCGCTGCGGTGTCGGAGCGAACGCGGGCGATTCTGATCTCGCACCTGCATGGCGGAATCGTGGATCTGGTCCGCATTCGGAATCTTGCCACATGCCACGGCATTCCAATTCTCGAAGATGCGTGTCAGTCGCCGGGGGCGATGCGGGGGGCCAACCGAATCGGCTCCGCGGGCGACGTCAGCGTTCTGAGCTTCGGTGGCAGCAAACTTCTGACTGCGGGACGGGGAGGTGCCATTCTCACGAATCGTCCTGAAATTGCGGAACGGATCAAACGCTATACGCAACGAGGCAACGAGGCCTATCCTCAATCGGAAATGCAGGCCGCTCTCCTGCTGCCGCAACTACAGCAGTTGGACCGCCATAACGAGATCCGTCGTGAATCCGTACGGATGCTCTGTTCGGATGAGCAACAGATGAAGGGGCTGAAGGTGCTGCAGCCCCCTCAGGAAGATCTGTTGCCAGCTTACTACAAAGTGGGCTTTCGATACGATTCAGCAGAATTTGGAGGACTCGCCCGATCACTGTTCGTTCGCTCGATGCGTGCGGAAGGGATCGCAATCGACGCGGGATTTCGAGCCCTGCATCTGATCCACGCCAAACGCCGTTTTCGTTCTCAGGGCGAGTTGCTGGAAGCGACGCGAGCGGACCACGAAATGGTGGTACTTCATCATCCGGTTCTGCTGCAGGGAGACAGGGGCATCCGTGACATTCATAAGGCGATTGAGAAAGTGCGTAAGGGGGCTCCTCTGATCAGGGAACAAATACGGGTCGAAGAGCCTGCAGAGTCCTTCTTCATCTGAAATCGTTCTGGGGCCACGAAGTTGCCTGCGTTCAGTTCACTTGAAACGTCCGGTTTGATCTGATCAAAGTGCGTCGGGCTTGAGAGGATGCAGGTTGCTATCCGGTTCCCTTGCCGTTTCAATCGATGAATCGGCGATGTCAAAGGCCCACCCGGGAATGTCCATGTTCATCTGATCGCGAAAATTGAGATTGAAGGTAGACCAGGAGCATTCGAGGTCATCATGTCTGCGGAACCGACATCAGAATCGCTTACGATGGCAGACGCCGTCGCCAGGTGTCAGCGGATCTTCGCTCACGCGTGGATGGTTCGTACCTTCGTTAAACACAGCGAGGTCATCGAAGATTTCCCGGAACTGATGACCATCGTCCGCGCGGTGTTTGATACTTCTCGCGCATTGGAGACGGCCATCAGTCAGCCGGCCGATTATCTGAAGATGCTGCGAAAGAAATTTCCCAAGCTGCGTACGGCAGCAGCGGAGTTTCGCGAAATGGCGCCTCAGGCATCGGACCATACGAATTTTCGCCAGGCGGTGATTTCGATGGACGGATGTATCGATGAACTTGAATTGATCCTGAAATCCTTCCCGACGGCAGCACCCCCTGCGATGCCCGCGAACTTTCGCCCGCCTTCCAGTTCGGTTAACCTATCGACAACTGCCGACACGCCGCCCGCCGATTGATCCTGCCCTCAGTTCATCCCAACAGATTGGTTTTCGGTGCGTGGTTATGCCTGATCCTCTTGTATTTATGATGGGCAATTTTGAGGCCCCCATTCCAACGGACCGTCAGTACTTTGAGTCCCATCTGTGGGCACAGCGTGTCGGAAATTTGTTGCGGGTTGGCTTTACATCGTATGCCGTTCGATTACTTCAGGATGTCTATTTTCTCGACTGGCAGATCGATGCGGATACCCCAGTTCGTCGCAAGCAGACGATTGGCGAAATTGAGAGTTCCAAGGCTGTCTCCACCATGTACGCTCCGGCGGACGGTCGGATTGTGAGGTTTAACGAAGCTCTTTTAAATGACCCTTCCCTGATCAACGCTGACCACCATGAGCGAGGGTGGCTGTACGAATTCGAAACGAACACTGGATTGCTTTCACCCGAGGACTATATCAAGGTTCTGGATGCTGGTTGGGAACAAACGCAGCGCGTGCTGAAAAATCAGTTCAACGAATGAAAATGCAGAAAGGGCCGTTCCTTGGCTCGTAAAAAGGTCACAGTCGTTATCTCTCAGGCACCCGGCAAGAACCCGGTGAAGAGACATCTTGAAGAAGAGATTGCGACTCAATTGATTCTGTCGGGAGTAGCCGAGGTTTCGGTTGTTCCGCACCTCTACGATCTGACGGCGGACCACACAGGAATGCTGTGGTTGAAGTCGCTGAAAGGGGATCTGATCGTGCTGGGATGGCTCTACCCGAGGGCCATCCGCTGGGTGCTGGACCGCAACGGAGTCAAAGGCAAGGAAGGGGACTCCCGGCTGAATGCCACGGATAGTGACGAGGATGACGAGGGCGAGGAGGGAATTCCCCCAGAGGCCCAACCGGCCGATGAAGGGGCTTCCCGCGCCATCGGAGCACTGAATGTCCCTGACCGGACGATCTTTGCGATTGACCTGCGGACCAGTCCTGACGCCAAGACGTACCTCGACGAAATCGAACGACTTTCTCAGGTTATGACCGCCCCGCTTGTCCAGTTAAATGGATTCGGCGGTATTCCCGTCATTTCGTCCAAATCCAACGGGGCACTCACCAATGGTGTAGTCACATCGGGACCGTCAGTTTTCAACGGCGAATCTGCCGCTATTGCCAGTGGCAGCACTGATCCCCCTGCCAACGGATCGGGTGACGCCAAAGCGGATGGTCCGACGGTCATTCCTGCGGAAGGAATCCGTCGTCGGTGGTATCCCGTTATCGATTACAGTCGCTGCACAAACTGCATGGAATGCATCGATTTCTGTCTGTTTGGTGTCTACGGCGTCGATCTGCTGGATCGAATTCTGGTTGAGCAGGAAGACAACTGCAAGAAGGGATGTCCTGCCTGCAGCCGTGTCTGTCCCGCCAACGCGATTGTCTTCCCCGAGCATAAGACACCCGCAATTGCCGGGGCCGCTGGGGGCCTTGTGGAAGACTTCAAGATTGACCTGTCAAAGTTATTTGGTGCTCCGACAGCACTGGAAATGGCGGTCCTGGAACGCGACGTCGAGCTTGTCGCTGATGGGCGTTCTGCCGTGGGTGCTTCCGTCGGACTCCCCAAACGACAGGCTGAAGCGTCATCAAAACCGCGTGACGATCTCGACGATCTGATGGACGATCTCGACGCGCTGGATGTGTAGTATCTTGAGGCCATGGGAGTCGGGGTTGCTGTGAACGATTGGGATCGAGACCGTCTAACTCAGGGCTATCAACTCGCTTCGTCTGCTTTAAAGGACGAAGCGGCCGCTGAAGGAACGTGGGTCGGCGAACTCTCTTCGTCCCCCCTTTCCACTGCCACGGCCGTTGTCGCCCTGCAACTGGTCGGTCGTGATCAACCGCAACGTCAGAGCGAGTTCAAGGATCTGATTTCTCAAGGATTGAATTGGCTCGTCGAGTGTCAGAACTCGGATGGCGGGTGGGGTGATACCAGTCTGAGTCTCAGCAACATCTCGACGACAACACTCGTTTATTCCAGTTTTCATCTCGCACAGTCTCCCGAGAAGTTCGGACCGGCTGCCGAGCGGGCTCGCAACTACATCGAATCCAAGGGGGGATTCGACGCCATCAAACAGCGGTACGGAAAGGACCACACGTTTTCAGTCCCGATCCTGACGCAGTGTGCTCTCGCAGGATTAATTTCCTGGGACCAGCTTCCGCCGCTGCCGTTTGAGCTGGGTGTCTTTCCGCACTGGTTCTATCGCTGGATGAGTCTGCCCGTCGTGAGCTATGCACTTCCGGCCCTGATAGCGATTGGGCAGGTCCGACATCATCTGGCGCCGTCACGCAATCCCCTGATTCGGATGATTCGCCAGATGGCGGTCAAGCCGACACTTCGCAGGCTGAAGACACTGCAGCCGGAAAGTGGCGGATTTCTGGAAGCAACTCCCCTGACCAGTTTCGTCACGATGAGTCTTGCGGCGATGGGCCAGTCGGCTCATCCCGTCGCTGCGCGGGGAGTCGACTTTCTGATCGCGTCGGTCCGACCCGATGGTAGCTGGCCAATCGATACGAATCTGGCCACTTGGGTCACCACTCTGTCGATCAACGCACTGCGTCCTAAATCGATCTCACCCGAGCAGGCAAAGTCTGTTTTGAACTGGTTACTCAAACAGCAGAATCGTGTTGTCCATCCTTACACGAATGCGGCACCGGGGGGATGGGCCTGGACTGACCTTTCCGGCGGTGTCCCTGATGCAGACGACACGCCGGGCGCAATCCTGGCACTGCTCAAGCTCGATGAACTGGGATCTGGCGAACGGTCACCCGAACTGGCGCCGGCGCTACGTGCAGGAGTTCAATGGTTGCTGGACCTGCAGAACCGTGACGGCGGTTGGCCCACCTTCTGTCGGGGATGGGGAGCGCTCCCGTTCGATCGTAGTGCTCCCGATCTGACGGCACACGCGCTGCGTGCCATTCATGCCTGGCAACTCTGGCATCGCGCACAGCAAGCACATTCCGCGGGGCCGGATCCGCTGCTGGAACGGGTCGAACAGGCAACATCCGCAGGGTTCGCGTATCTGGCACAGACGCAACATCCGGACGGAACCTGGCACCCGCTCTGGTTTGGTAATCAGTTCGCTCCTGATGAGGGAAACCCTGTTTACGGGGTGGCCCGGGTACTGGCTGCCTACCGCGATACAAATCGATTGCCGGATGTGGCTTGTCAATTCGCCTGTGACTGGTTGGCGGACGTCCAGAATGATGACGGCGGATGGGGCGGAACTCGAAACACACCGTCGTCTGTGGAAGAAACGGCACTCGCCGTCGAGGCACTTCTGCCGATAGAAAAATACGCAGCACAGTGTCGGCGGGGCCTGGATTGGCTGCTGGAACGAATCGAAGCGGGTACTTTTCGGCAACCCACACCGATCGGGTTGTACTTCGCTAAGCTGTGGTATTTTGAGCGACTTTATCCAATAATCTTCGTTGTCTCCACTTTCGCTCGGGCAATTGATCGATCGGAACGAAGGGGAGCCGAACGACATCGAGCCGGCAGTGAAGGACTTGTCCCTCCCTATCCAACTCGGATGGGAATGCCGAAATGAAAATTCGGAACAATTTCGTAGGTGTCACGACGACCGTCCGCGGCAGATGGCCTGATTTGGGTTCGTAAAAGGTGAATTTATGCTCGAGGCGACAAACGCAACGCTGGACCACAGCCCTGAGTCGATCGACGTTTCCGAGAAACCCGCTGTCGGGGCCGGATCCACAGTCGATGATCAGCCGCGACGCAAGCGAAGCACATCTCACCTGAAACTCGTCCCTGAATCGCTTGAGTTGCGAGAAGGTCTGCGGGAAGAGGCGGAACGCTACGTCAAGCATCTCGATAAAAGCCGACCGTTTAACAAAGCGGCTCTCGAGGAACATGCTCGCAAACTGCTTGCTCTGAATAACCAGCCCGAAGGTTTTCTCGGGTTTACCATGGTTGTGCTGGGAAACGCGTTCTGGAAGCAGCAGTTTCTGGCGATCCCGTTCGAGCGACGGTTGCTGCTGTTGCCGCATTGCCTGAAGCACGCCGAAGGATGTCCAGCCGACTACGATGAATTCGGTCTCGACTGCGAGAAATGCGGTGCCTGTTCCATCGCCGATTACAAAGTCCGGGCCGAGCAACTCGGCTATAAGGTTCTCGTCGCGGAAGGTTCCCCGATCGTCCTGAAGATCATCGTTTCGGGTCATGTGGATGGGATTCTCGGCGTGGCCTGTCTGAATGTGCTTGAAAAAGCCATCGACAAGGTGCTGCTGGCCGGGGTCCCCTCATATGCCGTCCCGCTTCATTCGGGTGACTGCAAGAATACAAAACTCGACGAATCGTGGGTCTGGCACTGTCTCGATAAGTACGAACCTCTCGAAGAATCGCGCACGTCGGGATATGTTCCGATGATGCGAGCCTCGAATAAAATGTTCGAAGAGGAGTTCGACGAAGTGCTGCCGGTTTCACGGCAGGGAACCGAGACCGGTGACCGGCTGTTGGCGGAAACGGAAACGTTCGCGCGAAAGTGGCTCGTGAAGGGCGGAAAACGACTTCGCCCTTTCATCACTCTCGCCGCGTACGACGCCCTGACCGGGGGAACCCGTTTGCAGGCTGCCTCGAGTGACGAACCTCCGACGTTCTCATTGGAAGTCCGCCGGACCGCCTTGGCGATCGAAGCGTTTCACAAGGCGTCACTGGTCCATGACGATATTCAGGATGACGACCCGTACCGCTATGGCGAAGAGACCCTGCATCGGCGCTATGGGGTCGGGACAGCCATCAATGTCGGGGACTACCTGATCGGTCTGGGATACCGCCTGGTCAGTCAGAGCCGACGGCAACTGGGGGCAGAAGCCGCCAGCGACATCCTCGATCGTCTGGCAAACGCTCACTTAAAGCTTTGTGAAGGGCAGGGGGCTGAACTTCGCTGGACGGGTGCGGATGTCCTGAAACTGACAGCCCTGGATGCTATGAAGCTGTATGCGCTCAAAACCTCTCCTGCGTTCGATGCTGCACTGTATGCAGGACTGCGGATGGCGGGGCCCGTCGATGCTTATGAGGCGATGATTCCCCAGTTCTGTCGTCATATCGGGGTGGGATTCCAGGTTCTGAATGATCTGCAAGACTGGGAAGAAGGGGTTCCAAACAAGATCGTTTCCGGACGAGATGCCGAGCTGGCCAAACCGACGCTGCTGATGGCCTTGGCACTGGATGCTGCCAAGGGGCCGGTGCGAGAGGAACTTGAGAAAGCAATTCTCGACCCGCTGACCTCTACCGAGCGTTCCCATCGACTTCGTCACTTCTATCAGAAGCTGGGAGTCTTCGACCGGGCTCAGGCGCTCGTCGACAAGTGCCGTAGCCGCGCGGAAGCACTGGCCGATGAAATTCAGCCAGAACCGCTGCGCCAACTGCTCTACTTCCTGATCGATACGGTGTTGGCGGATAACGCTGCACCGGCGCCACAGATCAAGCTGGTCCCGCTGATGGCGACGCTCCCTGTGGTCGGTAAGACTGTTGGGGCGACGTGATTCAGGCATGGCGCACCCGTATCTGTTTCGACTTGATGAACGCGTTGCGCGCGGGCTCTCGCAATGGGAGCCCGCCGATCGAGAACGGCATCGCCAGTTTCTGCTGAGTCAGCAGAATCCCGATGGAGGATTTGGCGGCCGGGGGATTCCTGTCGAGTACGCGAATGAAGAACCGGACGAACGGGAATCCGACCTGTACTACACAGCGTTTGGAGTCCGTGCTCTCTCTGCGTTGCGCCTCTTCACGGCCGAGGACGCGCGGCGAGTCGCTGCTTACCTTGACGGGGCTCGTCACCAGAACGCAAACGTGATCGACGTAGTGAGCTGGCTCTATTCCGCCCTGATGGTCCAGGCGACGGCAGGGATTGACCTGCTGGCTGCGGCGGATTCCGACTGGCCTCAGGCACTGGCGGCACGCCTTGAAGGCTTTCGCTCGTCCGATGGAGGATACGCCAAAACGCATGAAGGAGCCATTGGAAGCACCTACCATTCATTTCTGGTGGCCCTTTGTTACGAACTGATTGGTCAGCCTCTGCCCGCAGCAGAGAGTCTCGTCGAGTTCATCCGGTCAAGACAACGCGATGACGGGGGCTTTGTCGAAATCGCTCCGATGAAGCGAAGCGGCACGAACCCGACCGCGGCGGCGATCGGCGTATTGACGCTGCACTCAATCATCGGACCAAACCTGCGTGATGACGTCTTGGGATATCTGAACGATGTGCGCAGCGACGAAGGGGGATTCCAGGCCAATTCCCGAATCCCTTTCGCTGATTCGCTGTCGACGTTTACCGGGTTTCTGACGTGCCTTGACCTGCACGATCACTCGACGGTCGATCCTAAGCGACTCGAGCAGTTTATCCTGGCTCTGGAACACCCCACTGGAGGTTTCCGGGCAGCGACCTGGGACCAGTCTACGGACGTCGAATACACGTACTATGCGCTGGGGACTCTCGGCTTGCTCTGGAGCGAAACTCCGCTGAAGCGATAGCTGTGGCAAGCTAAAAAAATAGCCCTGACGCAATTGCGACAGGGCTTGTGACCGCAGATTCAATCAACCCTGCTGATTCAGCACGTCGATGATCTTCTGAAGGTTGTTTTCCACAACCACCGGGCTATTCGCGTATTCGGCCCGCTCAACACCTCGTTTGCCCAGTTTCTCACTAAACAAGGCCTGATCGCCGGAGTGATAGGCGACGGTCGCGTCAGGATCCTTGAGCTGGTGGCCAGTCAGGATGCAGACAACGCGATCACTCGGCGCGATGACACCTTCTGCCCGCAGCTTTCTGGCCCCTGCGACACTCGCGGCACTGGCAGGTTCACAACCAAATCCACCGGCACCAACCTGTGCCTTGGCGTCCAGAATTTCCTGGTCCGTCACCTGTCGAACGACCCCGTCGCACTGCTGAAGTGCACGGAGACATTTCTTCAGATTCACAGGGCGATTGATTTCGATGGCGCTGGCGAGGGTTGAGGCCTTCCGATTCTCTGCATCCATGGTTTTAAAGAAGGCGTCTGTCGTGCCGTCGTCGGACATCCCGCCGTCCCAGCGAACTCCGCGTTCCTCGTAAAGCTGATACAGGGTATTGGCGCCGGCCGCATTGATCACCGCCAGTCGCGGGATTCGATCGATCAGGCCCAGTGATTTCAGTTCCGTGAACGCTTTGCCGAAGGCTGAGGAATTGCCGAGGTTTCCGCCCGGGACGACGATCCAGTCGGGGACTTCCCAGTTCAGGCTCTCGAGAACCCGATACATAATTGTTTTCTGGCCTTCCAGACGGAACGGGTTCACACTGTTACACAGATAGATTCCACGTTCACCCGCGACCTCACGGACTCGCTCGAGCGCATCATCAAAGTCGCCGAGGATTTGCAGCGTTTTGGCATCATAGTCGAGTGCTTGCGACAGCTTTCCGTAGGCGATCTTGCCGCTGCCCACGAAGACGACGACGCGAAACACCTGTGTCGTGCTCGCATAGATCGCTAGTGAGGCACTGGTGTTCCCCGTCGACGCACAGGCTGCGACTTTCGCACCGACCATCCGGGCATGGGTTGATGCCGCAGTCATGCCATTGTCTTTGAAGCTGCCCGAAGGGTTGAGTCCTTCGTATTGGAGGTAGAGGCCTCCGGCGTTCATGCCGACGTATTTTCCGACCGCCTGGCTCTGCTGCAGAATTGTCTGACCTTCGCCGATCGTGACGATGTCTTTGTCTGCTGCAAACGGCAGCAGGTCTCGAAACCGCCAGACTCCGCTGAAGTCGAGCGGATCGCGGCGATTCGCCCAGCGAGACTCGAACTCGCGCATCGACTTGGGAACGGGAAGTTTGTCCCATTCATAATCGATATCGAGCAGCGAACCGCAATCCGGGCAGGATGTGAGGACCTCGGTCACATCGAAGGTGGAGCGGCACAGGGGGGCGATACAGCGTTGAAACCCGTACATGGATGATGTACTCACGACTCTCTTGTTTACTGATTTTCCAGCGGGAACGAATCAAGTTCACCTCCACTCTAGTTGAGCCGTGGAGTCCAGTGAAGGATTGTTCGGCGGGAAAACGGAATTCGTTTCCTGATTCATCCCGTCGCAACCGGAACAGTCGGACTGGAAATCCCTTGCCGCCTTCTCGATTTACGGCGATTTTCCCGACATGAGTCAGGTTGGAACCGACCGGTGAGGATCTTCGCGGCAGGCTTGCGTCAGAGGTTTTTCAGCCGCGCTCGGAAAGGGGAAGAAAGGGGCGTTCCGGCTGGCCGACATAGACGGCCCGTGGTCTGATCGGCTGCGGAGTCTGCTGCTGCTCGATGAAATGAGCGGCCCAGCCCACCGTCCGGCTGATCACAAACAGCGGCACGAATAAGTCAGAATCGAGCCCCAGATAATGCAGCATTCGCGCTGCGGGCCAGTCATAGCTGGGCAGAAACTGCTGTTCGTCCCAGACAGCGGATTCAATGGCTGACGAAACCTCTTCCATATTCATTTTGCCGACTTCAAGGGCGACGTCCCGGCAGATGGGACGGAGCAACTCCGACCGGGGATCTGAAGTCCGGTAAACTCGATGCCAGAAGCCCGGCATCCGTTCGTACTGTTTGAGGACCGCGCGGACGATCGAGGGAGCGGCAGCGGGCGATTCGACTGCTTCCAGGATATCGATGGCCTGACGGCCGGGACCTCCATGCCAAACCCCCTTCATCGCACAGATCCCCGCGATGACCGATGACAGAAAATCGGATCGAGTGGACGCCACGATCCGCGCACAATAAGTCGACGGGGTGAGCTCGTGTTCGGCGCTGAGGATCAAGAAGGCGTCAAGGGCTCGCTCTGCCAGGGGTGACGGCTCGCGATCGGTCAGGCTCCAGTAGAGATATCCTGCGTAGCTCAGATCGTCACGCGGCTCGGCCGGCTCGAGCCCTCGCGCAATCCGGTGGCGTGTTGCCAGCAGCAACGGGTACTGGGCGAGCAACCGCTGCAGCGTTTCCCAGACGTCATTCGGAGAGAGCTCTTCTTCGTAAGCATCCGATAACGCCAGCAGGTTGACTCCGGTCCGCAGAATATCAATCGCAGGGACGTTCAGCGGTAAACGCTCGATAAAGTTGACGATGTCTTGTTCGAGGACGGCCGCTTCGCTCATGACCGCCTGCATATCGGCGAGTTGTTCCTGCGAGGGAAGGTTGCCCTGGACGATCAGGAAGGTCGTTTCCAGAAAACTGGATTCTTCGACCAGCTCTGAAACAGGATAGCCCCGGTAAAGTAGATCACCGTCAATCGACGAAATGGTCGTCTCACTGTTAGTGCGTTTCTCCATGTGTGGGCTGGGAACAGCAGAGTGACTCATTCGCAATCCATTGTAGAAGGGCAACCGGATAATCCACTTTGCACATTCTAGCGCAAAATGGGCTGCGACGAAACGGTCGACAGTGTTCCTTTGCAAACCATTGTATTCGTTTTGATGGATCACTGGCGTCTATGAATCAGACAGTCACGATCACCGGTTCTGATGAGTGATTCCTGCCCAGTCGTCGGTGCGGAACGGGGATGCAGGCAGTCCGGCTCCGTTGAAGAGATTCCCGTCCGGGTTGTCGCCCCAGGCGTACCGGACAGCAACCGGCGCTGGTACCTCGGACGATGAAACGCGGACGACGTTCCCTTCGATTCGGGCAGTGGCCCAGACGAATTTCTTGTCGGCCCCCGCGATCGCAAAACCTCGCAGGTCGCCCCCTTGGGCAACTAATCCGTCGCCGATGTCCTGAAATTCAAGCTCAATCGTACTTTCCATGACCTTCATGGATTTGTACCGCGGTCCACTCGCAACGATGTCTTGTCCGTATGCCACCTGAAGTGCAGCAATGGCGAGTCGCTTGCCCACAACTTGCTTGTTTCGGGGGTGAATGTCCCTCGGTTCGCCAACATCCATCGTCACCGCCATCCCCGTTCGGGGGACGGACAGAGACATCAGTTGCGCCTCGCGTAATTCCGCCCACGCACTCTCTTCAGGTTCGTCCGGTCGATCGGGTTTCGATTTTTCAGGAACGTAGTTGGGGAGTTGCACAAACAGAAACGGAAAGTCTCCCAGCCCCCATTGCCGCCGCCAGTTGCTGATCAGCAGAGGAAACAACTTGCGGTATTGAAACGCACGCCCCGTGTTGGATTCGCCCTGATACCAGATGGCTCCTTTGATCCCGTATCCCTGAATCGGAGCGATCATGCCGTTGTACAGGACAGACGCTCGGTTGGGATTGTTGGCCTGGCTGGGATCGGTGCTCGCGCGTTCGGCCCGTTCGAGGATTTTTGCGAAGTCTTCGTCAGACTTGAGAGCCGCCTGACTGGTCCATGCTTCACAGATGGAACCTCCATGCGTCAGCTGAACCAGGCCGATCGGTCGCTTCAGTCGCTGGTGCAATTCGCGACCGAAGAAATAGGCCACGGCGCTCATTCCTCCGATCGAATCGGGCGAACATTCGACCCATTTCCCGTCATTGTCGTCCTGCGGGACCCTCGCAGTGCTCCGTTCTGCTTTGAAGAATCGAATGGATGGAAACTTTGCTTCCGCGATCTCTTCCTGATGATTGAGCGATGCGCTGACGGGCCATTCCATATTGGACTGGCCTGAACAGATCCAGACGTCCCCGAAGAGGACGTTGGTCAGTGTCACGGTGTTCTTTCCGGTGACCGTGACTTCGACTTGAGCGGGCTTACTGCGGCCGGGAAGACGGAGACTCCAGCGGCCGTCGGCGGCCGTTACCACGTTCGCAGATTCGGGCTTCGTCGTATCACCGGGGTCCTTGGAAGTGATCGTCACCGTCACTTCCTCACCTGGCTCGGCCCAACCCCAGAAGGGGACTTCCTTGCCCGTCTGCAGGACCATATGATCGCTGAAAATGCCAGGCAGCTTGATATCAGCCCTCGCTGATGTGGTCACCGCAATCAACGCTATTGCGGAGATGACGGCGATACAGCGAGACGACATACGTGATGTTCCGATCTTGAGCCAGTGAGACATTGCCCGACGGACTTTACTCGTCAGGGTCCCATCGAATTGAAGGAAACACTCTGCCTCGTGGCACGAGTGTATCGTGTCCGGGACAATTCTTGCTATCGTGATTCAAGGGGATACAACGGGAATTCCCTCCCGGAAACACTACGACCGAAAAACTGATTATGCCAGTCCCATTTCTGATTATCGACGGCTACAACCTGATGCACGCCGCGGGTTTGGCACGTGTCTACCATCCTCCGGGCGACCTTGCGAACAAACGGCTGACTCTGCTGGCAAAGCTGGCACGTCGCATGAGTGTGGAAGAGCGGAAACGGTGTACGGTTGTGTTCGATGCACAGGACGCTCCGCGGGGTCTGCCCGCTCGATACACGCATGAAATGATGATCGTCCTGTTTGCAGAACCGGGACACGAAGCAGATGAAATGATTGAGACGTTGATCAGCCAGCATTCAGCCCCCCGTCAATTGAAGGTGATTTCGAGTGATCACCGCTTGCAGACGGCCATCCGCAGGCGGCGCGGAATGGCGATGGATAGCGAGGTCTTTCTGAAAGAACTCGATTCTCCCCATCGTCAGGTTAGTTCCACGGGAAAGTCCGTCTCGCCAAATTCGCCACGGGAAGAGGATGTAGGCTTCTGGCTGGACGAATTTGAGGGTGTCAGCCCGCAAGCGATTCAGGATGAAGTCCGAGCAGAAAACGCCGCTCCGAAAAATGATTGGGAGTCGCACGTGGAGCAGATTCAAAAGCAGGTGCAGGACCAGTCCCAGCTTGAACAATGGTTGAACGAGTCTGCGCAGTCGAAGCCGCGCGGCAAGCCCAAAAGGCTGTGACAGGCTGAAACAGATCCGACTGCGAATTTCTGCGGGGTCACGATCTGTTCTACAGTGCAGCGTAGCCTTAGCCGCAGAACCCAGAGACGATTCTAACTTCAATCAACTGGAGACACTCCCGAGATGCAAGCCGTTATTCGTCTTTGTGTGCTTCGAGCAAATCGATCGATGGTGACCACGTTGGTACTGATCGCATCCGTGGTCGGATCCACTCGTCTGGTGCAGGCGCAAGGTGGGGAATACGTCAAAGCGAATTACACAAAGTACGAGTACCGTATCCCCATGCGGGATGGCAAAACGCTCTTCACCGCAGTCTATGAACCGAAAGATGAGTCAAAGACTTACCCGATTCTGCTCAGTCGGACTCCGTACAGTTTAAAGCCGTACGGCGTTGACCAGTACCGCGAGAACCTGGGGCCTTCGACGTTGTTCGGCAAAGCAGGCTACATTTTCGTGTACCAAGACGTGCGAGGCCGCTGGATGTCGGAAGGTGACTTCGTCGACATGCGTCCTCATCTGGCTGTCAAAAGCGGTCCCGACCAGATTGATGAAAGTACGGATACCTGGGACACAATCGAGTGGTTGATCAAGCACCTGCCCAATCACAATGGCAAGGTTGGCATGTACGGGATTTCGTATCCCGGCTTCTATACCAGCGCGGGAATGATCGACGCTCATCCGGCGCTTGCCGCCTGCTCGCCACAGGCCCCCATCGCCGACTGGTTTATCGGTGATGACTGGCACCATAACGGAGCCTTACAACTTCCGCATGTCTTCAACTTCATGGCGCGTCACGGTCACAACCGGCCTGAACCGTCAAAAAAGATCGATCATCAATTCGATCATGGCACTCCGGACGGTTATGAGTTCTTCCTGAAACTCGGACCCCTGCCGAATGCGGATTCCCGCTACTACAAAGGGGACGTCCCCTTCTGGAACGAGGTCATGAAGCATGGGACGTACGATGAATTCTGGAAGGCACGAAACCTCCGCCCCCACTTGAAAAATATTCGGCCGGCCGTGATGACGGTCGGTGGCTGGTTCGATGCAGAAAACCTTTTCGGTGCCCTTGAAACGTACAAGCAAATTGAACGAAGCAGCCCGGGAACTTCGAACATGCTCGTCATGGGCCCGTGGGTGCACGGAGGATGGGCGGGTGGCGACGGCGAATCTCTGGGGCACGTCTCATTCAATGCCAAGACCTCGATTTTTTATCGTGAGAAGATCGAATTTCCCTTCTTTGAGTACCACCTGAAAGGGGAAGGAAAGCTCGCACATCCGGAAGCGTGGGTTTTCGAAACCGGGACGAACCTGTGGCGTCAGTACGAGACCTGGCCGCCGAAAGAGTTCAAACCTCGGACATTCTTTTTCAGTTCACGAGGACAGCTTCGGACTCAGCCTCCGGAATCCCCAGATGATGCTGGCTACGATGAATATCTCAGCGATCCGGCACGTCCCGTCCCGTTTATCGATAAAACGGTGATTGGCATGGTTCCGGAATACATGACCGCCGATCAGCGACATGCGTCGCGTCGCCCGGACGTGTTGGTCTACGAGACTGAAATTCTGGAAACCGACTTGCGCGTTGCGGGGCCGATTGAGGTCGAACTCTACGTATCAACAACCGGTACCGATGCTGACTGGGTCGTCAAGGTGATTGATGTTTACCCTGGTGACTATCCCGATCCCAAAGAAAATCCGTCCGGTGTCCGGATGGGTGGGTATCAGCAACTGGTTCGCGGTGATGTCTTCCGGGGCAAGTTTCGGAACAGTTTCGAAAAGCCGGAACCGTTTAACCCGAACCGCATCGAGAAAGTGAAATTCACCCTCCCCGATATCTGCCATGCTTTTCGCCCCGGACACCGCCTGATGGTCCAGGTTCAAAGCAGCTGGTTCCCACTGATTGACAGAAATCCCCAGAAGTTCGTCGACATCTATACGGCAAAGCCCGAAGATTTCCAGAAGGCAACACATCGAGTCTATCGCTCTTCTGAAACACCTTCTCAAATCAAAATCCTGAACTAGCAGGCGGACCTCTGGACTGTGACTGTTTTATCTGTGACTGTTCTAAGATGTGAATGAATGATGAGCGAGATCCAGGTTTCAAGCCCTGCGAAATAGATCCCCCTGGAGATCGTTTATGAATAATGTGATTGATGCTCCACGGGGTCGCAGCGAAGGTTGAACATCTGGAATTCCTCTCAGATATGTTCATGCCGACACGTGGTATTGACTGCGCCTCGAATAATGCCACGTCGTCCAATAAACGTGAGTCACCTGGGTCTGCAATCGCGCGTTCTACGTACTTCGCGAATGGATTTTTTGAGAGCCAAATGCAATGATATAACGGTTTGGAAAGGATCTGAATTCTGGAATTGAGACTCACACTGACGGGCTTCGACGTTTGGTTTTCAGGAATTTGATCGTTCGAACGAGCCACCTCATCAAAATTCGAGTTCACCTCACAGGAAATTCTGTGTCTATGTCCGAAACCTCTGCCGCGAACGCTTCGCTCAAAGATCGCGTTCAATCGCTCAGGTTACCCCCACCGAATCAGTCGTCTGGGGCCGGCTCAAAGCTCCCCTGGGTGCTCTTGCTGGGGATGACCTGTGCGACTGCCTATTTGCTGTTCGCAGGAAGCCCTCTCGTGAAACAGGAGGGAACCGCTTCTCAGGCGAGCGTCCAACCTTCGACGACAGCCCCCGCCGAGCAGCCGACCGCGCCAAAGCCGCCTGGACCTCCCTCGTCAGGACCTGTGGTGGAATCCAAGGGATACATCATCCCGGAACAACAGATTCTGGTCAGTCCGCAAGTGAGCGGGCGCGTGATCGAGTTGAATTTTGAGGCGGGGCAGAGGATCGAAAAAGGCTTCGTTCTGGCCGTACTCGACAACACGGAGTATCTCGCCGAATTCGAACGAGTCTCGGGGCAACTCGAAGCAGCACGCGAGAACCTTGCCGAATTGCGTGAGGGATCGCGTCCCGACGAGATCAAGCAAGTGCAGGCCGACCTCGCCGAGTCACAAACCAATCTGGAGCAGGCCGAACGAGACTACAAACGGGCGAAGGACCTGCTGACGAATGGCTTCGGCAATCGACAAGACTTTGAAACGGCTCAGTCCCAGTATCAGATGCTCAGAAAACGGGTCGACAAGTTGGCCGCGACCGCACAGCTCATGATCGACGGACCGCGTCCGGAACGAAAACGTGCTGCAGAAGCTCAGGTCAGGCAGGCGGAAGCCGAAGTGCGACGCGCCAAGTGGCGACTGGATAATTGCATCATCGTGGCTCCGATTTCCGGCACCGTTCTGAAAAAGAATGCGGAACTGGGAAACCTGGTGAATCCGGTTGCCTTCAATGGTTCCTTCAGTCTGTGTGACATGGCGGATCTCTCCAAACTGGAGGTCGAGCTCTCTGTGCAGGAGCGGGAAATTTCCAAGGTGAGAAAAGGCCAGCGGTGTCGCGTTCAGCCTGAAGCCTTCATGGACCGGTATTATGACGGTGTCGTCTCACGGCTGATGCCCATCGCCGACCGTGCCAAGGGAGCTGTCCCGGTCCGTGTCCGGTTGAAAGTTCCTCCTGAAGAGGAAGGGCAGTATTTGAGGCCCGAGATGGGAGCCCTCGTGAAATTCTACGCCGATCTGGTTGAAGAAGAGGAACCGGCTGCGTTCTCTGACCCTGCTCCCGAGACGGGGGATGTTGATCCCGGCCTGACTGAGGGGCCACCAGAGACGTAGCAGACAATCCTGATACGGGCTCGATGCCCCCGACGGCTCACTCTCTAACTGCCTTTCAGACCATACTGTTCACAACGAGAGAACTCACCAAAACCTGACGTCCCCCGTGAGGAATGGATTCTGCGAATGCATCCAGCGGGGATCGGGTTTCTTTCGCCAGCAAGGAATTGCTCATGTCGTCGTCTGATCCGTGCGTCGAAGTCCAGGATGTTCATAAGTCATTTCGGCGAGGAAGCGAACTACTGGACGTTCTGAATGGCCTCAATCTGGTCGTTCAGCAAGGAGAGTTCGTTTCACTGATGGGGCCGTCGGGCTCTGGCAAGACAACGCTGCTCAACCTGATTGCCGGTCTGGATCGACCGACGTCAGGCAGCATTCGCGTGCAGGGAGAAGAGATCTCGCGGATGTCGGAAGGGCAACTTGCCGGCTGGCGAACCCGAAGTCTCGGATTCATCTTCCAGTTTTACCACCTGTTGCCGGTTCTGTCGGCGTTTCGAAATGTCGAGCTTCCCCTGCTGCTGCTACCCCTGTCGGCATCACAACGAAAGCAGCAGGTGACGACGGCCTTGGAAATTGTCGGGTTGAAAGACCGCATGTGGCATCGCCCGGGGCAGTTGTCCGGGGGACAACAGCAGCGCGTCGGGATCGCACGCGCGATTGTGACCGATCCCGCCCTGATCGTCGCGGACGAACCGACCGGGGACCTTGATGCGAAGTCGGCGGACGAGATTCTGAACTTGCTCGTCGAACTCAAAGAGTCACTCAATAAGACCATCGTCATGGTGACCCACGACCCGCGCGCGGCGGATCGGGCCGATCGCCTGGTTCATCTGGAGAAAGGTCGACTTGCTTCGCAGACCGTGCAGGAAGTCGGTCAGGTCTGATCTGCAGTGCTGACTCTTTTTCGTCGACGCAAGGGCCGGATCCGATTGCCCCATCGCCCCGAGTCGACTGTCTCTCTCCATTCGAATGATCAGCTAATCGCAAGATTCGCTGTAATAATCGTGGGACCCCGCCATGAAATTTTTAGTACTCGTGTTTGAGAATATCGCTCGCAATCCCGTGCGTACGATTCTGACGTCGCTCGGAACGATGATGCTGGTGCTTGTCGTGACACTGGTCTTCACCGTTCTCACGACGCTCGACTATGTCACGAAGGAAAAGAGTGCCAATATCAAGGCGATCGTCACGGAGAAGTGGCAGGCACCCAGCCTGCTTCCTTACTCCTACGCGGCGGGATTGTCTGAAGGGGCCGCAGATCCCAACGATCCGAATGCAGTCCGGCCGCAGGATTCCATGAGCTGGGGCTTTTTCGTCGGCTCAACAGAATCCAATCCCGCGAAACGGGGCTACGAGAACCTGTTCTTCGCGTTCATCATGGAACCCGAAAAAGCTCGTACGATGCTGGACGGCATCGATGTTTTGACTGACGAGCAGGCCGCCCCTCTGATCGCAGGGATCAAGAGGATGAACGAGATTCGCAATGGTGTGATCATTGGTCCGGGACGACTCGAGAAGATGAAAAAGCGGATTGGTGATCGAATCACCGGATACAGCCGCAACTACCGCGACATTAATCTGGAAATGGAAATCGTCGGGACATTTCCGAAGGAAGCGACACAGTACACGGACAGCGCCATCATCAATCGTGAATATTTCGAGGCGCAGATGGATGCCTACAAGTTGACGAATGGGAATAAGCCTCATCCTCTGGCGGATAAAACACTCAGTCTCGTCTGGCTGCGTGTTCCCGATCGAGTTTCGTTCAACAAGCTGACCGAGCAGATTCTGACCGCCCCTTCGTACACGAATCCGCCTGTCAAATGTGAGACCTCGTCGACGGGGATTTCCTCGTTTCTGGATGCCTATCGGGACATTATCTGGGGTGTTCGCTGGTTGCTGGCTCCCGCCTGCATGATGGTGCTGGCACTGGTGATTTCGAACGCGATCAGTATCAGTGTGCGTGAACGCCGGACTGAATTTGCGGTGCTGAAAGTGCTGGGGTTTCTCCCCTGGCAGATCCTGACACTGGTTCTTGGCGAGGCGCTGTTGATCGGAACGTTATCCGGACTGCTCAGTGCCGGACTGGCCTATGGCGTGATTAACGGTATCTGGGGTGGTCTTCCGTTCCCGATTGCGTTCTTCCCCAGCTTTGCCGTTCCGATCGACTGTTTGTGGTGGGGGGCCGGGATGGGTGCCGCGACCGCCTTTGCGGGAAGTTTCGTCCCCGCGATCACTGCCCGCGGTGTGCGTGTCTCGGACGTTTTCTCGAAAGTTGCCTGAGCGACCCGGTTCGCTTCGCCACTGTCACCCGCATAAGCCTTTGACTTATTCCTCAATCTCCGAGGTTTTTGATGTTTGCAGCTTATTTGTTTGCCGCCGCACCCTGGCAGGTCTTTGGCAACTCGTCGCCGGTCATGAAGGGCATCTTCGCCGGAGCCGGAATTCTTCTGCTGCTTCTGCTCGTGATTGGCAAGGTCCCACTCAGTTACAATCTGATGAACCTCAAAACACGCTGGCTGACGACCCTGTTCATGGTCGGGGCATTCACGCTGGTGATCGGGATCCAGATTGTGCTGCTGGCCTTCGTGAATGGAATGTATTCCATGACCGAATCCAGCGGTCAACCGGGCAATGTGCTGATCATGTCGGAAGGTTCGACAGACGAAGCGTTCAGCAATCTGGGCTTTGCGGATGCCACCGAGATCGAGACGCAGGAAGGGGTGGCTCGCGACGAAGAGGGGCGATCCCTTGTCAGTCGAGAGACGTATCTGGGGATTTCCCAGCAGATTACTGATGCCAAAACCGGCCAGGAAAAACGCCGATTCCTGCAAGTGCGCGGTGTCGACGATCCTGCGATGTCGGCCAAAGTCCATGGTCTGAAACTGATGCCGGGCGGTGACTGGTTCTCTGAGGCAGGCGTTCGCGAGATTAATGACAAGGGAGACACCGCGATCGAAGCCATGCTCGGCGCGGGGATCGCACGTGAACTGGGAAACGACCGAACGGAAGAGATGCGTCAGCAGGCGAAAAACAAGGATCGCCTGGAAGCCGGTGATACCTTTCAGATCGGTGATCGCGTCTGGTACGTGACGGGAATCTTTGCCTCCTCCGGTACCGTTTACGACTCCGAGGTCTGGACACGTCAATCGCAGGTCGGACCTTTGTTCGGAAAGTCCAATTACACGACCTTCTGTGTGCGGGCCGACCCTAACTACCGCAAAGATCAGCGACAGAAGCTGATCGAAGACCGAAAACTGGCTGCGCAGAAGGCCTATGATGAGGCGGCAGCCCTGTATGCCACCGACAAGACCGCTCCTAAACCCAAACTGAAGAAAGTTCAGGAACAATACTCCGAAGCACAGTGGGGGGCCGAACTGCTCAAGGAATATTTTGCGAATGAGTACAAGCAGGCGACGATCAGCCCGCAGGTCGAACAGACGTACTTTGCGAATCTCTCGGCGACCAACGTTCAGTTCCTCGGGATGGCGATGGTCGTTGCCTTGATCATGTCGATGGGGGGCCTGTTCGGCGTGATGAATACCATGTTCGCTGCGATCAGTCAGCGAACAAAAGACATCGGCGTGCTGCGTCTGCTGGGCTTTCGACGCTGGCAGATCCTCGTCTCGTTCCTGCTGGAATCGTTGGTACTGGCACTGATCGGAGGAGCGATCGGTTGCGCCATCGGATCGTTGTGTGACGGCTTCACCGCCAACAGCATCGTGACAGGTGGACCAGGGGGAGGGGGCAAGTTTGTTGTTCTGCGCCTGACAGTCGATCCCAGCACGATTGCGGTCGGCATGTTGCTTGCCCTGGCGATGGGCTTTTTCGGTGGCCTGATTCCGTCTGTGAACGCGATGCGGCTGAGTGCTCTCAAAGCCCTTCGCTGACGTGCGGTGAATTTGCGAGAAGGCGGTGCGGACCGCAGAACGACGCGCTGATCGAGTTCGGCCATTCGGCCTGACCTGTCACAACAGAGAACGATTCAGAAGCGACTACACTCCCCCCCGTGCGCAATCGCTTCCGAATCGGATCTCTATCGTGGCTGGAGGCGGGCACGACCGTCGCTGTGGACGAGTCGTTCTCTCGCAGTCCAGTCATGACCCGCTGCCGCCGAACCGGAAGGTTTCTTCTTCCGTGGCGAATGGATGTCGAGCGGGTGAGGACCGGGGCAAGGTGAAGTTTTTGTTGCCCCGGCTTTCATCGAGTCACGTTCCCGTCAGAACGTCCTGCTCAAACCCAGCGTGGGTTTAGAACACGTCGAGAACGAAGTGGTGTCCACTGTGGTAGGGACGCTTTTCGGGGTAGAAGTTGTACCAGCCTTTATTGTAGACCGGGATCTGGCGAGCTTGTGGATACCGGTGGTACAGGCTGTTGTACTGCTGGGGAGCCTGGAAGTTGTGTGGGTAGTAGACGTAAGGGTAGTAGTTGAAGCGGCCCCAGTCGGAAGGCTGCCCTTCACCTGCGGCTTGTGCCGAAGCTCCTCCCACTGTGAACGCCGCCGCAACAATCAACAGAGCCAGAATCGCGCTTCGCATCTACATTCTCCTAGAATGACGGTATCAGGGTCATTCACGAACCTGATTTTTTCAGTGAGTAAGCGGTACGCGGCGAATGGGTTCCAAGTCACGCGAGAACGCTCACCATGTTCATCGGACAGAATCCGGGCGGTACCACAGGAAACTTCGTCAAAATCGTTAGAACCCGTGTCGGACTACTCTTTCCAGACATCGCGACCGCTGCCCCGCAGCGGAACACCCAAAATGGCGAGAGATCTTTCGCCACCTGAAGGGGAATGCCCTGCAACAAAGGTGAACGTGGTCGCGGCACGTGGGAAGGTACCAGTTCTTCGGTGAGCTTCTGGCATGGCGAGGTCGTTCTCGGGCCGATTCTGCTGGAATTTTCTCGCGATTCAACCTGCGTAACCAGTAAGATCTGGCGTATTCAAAAGAGACAGGTAGTTGGCATTCTCGGCAAACGGCGATCTCTCTAGCGCATAAACGCTACAGGCGACGAAGATTGTGAAAATCGAACGCCACCTGAACTGCTAGCTTCACGTCAAATGGTACTAGATTCCGAGTGTAATCGAGTTCCAATTTGTGCGGGTGCGGCAGGAAACGCCGTAACGAATGGAAAGCGCCGGCTGAGCGGCTGAGGTAGGTTTTCATGCAGATTGCAGATTGGTTTTGGAACTGGCTCGACACCAGATCGACAGCCGGTTCGGTCCCGTTATCTCCCTCATTCGAATTTGCCGCTCGCCTCTCAAGCCTCAAGCTGGAAGAGCGTCGAGTCCTCTCCGTCACGCCCGTGCTGGCCGGCGGCGTTCTGGACGTTTCCATGACGTCGACTGGCGATACCGCCAAAATCTCGGTCGTCCAGAACGATCAGGGTGTCGCCTCGATTCTGGTGACGGATCAGCACAACCAGACAACCTCGTTCCTGGCGTCCCAGGTGGATTCGATCGAGATTACGGGGGCGGTGGGAACGCAGTCGGTCTTTTTCGAGGGGACTAACACGCTGGATGTCGGTAGTCTGACCGTTCACAACTCCGTCGATAACGTCACTTTCCAATCAGCGGTCAATGTCCATGCCGGTCCCGCGACGATTCTTGCCAGCAACGATATCCAGATTGCAGGGAATGGAAGTCTTACGGCCGATGATCCGAATTCCACGACCGATCAACTCAACATCATCCTCTCCGCTGACCATGACTTGGTTGTGCAACAACTTTTTGCGACCGGGCGGATCAATCTGAGCGGTGCTTCGCACGTGACCGTGACTGATGGAGCTGCTGCTCACGACGTGCAGGCAGGCAATGGCATCGTCGTATCCGCAGGGGGAAGTTCGGGGATGTTTGTGATCGAATCCTCGGCAGACATCCAGTCCCTGTCCGGCGGAGTCATGATCACTGCAAACCGGATGGACCTGGACGGAACCGTGACGGCCGACGGACAAATTGTGTCGCTGGCCCCGAATGCGATCCCTCTGTTGCCACCAGCCCCTCCTGCGGGTCGGTTGATCAACCTTGGCACCGACCTTGATGGGCCTGACTATCTGGGCCTGTCGGCCACGGAACTGTCGAATATCCATGCGGACACCCTGATCATCGGAAGCAACCGCACGGGTGACATTGAAATCACCGCCGCGATTGTCTTTGCAGGGGACATGGATGTGACTCTTCAGACAGGCAACCACCAGATCGCTTTTGAGGGTGGTTCGCTAAGTCTTGAGGCCGGCAACCTGATCCTCCGTACGGGCGGGGGCGGGGCGGTCTTCGCGGATGCATCGGGTCTTGATCTGTCTGCACATACGGTCTCGATTTACGCGGGGAGCGGGATCGGGACCAGTGACCATCCGTTGCGGATGAATGCGACATTTCTGACGACGATCATGTCGAACACGAATGCGGGGCAGTTTCTCAGTGAATTCGATACGGTGACAATCGCACCGACGGGATTAAGTGCCGGGGCTGGCACGATTCATCTGGTGGAAGGTGAATTCCTGCTGGGGGGAAGCGAGCGGATCAACAATTCAAGTTCCGTGGATGTGGGAACTGCCGCCACATTGAACCTGCAGAATTTTTCTGAAACCGTCGCCAGCGTGTCCGGCAGTGGTTCGCTCGTTCTCGGTACCAGTCTCCTTGATACCACTTCCCTGTCGCTGAACGGGGATGCGACACTGCACGTCGTGATCAATGGTCTCGCCCCCGGGACGGGCTACAGTCAGATCGAAGCGTCGGGTCCCGTTTCACTGGCGGACGCGTCGCTGGATCTGGATCTCGGAACGTCCCTGACGGTGGGGGACAAGTTCACCTTGCTTAGTAATACCGGTTCCTCTGCGATCATTGGGACCTTCAAGAACCTGCCGGAAGGGGCTACCTTCCATGTTGCTGCGACGACATTTTCGATCAGCTACACCGGGGGAAACAGTGGTCATGACATTGTACTGACCGTTGTGGCGACCCCGACAAATGTCACGCTGGATTCCTTGGGAAATCTGGTTGTGTCCGACTCGATGGTCGGCGGGAATAATGACCGGCTGACAATTCAGTCGGACGTCGCCAACGGGCAGTACATCATTCATGATCCGGTGAATCTGTTCACAACAGACATCCCCGGGGCGGTCATCTCGCCGGATTTGCACACGATCCGCGTCCCCTTCTCAGCGATTCCGGGAACGCAGGTGTTCGTCAACACTTATGGTGGCGATGACTCGTTGACCGTTGATTTCTCGTTGGGAGATTTCTCCCGATCCGTCCACTACGACGGAGGAACAATGTCATCCGCGGGGGACAGTTTCGCTCTGACCGGTGGTTCCACGTTTGGTTCCGTCACACATTCCTTCGGAGACGCGACATCCGGTGACGTGATCGTCAGTGGCAACCAGCAGATGACGTATCACAGCGTCGAGACGACCGTCGTCGATTCGCTGACGGCGGAAAACCGCACTTTCACGGGGACATCCGGATCCGAGAACATTGAAGTCGTTGCCACCGGCAATGTTTTGACGATTTCATCTGACAACGCTGGGTCCATCACATTCGTGAATCCGACGAAGCTACTGACCATCGCCGGTGGTGCCGGTCATGATGCCATCACCGTTTCGTCGGTGAACTCAGGCTTCCGCGCGTCGTTGTCGATCGATGGGGGGATTGGTACCGATGTGATTCACTTGAACACCGTGCTCAACCTCGGATCTACTACGGCAGAAGGGAATCTCAACGTCACAGCCGAGACGGTGAATCTTGGTGCGAATATTTCCACCAATCACGGGCCTACAGGTGGAAACGTCGTGGTGACCGGAACGTCTGCCGTGAACCTCACTGCGAATGTCACCATCGACACGAACGTCGCCACGGGGAGCGACGGGAATATCATGTTTAATAGCCCTGTGAATGCAGATCAGATTGCGAACGCGCGCCAGCTCACACTGACCGCTGGCAGCGGAATTGTTTCGCTGCAAAACGTGGGGGTCGCACGGGCGCTCGATAAGTTTGTCGTTTCCAGTGCGGGAACGACTTCCCTCCGGCAGGTGCAGACGGGCGCCCGCGGCATCGCGGTGACATCCGCGCGTGTGGATCTGAGCGGGGATCTGACATCGGTGGGGAATATCACGATTGACGGCCCCATCACACTCAGCGACTCGATTACGATCTCCAGTACCGCCAGCGGTGATATTCAGTTCCAGCGAACGCTTGACGGTCCGTTCGACTTGAACGTTGAGACGGCAGGGGGGACTCGTTTCGGTGGTGCCGTCGGTACAACCGCCGCGCTCCGCTCGCTGACAACGGACAGCCCCGGTACGACGGAATTCTTCGCGGGTGTCACGGTCGTCGATTCGATTCGCCTGAATGATTCGGTCAGGTTGCTCGGCGATGCCGCTCTGACCAGTCAAACCGGGGGGGCGATCAACTTTGCGAAACAGGTTGATGGACCGCATCACCTCACCGTCAATACGGCGGGTGTCACGACGTTTGGCGGAGTCGTGGGGGGCATCAGCCCGCTTGCATCGCTGACGACCGATTCCGGTGGATCGACGCAGGTTCATGCGGATATCACCACCGCCGGGGGAATTCAGTTCCATGATGCTGTCAGGCTGGAAGGTGACGCGACCCTGACCAGCACGACCGGAAAGGATGTTGGTTTTGCCTCGACGATCGATGGAGCCCACCGCTTAAGAGTCAGCAGTGCCGGCCAGAAAACGTTTATGGGGGCTGTCGGTGGACAGATCGCACTGACCTCGTTGACGACGGAAGGGGCCGGATCGACTCGCATCAACGGAGGAATTACAGCCAGTGGAGATGTGAAGTTCGATGATGACGTCAGTCTCATGGCCAACACGATCATCACCAGCACAAGCGGCGGGACGGTCGCATTCCAGCGCTCAGTGAACGGTCCTTACGGGTTGACCGTGAACACGTCGGGCGTGACGCTATTTAATGGAGGGGTTGGTGAGGCCACTCCGTTGACCTCGCTGACGACCGACAGCGAGGGGGTAACCCGTCTCAACGGAAATTTCACGACCTCAGGTGCAATCGAGTTCCGCGACGCTGTGGTGTTGACGGGAAATGTGAGACTGACCAGCAGTGGCGGCGATACGATTCAGTTTGGCAAAACGGTTGACGGCCGATTTGGGCTGACTGCTGTGACGTCGGGGGGCACGCGGTTCGACGGGACGGTCGGCGGAAATACGGGATTGGCATTTCTGACCACCGATTTTCCCGGGTCGACGCAGTTGAATGCCAACGTGACGACGACGGGGAATCAAACGATTCGAGACCGTCTGGAGTTGTTGAATTCGGTGACGATGGAGACGACGTCGAGTGGCAATATCCTGCTGTCATCCACGGTCGCAACCAACGGCCATGATCTGACTCTTTCAGCCGCGGGGACCGGGGACGTCACGGCTCAAGCTGAGATCAGTGGAGGCGGGGAGTTCAGGGTCAAGCAGGCAGAGAACGTTCGTTTGTCTGCAATCTCGGTCGAGAGCGTGACGATTGAGCAGGCGTCCCAAAGCGTCGTGTTTGGCGGTCGCGTCGAGACAACTGGCTCCGTCTCTGTTACGTCCAGTGGTTCGATTGAGCAACTCGCCACCGTCGCGAGTGGTGGAAGCGTCGAGTATATCGCTGCGGGACCAATCTCCGTTGGACAATCGATTCAGGCGGAAAATGACATCATCCTCGACTCGACCGCGTCCGGCCTGACTGTCGCAGCGGGGGCGCCGCTTGAAGCGGGGCGGGACTTAAAACTGTCGGCAGGGACGACGGTTTCTGTAGACGCCCAACTGACGGGCGAGAATTCTGTCTCGATCAAATCGATCGGTACCACGACGCAGTCCTCTGCGGCCGAGATCATTTCGGGCAGTGGAGGTGTGCTGATCGAGGTGGGAACGCTGGTAGCCAATGCCAATATTACCACATCGCAAGGGAACGTCGCGATCAGTGGTCCGGTGAGACTGGCGAGTGGTATCGAGATCAGTACCGGCGGTTCAGGCGATATCACTGTTTCGGGGACGATCAATGGAACATCGGCGTTCAATCAGAAACTGACGCTCGACGCAGGGACCGGTCAAATCCAGGTGACGGGACATGTGGGGAATACTGTCAGGCTGGGAGAGGTCCTCATTGTCTCTGCTAACGACGTTCGGTTTGATGGTTCACTGAATTCGTGGACCTATCAGCAGCTTCAGGGAAGTGGGGTCAGCCGATTTCGTGGAGCGGTCAATACGTACGGTGCAATTGCCGGGACGAACGATGGATTCCAGTTTACCGGGGCCTCCCTTCGCTTCGACGCGGCGACGTCCTCCCTCGATACGCATGGGCGGGATATCACGTTGACTGCTGACGCGATCCTCTTGCCCACCACTTTCGTGAACGCGAATGGTGCCACGCTCACGATTCAGACGCTCTCTGCAGGAACATCCATTGGTCTGGAGGATGCCTCGCAGGACTTGAACTTTACCGACGCTCAACTGGATGTCGTTCACGCTCAGACAGTCGTGATTGGCTCTGGCAATCAGACTGCGGGAATTAAAGTCGGGACTGATGGGCCACTCACGCAGTCGAGTCATTATCTCTGGAAGACGGCGGGAAGCATCATTGTGAATGGCTCGTTCCAACTCGATGCCGACCATGAACTCACCGCTCAAGTTGGAGCGGACCTGGAGATCAGCGCAGCCGGGAGGCTGGCTACCGAAGCCGGTGCGATGCAGCTCTCTGTGGCACGTGACACGCAGATCCGCGGAACGCTGGCAACGGCCAGTGGATCGATGACGCTCGACACGACCCGAGATACAACATTCGGCGCCGCTGGCAAAATCCTCTCGACCACCGGTGACGTGCTGGTGACGACGGGGAACGGGATCGACGGAACTGGGGCCCTGCTGATGGCGAGTGGCAGCCTGATCGACGCGGGGTCGGGACGAGTGGAAATTGACGTTCAGCAGAATGTGACGCTCGGACAGGTGAAGACGGCGAACGGCACGGTCGATGCCATTCGGATTACTTCACACACGGGCGAAATTCGGAATGGGTCAGCCACAGGCGAAAATCTGGTTAATGAAACCCTCGGCGGCGTGGTGACCCTGCGAGCGGTGAATGGAATCGGGACCACGTCACCCACCGGTGGCGACCCCTCCCTGGTGACTCGCGTGAACGCCCTTGATATCGTCAATTCCGCGGCGGGTGACATCCGGATTCGCGAAGTCAGCGACCTGCAATTGCATCGTGTCGATCAACAAGGGGCCGGGAATGTCGCCATCCGTTCCGCTGGAACGACGACCATAACTGCAGGTGGATCCGGCGTTACGGCCACAACCGGGAACGTTCTCCTGTCCGCAGAGGGTACTGCCTCGGACCTGGTTCTCAAGGCCGCTGTGACGACTGCGGGAGGCGATATCAGTCTCAGGGCCTCTCGCGATGTTCTGATCGATGCAACGGCACCCGTTGCCTCGGCGGGTGGCGATGTCGAGGTCGTGGCAGACAGCAATCAGGTCGGAAATGGCACGAGCGGAAAGATCCTGATGCAGGACGGCGCGACCATCCGATCCGGTTCCGGGACGATCGCTCTGCTGGCTGACCAGGATATCACGCTGGGACAGGTTGAAACGCTGAATGCGACCGCGAATGCACTTCGACTTGTCAGTACATCAGGAAGTCTCGTCAACGGAGGCAACTCGGCGGGAGATAACCTGATCGCCGATGCGGCGGGGGCTGTGACAACCATTCAAACCGCGGTCGGCGTCGGAGCACTGCAGCCCATCAATGTCGATCTGGATGTGCTGAACCTGACGAACGGTGCTTCCTCAAACCCCTTGTCGGGTACTAATACCCGGATTCACATGATCGAGAGAGATTCGATCAGAGTCGACAACCTGACTCAGCACAACGACGGTGAAGTACGTCTGGTCGCAAACCAGACAATCACTGTCGGCCAGATCTCGGCCCTTACCAGCGGTGACTCGTTCGTCTCGCTGGAATCGACTGCCCGGGAAATTGCTGCGGGAGGGAATTCAGCCAATCTTCATATCGCTGCAGAGACACTCGTTATGCGAGCTGTCACCGGGATTGGGAGCAGTGCGCCGCTCGTGACCAATGTGTCGAATCTGGCCGCGACGAATACCGAGTCGGGGAACCTGCAGATTCGCAATGTCTCGGGCAGAATTCTCAATATCGTCACGTCGGATGGCGTGGACGGAATCTCCGTTCTGGGAGCAGTCTCCGGAAACCTGATGATTTCCAACACGGCGACCATCAACGTTTCGTCTACCGTTCAGAATGCCTCGGGTGGAAATCTCTCGATTACGGCATTGGGGAATTTTTCCGGACTTGTTGTCACGGCACCTGTGCTGGCAACTGGTGGGAGCGGGAATATCGATCTCATTGCAGGTGACAGTATTAACCTGTTTGACACGGGGGTTGATGCGGATATTCGGTCCGAGGGAAGTGGCGTCATCACGATTCATTCCGGGAACCGTGTCAACTTCTGGCAGGATGTGGTGGTGCAGTCGGGAACCGGATCGATCATCGACGCGCCTCCTCGATTTGTGAATCTTCAGACACCGCAAATCACCGCGGGGGGAATTGCAACGATCACGGGCGAGTTTGGTCGACCCGGCGAGCACAACTTCACCATCATTGTGAACTGGAACGACGGGACCACGACGACCGCCGTCTTTGAGGATCCTGGTGAGTTCCTCTTCACTCACTTTTACAATGCGAATCCAAACAAGGATAACCCTTCCGCCCCGATCCCGATTGACGTGACAGTGATCGCTGATCCGCTGATTCACGTCTACGGTCGCAATACGACAACGAACAATGCTCTGGGCAGTCTGGACTTCACGACTTTACGGGGCTACGCCCCTGTCCCCGGTGAAGGTCTGGGGTCGTTCATTTTTGACCTGACTCCACGAGTCGAGTTGCTTCATTTTCCTGAACCCCAGCGAGTGTGGGACATCCAGCAGGTCTCCTCGCATACTCCGACGGTGGCTCTCGAGATTGTGCCTGTCGCCGAGAAAGAGGGGCTGGGTCTTTCCCCGCGACGCAAGGTCTTCTTTGAGATTGGCAAACGCAACGCGGATGGAACGGGCTGGGAATTTGATGAGGGGATCGAGCTGACCGAGGATTTCCTGGAGCAGATCTTCGATCCCGAATTGATCGAATCAATTCCCGACGGCCGGTATCGCGTTCAACTGCAGGAACCGGGTGAAACTGTTAAGCGGCTGGTCATCGAGTTTGAAATTGTGAATGGAGCCATCGCCGATGGAACCGAGCCGATGCTCGACGATGTCATGCCCGAGTCGCTTCGGTCCGGGAAATCATCGACTACTGAGACAGACGCACCAGACGGGGGTACCACCGGACACGATCCTGCCGATGCACTCGTTCCCGAAAATGATGATCCCCTTGATCCCGCAATCGAAGGGAGTTTCTTCCCTCAGCGGAATTACCCGGTTGAGGGAAATCAGAACGTCGCCCCGAGCCCCCGGTCGGAATCTCAGGAGTTCAGGGGTGAAAACGAGGGTTCTCAGTTTGCCTTCAATCCCGGACGACGTCTGTTGAAAAAAGCAGCTCTTCACCTGCATCAATCGGAATCTGAACCAGTGAATGCGGCATACGACCATCACGATGCGACTTCTGACGAACAGCAGGCTGAACTCGACAACGATACCAGGGTAACCAGGTTGGGTAGTTCGCTGGCGCTATTTGGGGTCGCCTCCACTCTTGCGGGCGCGCAGCGGACGGGGATGCCGTCTGCCGGGACGACTGCGGCAAAGACCGGTGGGGTTCAACTGAATCGCGCGGCGCGACTGATGCGAAAATGGACCTCAAAAGAGGAGGGGATCTAATGATCAAATGTCCCCACTGCAGCCGGAAGGTCCATGGGCAGGACTTACTCAGCGGAGTTTGTTCTCACTGCAATCGCTCGCTGAGTATTGATGACGAGGGCTCAATCGGTCTGGGTTCGAAGAAGTATTTCGACAAGCAGGTGCGCGACGCGTCACAGCCCAGTCGAATTCCATCGGAACCCATTCGCCTCGACAAGACCCGAGAGGACTCTATCGAAGATCCCCAGGAGCGGGAAGAACTGGGAAACGCCGCGACAATCATGTCCGAAGAGTTCGTGACGGCCGACAGTATCCCTGATACGGGTGAGGACTGGACCCGAGCGACAGCCGTTTCGGCGGATGAAGACTTGAGTGGCGAAGACGGCGGAGCGGCAGCGACTGTTGACTCGGCCAATGACGTTGCAAACTCGAATGCCACCGTCGAAACGGATCAGCAGGAACAACACGAAAACGATCTTGGGGCGACCTTTATTTCCGATGACGTGCCGGAAGCAATTCTGGCAACAGAGCAAAGTGACGGAGAATTCGGGGGGGCCGAAGATGATGCTGACAAGACATTCGTTTCTGAGGATGGTTTCGGTGGGCATCTGAAGACAGATGACATCGAAATTCACATGCGCACCTACGTCGTCGAGACGGCGAACGGGATCGATGATGGTGCGGACGCTGACAAGACGTTCATCTCCGACGAAGTGCCGGAAAGACTGATGAAAACGGTCGAGTCGCTTTGGGGACCGCTCGAAGAAGCCGTGCCAAGTCAGCCCTTTTTCCCATCACCAAACAGTCCGACCGTCGCTACTCCGGGGACGCCCAAGAAGGGAAACCCAGTCCCGCAGCAAAAACAGACACTCGTCATCAAAACCAAAGCCTTCTCTGACGTTGCGCCTCGCACTGGAGGGGGAACCCGCAGCAAGGAGGAAGACCCCGAGTATGAGCTTCTGAAAGTTCTCGGCGAAGGGGGAATGGGGATCGTTTACGACGCTCGCCAAACGTCGATCGACCGAAACGTGGCGGTCAAAATGTTGAAACCAAAGACTGCGGAGAATCAGAAGCAGCGGGCCAAGTTTCTCGCCGAAGCGGTTGTCACGGGAGAACTGGACCATCCGAACATTGTGCCTATTTATGACGTCGGTGCGAATTCGGAAGGGGCCCTGTTTTATTCGATGAAAAAAGTTCAGGGGACCCCCTGGCTGAAAGTCATCAAACAGAAGTCGATCCCGGAAAACCTTGAAATCCTGATGAAGATAGCCGACGCGGTGGGGTTCGCCCACGCGCGGGGGGTGGTGCATCGTGACCTGAAACCCGAGAACGTCATGCTCGGTGAGTTCGGTGAAGTGCTGGTGATGGATTGGGGGTTGGCTCAACCTTCCAAGACGTTCCGGAAGTCGAGCAGTATCACTGAAACAAACACCATGGGGGGAACTCCCGCCTATATGGCGCCGGAGATGACTACAGGTCCCATTGAACGGATCGGCCCGGCGAGCGACGTTTATCTGCTCGGAGCCATGTTGTTTGAGATTTTGACGGGAACCCCGCCACACGTCGCAAAAAATGCGATGAAGTGCCTGATGGCAGCGGCCCGAAACGAGATTACTCCGACCGACAAAAAGGGAGAACTGATGGATATTGCCATGCGCGCCATGGCAACCCGTCCTGAAGACCGCTTTCCCGATGTCAAACAGTTTCAGGCAGCCATCAGAGAATATCAGTCGCATTCGGAAAGTGTTCTGCTTTCAAATCATGCTGATGCAGACCTGAAGCAAGCGAATGAGTCGAACAATTATGAAAGCTTCTCGCGGGCTGTTTTTGGATATCAGCAGGCGATTGAATTGTGGAGTGCGAACCGTGCAGCGGTAGCGGGACTGGCACGAGCGAAATTGGACTATGCCGAGTGCGCCTTTCAGAAAGGGGACCTGGACCTCAGCCTTTCGCTATTGGACAAGACGAATTCTGATCACGATGCACTTCGCGGAAAGTTAATCGCCGCGCAGAAAGAACGAGAGGCGAGGCATCGGCGACTGGTCCTGCTGAGACGACTTGCAGCAGGCCTTGCGGCGTCGGTCTTTGTGCTGGTGGTGGGGGCATCAATCCTCATCAATCAGCAGAAAGAAAAAGCACTCGAGTCAGAAGCTCAGGCCCGTATCGCCGAGCAAAAGGCGCTCTCGTCGGAAGCGACTGCCCGAACAGCAGAAGCAGAAGCGATTGCCTCGGAGGCGAAGGCGAAGGCTTCGGAAGCAAACGCCAAAATTTCCGAAGCTCATGCGATTGTCTCGGCCAGAGAAGCCCGCGAAGCCGAAAAAATCGCCCGCGATTCAGAACGCCGGGCGACGGAGGCGAAAGAAGCCGAAGAGTACCAGGCCTATATTGCGCGGATCGGACTGGCAGCCTCGCAGATCGAGAAAAACGCCTTCGATGCCGCTCGTAAGACCCTGAATGACTGTCGGCCTGGTGCCGGCGATAAACGGGATCTGCGGAACTGGGAATGGGGACGCCTGGACTATTTATGCAGCCAGGCGGCGGCCGTTTTCACAGCCGTAGAACCGGTCGACGCGCTGGCCATTGATGTCGCCGGGAATCGCTTTGCGTCGGGCGGGTCGAGCGGGCAGGTGCAAATCTGGAGTCGCGAAGCCCAGCAGGCGATCACACTGGATTATGACTTCGGACGGGTGAACGCGCTCGCATTTTCACCTGATGGTTTATTGCTGGCGATTGGTTGCAGTCGGCCAGACGGATATCTGCAACTTTGGGATTCGGTCCAAATGAAGCCGGTGGCTGGTCGTAAGTTCGAGGGGCATACAGGATCGGTCCTGAGCGTTTCGTTCTCAAAAGAGGGGCATTCCCTCCTGACGAGTTCCTCGGATAAGTCGGCTCGAATATGGAATGTTGCCACCGGGGCATTGGATCGCTCGTTCTTCGAACAGACGGGGTGGGTCTGGTCCGCGGAGTTTTCTCCTGACGAGTCCTCGATTGTGACCGCCGGGCAGGATGCCCGAGCGATCGTCTACGATCTGACTGGTCAGGGTACGCCCAAAAAATTCCACGGACATGATAAAAGTCCCGTCTACTCCGCGAAGTTCACTCGCGACGGTACGGCTGTGATCTCTGCCGGGCAGGACGGAAGAATTCTTCTATGGCGGCCGGATGAGATCGAAGATTACCGCTTTGATTCGCTGAAAGACGGGCTTTTCCAAGATAAGGTCAGGGCAAGAAACGCGATCATTCCGACACCGAAGTTTAAAGAATTTCGGCTGGTGGATGCGGATGCCAAGATAAAGCCTGTTCGTTCGCTTGCCATCTCAAAGGACGGAAATCATCTCGCCAGTTGCGGCGACGACAACACGATCCGAATCTGGAACATTGCGACCCGTGAAATGGAGAAGCAGATCCGCGGACACGGTAGCGTCGTCCGGTCGTCGTCGTTCCTGCCGGACGGACACAGGCTGCTATCGGCCAGCCACGACCGAACAATCCGAGAATGGGTTATTGACAGCTTCACCGAAGTAAGGACCTTGTTCGAAGGGCATGTCGATGCCGTTCTTGCAGCATCATACTCACCCGATCAAAGATGGATTGTGACCGCCAGCGGCGACCGTTCGGCCCGTATCTGGAATACTGCGAGCGGTAAGCTGGAGCAGGAATTCGGCAAGGATGATCAGGCGTTCGACGCGACCGATTCGGGTCAGGTGCGCCCCAAGAATGAATTTCGAGAGGGACACCTGTTTCTCGTCTCATCGGCTCAGTTCTTTCCGGATGGCCGGCAACTTCTCACCGCTGCGGCGGACAATACTGCGCGCGTCTGGGATGTCGAACGTGGGGGGCAAAGTCTGTTACTCGAGAACACAGGTCGTGCCGCCGCGATTGCGATCTCTAACAACCTGCAGTGGATTGCAACCGGAGGAGGCCGGGTTCCCTCCGCTGACAAACCATCCGAGAGCCTCTGGTCTGCCCAATTGTGGAACGCCGCTACCGGCGAGCATTTGAAAACATTCTCCAATGAAAACGGTCATAACTGGGAAGTGACAGCGGTTGCATTCGCACCGGATAACCGTCTGCTCGCCACGGGGGATGTCATGGGGCACATCCGGCTTTGGGATCTGGAAAGTGGCGCTGTCGTGGGACGACTCGACGGACATGGACGCTACAAGATCTCTGCGATGGCCTTCCTGGAGGATGGCCTTCGTCTGGCGACTGCAAGTTACGATAACACCGTGATGCAGTGGGATGTGAAGTCGGGAAAAGAGATCAAGTCTCTCATGTTGCCTCATCCCGATTCAGTCCTCGCGATGCAAATTATTCCGTCCACTAATCGGATCGTGACCAGCTGCACCGAGCAAAAGTCGATCGGCGAAGGTAAGACTGAAGCGATATCAACATTGCGGTATTGGGACGGGGCGACCGGAAAGTTGCTGGCGACTTCGACACCCTTTGCCGGTACGGCACAATCCATTTCCGTTTCCGGGTCGGGCGAGTACGTCAATGCGGCCAACTCCGAAACCGGCGATGTTTTGACCTGGAGCCTGGCGGATCCGAAGCAAGAGGTGACCAAGCTGCTTTCCAGTCCCTCACGAAGCGATCTGCGGTCGGTTGTACTGCATCCTGATGGCCACCAGATTGTGACCATCGGCGGGAGCGACGCATTACTTTGGGATTTGAGCAACCCGCAGAAGCCCTCACTTGTAAAGAGCTTTTCCCAGCATCTGACGGTCGCATCGGCCCGCTTCTCGCCAAACGGAAAGCGGATCGCCACTGGAGGACTGGATAAGACGGCACGCGTCTGGGACATCCAGACGAAACGCGTCATTCGCAAGCTGGAAGGAGAGCAGGGACACAAAGGGCGAGTCAACTCCACCGTCTTTTCACGAGACAGCGCTCACTTGCTGACGGCCAGTACTGACGGCACCGCCAAGCTTTGGAACATCGACACCGGAGAAGTCGTGTTCACTCTCGTCAATCGCAGTGGACCCGATGAACAGGTCAGTCCGATCAACTCGGCAACCTTTTCCGGCGATGGAGAATGGATTGCCACGGCATCCGAGGATGGCAAAGCCAGATTGTGGAGTGTCAGAACGCAGGAATGCGTTCGAACGTTCAGCGGACATCAGGCGGGAGTTGTTTGCCTGGAATTCACAACGGACGGTGCAAAGCTGGTCACGGGGAGCAAGGACAAGACGGCCCGGTTATGGGACGTGGCGACGGGAACAGTAGAGTTGATCTTTGAAGGGCACACCGAGGAAATCACATCGGTGGCAATCTCGCACGATATGCTGCGAGTCCTGACCGGCAGCGCGGATGATTCTGCAAAACTCTGGGATGCGAAGCTTGTCACGGATTCCGAGGCAGACTCGCAGGTCGCAACTGTAGCTGCTTCATCCGCTCGACGTGCTACGGAAATCCTGACGTTGATCCGACACAAGAACGATGTCACGTCAGTGGCGTTCTCGCCTGATGGGTTGCAGATTCTGACAGGCAGTCTGGACCGTACGGCAGTAATCTGGCTGGCACGCGACTGGCGTTGAAATGGACCAGCATTGAGTCAGTTCGACCCTGACCGTGGCAGACGACTGCCACGGTCAGAGCGGACCGTCAAGAGAACGTGAATTCTCTCTGTAAAGCGACAGAATTACCGCCAGTGGATGGAATCAGCGGTAGAAAATGGTGGCGTAATAGCCGTTTGCACCACGAGCCACACCGATTTCGATGGGAGTTCGCTGGCCCCAGAAGCAGGAATTACGAATCGCCTGGTCTGGAGTGGCACCAAAACCGTTTCCTTCGTAGCTGCCGCCACCAAAACCACCCCCCAGATGCTGAACGCTTCCCAGGCGAGCGCTTTGTTCGGCCTTCCACTGTGCGCTTCCGTGTGCTGCAGTCCCGGCGGGCGGAACGACGGTGCCAGTCTGGTTGACCACGCCACTCGTCTGAACGACACCACTTGTCTGGACCACGCCGCTCGTTTGAACAACGTTGTTAGCGACGGGGGCAGCATTAGCCTGCACGATGACGTTAGAAGGGGTCGCGACAGTCGAAGTTGGCGTTACTGCAGTGTTGTAACCTGTTGTGTAATAGGTCATATAGCCCTGCTGTCGCATCATTCGATGTCCTCGTGCCTCAGCATGGGAGGCAAACAGAGACAACGCCAACACGACGAACGCCATTTTCAATTTCATCATTCTCGAAACTCCTGCGGACTCTGAAAATGTGGGCAAGCAGCCCACGACCGATCACGACGTTCGTGACGGATTTCACTCACACTCACAACAGCGAATCCGTTTCGCTGTACTATGACTCAATCATGCATCCAAATTCATACGTGCGAACAACTGTCACGACTGCGGTCGATATGACTGCAAATCTGACAGGGTAAGAACGCAGGTATAACTGATCTTATCTTGTAATTAGTGTTAGTTGTGCGACGCGATATTGCCGCACATCAGCGGCAATAATTGCACGCTGATGTTTGCTAAGGAGCTGTGCCTGCACCATCGAAGTGGTGTAAGGTCCACGATACTGCCTGGGTACAAGACGACTCGATTGGTCGTCGATTCATTGGATGAGCGGCACATGTAACCTGTGGGGTTAATCGCACGCACGACCCCGCAGACATCATGCTGGGGGCGTCCACGAAGGCATTTCGTGGAACCTGAGCATTAAGTTACCAAATCCATCCGGAAAAACTTTTGAGGGTAGGGAAGTCTCGTTTCGGTTGTATCAGCCGCGAACACTCACGTCCGCACTTTTACTCCCCGGTGCCCAGATCCTTGGGCTCAACAGACTCCATCAAAATTCCATCCAGGCAATGTCATCATCACAATGCCGACTCGCTCATTTCGAGCAACTGATTCTTAACGACGGTTTCCTTCAAGTTCAACCCCGGGAACGGAAATCGTGCCATGAAACGTGAGTTTTGGTGGCGTAACCTGTGTTTTGGAAATGGGTTGGGGTATTGCACGAATTAGGGGAAAAACGTTCAGGGATGCATTTTTCCGGGCAGGATTCCGTGGAAATTGACCCGTGAATTTGGATGAATTGAAAGACTCCGGGACTCATTTGATAGACGATCTGCGTGAGAAACCGCCTTCTGCAGATTCACAAAGCATTTGAATTGAAGACGCCGTAAAACGTTCTGATGTCGTCTGTGTGTCGCAAACAGTCCGGCATTCGACACAGCGCGATTGAGTTGGCTCGCCGTTTCCCAAGTCAGAGGGAGACTGGCTCGGTTCACTTCAACGAAGCAGGCTCACGCTGTGGCTCGCTGCTCAATCACATCGCTGCTGGTCTGGCACGACAGAAACAGTCAAGAAATATCGGCAGCCCCGGGCGGTGTTCTGCCGGCGATGGATTGATCAACGTACGGACAGAATTTTCAGCGGCGAGGTTTCGTCAGATGGCTGCAGTGTAATCGAGTCAGGGATTGTTAATTTGATGGAATAGTAGTGGCTTAGTAAGACGACGTGTTAGTAGCACGTGGTCGAAGTCTAATATCAGTGTCTTTGATAATGGTTCGGGAATCAAGTTTGAAATGACAGGTAGAAGCATGGTCGGATTAGGGAGCGCGTGCACACCTTTTATGTTGAACGATATTTGTTGGTTGGACCTGAGGCGACAGGTCGAAGGAGGGAAGAGAATTCTTCGACTGGAGCTCACGATTTTTCACTGGTTCCGCTTCGGAAAGGGTCAACCCGCATGCGGCCACGGTGAGACGGAATGGAATTCTGGAGAGTTTCTGTGACAGCACTACCGGTCGCATGATGAAGGCTGTCTGGGCAATACGACCACTACCACAATTTGAATGCCGTTTACCGACGTGGTATCATCGCGTATCAACTCTCCACGGTCATCTTTGATTCTCAACCAGCACAAAATTCGACTCTCAGTGCGCGACGAATAGGTAGCGGTCTCGAAAGCGATTGATCGAATTTCAGGTCAGACTTGTTGTTAAGGGACACCATCGGAATGTACACATCGAAATCACTGGCTGTCGCTTTGGTGCTCTTGTGCATTGTTCGGGTCAGTGTCACCGCGGCAGAACCATCCCGTCTGAAACTGTTGTTTCTGGGGGACGATGGCCACCACCAGCCGGCGATTCGCTTTAAGCAGCTTCAGCCGGAGTTGAGAAAGCGGAAGATTGACCTTGTCTATTCCGACGCTGTGACTGATCTGAATTCACAGACGTTAGCAGAGTACGACGGACTAGTCGTCTATGCGAATATCGACGAGATCTCGGATGATCAGGCCCGTGCACTTCTCGCATTTGTCGAAGGTGGAAAGGGCTTCATTCCTTTGCACTGTGCCAGTTATTGCTTTCGGAATCATCAGGAGATCGTGGGATTGATCGGGGGGCAGTTTCTGAGGCATGAAACGGGCTCGTTCCGGACCACGATCGCGGAGCCGGACCATCCGGTGATGAAAGGGTTCAGCGGGTTTGAAAGTTGGGATGAGACCTATGTTCATACCCGTCATAACCCTGTGAATCGAGTTGTACTGGAGACACGGACGGAGGGGGATGCGCAGGAGCCCTGGACTTGGGTTCGGACTCACGGTAAGGGACGAGTCTTCTATACGGCCTGGGGACATGACGGACGCACATTCAGCAATCCCGGATTCGTCAACCTGGTCGAGAGAGGGATTCGGTGGGCGTGCGGTGGCGACCCGTCCATCGTTCCACCCTTTGCTGACCGCCCGCAGATGACCAGTCTGCCTGATGACCTGGCGCCGTTCGAGTATGTCGAAGCCGATGTGCCGTTCTATCCCCCCGGCAAGCGCTGGGGAACCGTTGAAAACGGCCCCCGCAAGATGCAGCTCCCGGTGTCACCTGAAGAATCAATGAAGCACTTCGTGACGCCTGTCGGGTTCCAGGTGAAGTTGTTTGCCTCGGAGAAAGATTTTCAGGGAAAGCCCATCTCCATGAACTGGGACGAGCGCGGGCGCCTGTGGATTTGTGAAACGACTGACTACCCCAACGAATTGCAGCCTGTCGGTCAGGGAACGGACCGAATCCGGATTCTGGAAGATACCGACGGCGACTGGGTTGCTGACAAGTTTACGGTGTTTGCAGAGCATCTGAGTATCCCGACCGCTATTACCTTCTATCGGGGTGGAGCAATCGTTCAGGACGGGACCGAGACTGTCTATCTCAAAGACACTGACGGTGACGATCGCGCAGACTACCGCAAAGTCCTCGTTACCGGTTGGGGAATGGGGGATACGCACGGAGAAGTGAGCAATTTCCAGTTCGGTCTGGATAACTGGTACTATGCGATGCAGGGTTACAATGACTCGTCACCAGTCTTGACCGACGGACGCAAGGTCACCTCGTTTCGGCAGGGCTTCTTCCGTTTCAAAGTGAGCGAGTCTCAGAAAGGAAGCGACCCAGCGGCCGCTCCCATTGGAAGTGAGCCTCAGCCTGACCCTGTAGTGACGGAACTCGAGTTCCTGCGTTCAACCAACAACAACACCTGGGGGTTGGGGCTGAGCGAGGAAGGGTTGGTGTTTGGCTCGACCGCGAATGGAAATCCCAGCGAGTTCATGCCGATTCCTAATCGCTACTATGAAAGTGTGCGAGGCTGGTCGTCGACAGTGTTGGAAGGGATTGCCGATAGCAACAAGTTCGAACCACTGGACGCTGACAAGGTTCGTCAGGTTGATCACCACGGGGGATTCACTGCGGCTGCAGGTCACGCCCTCTATACCGCAAGGAATTATCCGAAAGAGTACTGGAATCGGACTGCCTTTGTGACTGAGGCGACGGGGCATCTGGTAGCGACTTTCGTCTTGCGGGACGAAGGTGCGGGATTCCGATCCAAAAATTCCTGGAACCTGCTGGCCAGCAATGATGAATGGTCAGGGCCCATTATGGCCGAGGTTGGTCCAGACGGAAACGTGTGGGTGATCGACTGGTACAACTTCATCATCCAGCACAACCCGACGCCGATCGGCTTCCAGACGGGTAGGGGGAATGCTTACGAATCCAGTCTGCGTGATAAAAAGCACGGGCGCATCTATCGGGTGGTGTATACCGGAAACGAAGCGGCTCAATCAAAGTCTGCTACGTCGTCGCAAGAGAATGCAGGCATGATGCAGGCGAAAGCGGTCGATCTTTCGCGGGCCAATGCGAATGAACTTGTCGCCGCGCTGCACTCGCCCAATTTCCTGTGGCGTCGGCACGCGCAACGACTACTGATCGAAAAACGACATACGGAAGCGATTCCGGAACTCGTTGCCATGATCAAGGAGCAATCGATCGATGAGATTGGTCTGGCGACGGAGATAAACCACGCCCTGTGGACACTCCATGCACTCGGCGGGTTAACGGGTGAGAATCGAGAAGCGCACAGCGCCGTTGTTCATGCTCTGAATCACCCCTCTGCCGGTGTTCGCCGGAATTCGCTTCTTGTATTGCCGCGAGATTCCGCGACGATCGCAACTCTGCAGAGAAGTGGCGTACTGCGTGACCGAAACGCCAAAGTTCGCCTGTCAGGATTTCTGACACTTGCCGAACTTCCCGCATCCGCGGAAGCCGCTGAAGAAGTACGCCTCGCGATGGTTGCACCCGAGAACTCGGATGATCGCTGGTTGCGAGAAGCATTAATCGCTGCGGCTGCCCGGCATGACTTGATGTTTCTGAAGTCGGTCATCCAGAACATCGGAGAAAAGTCCCCTGGACCCCACATCGACTTCATCAGGATTGTGGCTGAGCACTACGCTCGGGGGGGCAACGAGGAGTCGGTCGCGTCGCTCTTTCCTTTGCTGGTGCAATCCAGCGAGGGGATCGTGGCGTCAGATCGAGCTACGGGAATCATTTCGGCGATGATCGAAGGACTGGCGAAAGGATGGCCGCGAGGTCAGCAGGCGGACTTTGATGAATCGACGGAAGGGGCTCTTGTCGAACTTTTGAACAAGCTTCCCGTCGCCGATCGAGGCCCCCTGGCGACGTTCGCGACACGGGCAGGAAGCAAGAAGCTGGAAACGTACAGTGCCGAAATCGCGGCATCCTTTTTGACAATCGCAAAAGATGAGAAACAACCGGACGATGTGCGACGCGATGCCGCAGTCCAGTTGCTCAGTTTCCGTCGTCTGGATCGTGATGCCGCGAAAGAGGTCATCGCTCTTGTGACACCTCGGACACCGCCAGAACTGGCTCAAGCTTTCATTGAAGCCGTGAACGCCAGCGAAGCACCCGAAGCGGGTGGTCTCTTGATTGAATCGCAGGCAACATTGACCCCCTCGGTCCGGCCTACCGTGATCCGTCTGCTACTGGGACGGGTCGACTGGACCGACGCCCTGCTCGATGCACTGGAGCAGGGGAAAATTTCCATGAGCGATCTTTCACTCGATCAAAAACAGGGAATGACCGCTCATCCCAACAAAGAACTCGCCGATCGAGCGAAGAAGGTGTTATCGCGAACGGGAGGTCTCCCTAATCCTGATCGACAGAAAGTTCTGGACGAACTGCTGCCGCTCGCTGACCAGACGGGTGACGTGGCGGCCGGACGAGACGTCTTTAAGAAGCAATGTTCCAAGTGTCATACCCACAGCGGTGAAGGGACCCGCATCGGACCGGATCTCACGGGGATGGCCGTTCATCCGAAGAAAGAACTACTGACGCACATCATCGACCCCAGCCGAAGTGTGGAAGGGAATTATCGCGTGTACTCGGTTGTCCTCAATGACGGCCGGGTGATGAACGGGTTGCTCGCTTCCGAGTCGAAGACGGCGATCGAAATCTTCGATGCCGAAGGGAAGAAGCACGCTCTGCAGCGTGCTGACATTGAGGAACTGATCGCATCGACCAAGTCGCTCATGCCGGAAGGATTCGAGAAGCAAGTCAAGCCGGACGAAATCAAGAACTTACTGGAATTCCTGACTCAGCGAGGAAAATACCTCCCCATTCCGATTGATAAGGTGGCGACGGTTGTCAGTACGAAGGAGATGTTCCACGACGGACAGCATGATGAACAGAAACTGATTTTCCCGGACTGGGCGCCGCGTATTTTTGAGGGGGTCCCGTTCGTCCTGGTTGACCCGCAGGGAGACCGCGTGGCGAACGCGATCATGTTGTATGGGACCAACGGCGATAAGCCCCCGCGGATGCCCAAGCGAGTCGCGCTGACATGTAACTCGGCTGCGACAGCGATCCATCTGCTGGGCGGGGTCAGTGGGTGGGGATGGCCTGCGAGTGAAAAGGGACTCTCGAGCCTCATCGTCCGTCTCAAATATAGGGACGGAGCAGTCGAGGAGCATGTGCTGAAGAATGGCGAGCATTTCGCAGACTACATTCGGCGCGTCGATGTCCCTCAATCTCAGTTTGCTTTCCCGCTCAGGAATCAGCAGATTCGCTACCTGAAGGTGGTTCCCGGGCGGACAGATCCGATCGAGACGATCGAACTGGTCAAAGGGAATAACGTCGAGTCGTCGCCTATCGTGATGGCGATTACTGTTGAGACCCCCGCTGCGTCTGAAAAGAAATAACGAGGCTCTTCCCAGATCAAAAAATTCGGGAGCCAACCCGGCCGTGGGGTGCACGGCGAGGAAGGCTCCCGAAACTGAACTTGATTGCTGCAGCGACAGGTCGTTCGCTCAGGCCTTGGGGCCGAGGCCTGAATGTCTCAGCAGAGCTGCAACCTGGGGTTCACGACCGCGGAAGGCTCGGAAGACGTCCATCGGATGCCGGCTTCCACCGAGCGAAAGAACGGTGTCGCGGAACCGTCGACCTGTTTCGAGGATCGTGGCTGGGTCGTCGAGGCCAGCTTCTTCAAATGCGCTGAATGCATCGGCACTCAGAATTTCAGCCCACTTGTAACTGTAGTAACCGGCGGCGTATCCCCCACTGAAGATATGCTGGAACGAGCACAGCGATCGATCTTCGGTGAGCAGGGGCAGAACGCTGGTCTGCTGACTGAGGCGACGATTGAGTTCATGTACCGATTCTGATCCTTCAGGGTCAAACTCGGTGTGCAACTCGATGTCTGTCATGCCGAACAGCAACTGTCGCAGTGTCATGGACCCCGCGCGGTAGTTTTTTGCGGCTCGCACCTTTTCAAACAGGGCATCAGGCAGGGGTTCACCCGTCTGATAATGACCTGTCAGTCCCATGAGTGTCGGACGGTGATAGCACCAGTTCTCCATGAACTGGCTGGGCAATTCCACTGCATCCCACTCAACGCCGTTGATACCTGCACAGTCAGCATAATCGACCTTGGTCAGCATGTGCTGCAGGCCATGTCCCATTTCGTGGAACAGGGTTTCCACTTCACGGAAGGACATGAGGCTGGGGGTGTCACCGTGGGGCGGCGTCTGATTACAGACAAGATGTGCAACCGGCAACTGGACGTGATCGCCCGTCTTTCGGCGGCCCAGGCAATCATCCATCCACGCCCCCCCGCGCTTGTTCTCGGGGCGTGAGAATGCGTCGAGGTAGAACGAGGCGACGTGGTCTCCGGAAGCGTTATGAACACGGTAAAAGCGGACGTCGGGATGCCAGACGCTGACGTCTGTCTGACGATGGATCGACACTTCGAACAACCGACCCAGCAACTGAAACAGGCCATCGAGCACTTTCTCGAAGGGAAAGTAAGGTCTGAGTTCGTCGTCAGTGTAAGCGTAACGCTCTTCCCGAAGACGTTCCGCCCAGAAAGCGACGTCCCACACCTGCAGGGGCGAAGTTTCTCCCCGGGTTTCTCTGAGTTTCTTGATATCTTCGAGGTCCTGAACGGCTGCGTCCCAGGCAGCGGTCCGCAGATCTTTAAACATCTGACGGATCGCATCGACGCTGGGTGCCATCTTTCTGGCGAGGCTGATTTCAGCGTAGTTCCGGTAGCCCAGCAGTTTCGCCTTTTCTTTTCGGAGCGACAGAATCCGCGTGATCAGTGGATCATTGTTGAGCTCTCCCGCCGACGCACGTGTGACGAAGGCACGATAGAGTTGTTCCCGCAGTTCACGGTTCCGGCAGTGTTCCATAAAGGGAGAAAATAGCGGTGGTTCCAGTGTGATACGCCAGGGACCTTCCGCAGGTGTGGCCGGCTTTTCGGACTCGGTATGGGCCGAGTTCCAGGCTTTGGCTGCCAGATTTCGTAGTGTCTGCGGCCAGCCCTCGGTGTCGACCGGATTTGTGATGTCGAGAGAATAGGCCTTCGTTGCGTCCAGAACGTGATTCGAGAAGTCCGTCGATAACTGTGACAGTTCCTGCTCGATGGCGTTGAAGCGTTCTCGCTGCTCACCTTCGAGCGCAATTCCGGAAAGCTCGGCCCCCTTGATTCGGTCGGTGATGATGCGCTGCTGGGCTTCACTCAGACGAGACCATTCATCACTGGATCGTAACTCTTTCAGACACTTGTAGATGGGCTCGCTCTGGCTGGCTCGGAGCCCGAACTGAACAACCTCGGGCAGGATTGTCTCGTAGGCGGTTCTCAGTTCGTCAGAATTCAGTACGCCGAACAGGTGACCGACGGGTTTCCAGCCGTATTCGAAGGGAGGGTCCAATTTCTCCAGCTGACCGAGCGAACCTTCCCAAGTCGGGGCCAGATGCTGCTCGATTTCCGCCAGTCTTTGGGTGGCGTGGCTTACAATCTGCTTGACGGCGGGAACGATATGCTCTGGGCGAATGGCAGCAAAATCAGGTAATCCCGTGGTGGCCAGCAGGGGATTGTCAGTTTCTAAATTGCGATCAGCCATATCCTTGGATCCTCTCTGGTATGCAAAATAATCGGGGGAGTTTAGACGGAAAACTCGACTAATGCAGCGCCCGGTTTCGAGAATCCCAGTTGATTACGGTCGTTCGTCGGCAAGTTCGCGGGAACATCCTTCCTCGGTGAGATCAATCACGATAAGCTATAGAAGTAAGACTGCCACGACTTTACTGATGCGAAATCCGATTCATGCCGCTCCCGCCCTCCCGTTCTGATTCTGAAGACAGCCATTTCGACGACGACGATTCAACGCTGGAACGCCTGCAAAAAGTGCTGGCTTCGGCGGGAATCGCCTCGCGACGTCATTGCGAAGAATACATTCGCGACGGTCGCGTGACCGTTGATGGCATGACCGTCACCGAACTGGGAATGAAGGTCGATCCCCAGGCTCAAAAGGTCTGCGTGGATGGCGAGCGGATCAAATTCCAGAAGAAACAGTACTTCCTCGTTAACAAACCTGTGGGGGTCGTCTGCTCTAATGCCGATCCGCAGGGGCGTCCTCGAGTCATCGATCTCCTTCCCCCGTGGCTGGGCCGACTGTTCTCGGTCGGTCGGCTGGACGAGTCGTCCGAAGGTCTGCTGATCGTCACAAACGACGGCGAACTGGCACACGCTCTGGCTCACCCCCGCTTTCAGGTCGAGCGTGTCTATCGCTGTATCATTGCGGGAATCCCAACGGACGACACTTTCAAGCAACTGCGTCAGGGACTGCACTTCACAGAGGGAAAGTTCCGGATGCGGGACGTTCGCCGGATCAAGACGAACGGCAAGAGCACACTGGTGGAGGTCGTTCTGACGGAAGGTCAGAACCGGGAAGTTCGTCGCTTGTTCGCGCGAGTGGGGCACAAGGTGCTGAAGCTGCGGCGAACTGCGTTTGGTCCCATGAAACTGGGGGAACTGGAAACTGCGGCATATCGTCCGCTTTCACCTTCAGAAGTGCGGGTACTGAAGCAGTACGCCGCGAGCGATCCGTCCCGCCGTCCCTCCTGGCGCAAGCAGGAAGTTGTTAATCCTCAGCGGAAGCGGATCAAAGGGGTTGGAAAGCCTCGCCGCAAGCCAAGCTCGAGGATTCCCTCCGCGAACCGCGGCGGTTCCAGGAACAAACGACCGCGGCGCTGAAGTTGGCTGGTCGAGTCACGCACGTTGCCCCACAACCAGAGAATTCGTACGCAGTAAGGCCTAACCGGTAGAGATATGACTGAAAATCCGTTGGATCTTCCTGGCCTTGTCCCGACAGCAGTTCAGAAGTTTGCGACGATTGTCGAGCATGAACGGATGGCGCGGAACACATGGCGAATGCGATTAGGATGCCCAAGCCTGGCACGTCAGATTGTCCCGGGACAGTTTCTGATGATTCGGTTGGCCGATCGCAGCGATCCGTTGCTGGCCCGTCCGTTCGCTCTGTACGACGTGTATTCAGATGCCTCCGGTCAGCCCGAAGGAGTCGATTTCGGCTATGTCGTGGTCGGAAAGATGACAACGCTGCTGGAGTCGATGAAAGTCGGTGAACGCGTGGAAGTGTGGGGACCGCTGGGGAATGGCTTTCCCGTGCCCACCGCAGACCACCTCATCATCGCCGCCGGTGGGATTGGGCAAACCCCGTTTCTGGCTGTCGTCCGCGAAGCGTTGAAACGAAGAGCTTACGGCAGTCCTCACAGAGCAGTAACCAAGGTCCCTTCCAGAATTACGCTGTGCTATGGTGTACGAAGTGTGGAGTACCTGGCTGGCGTGAAGGATTTTCAGGACGAAGGGATCGATGTTCAGATTGCGACGGACGATGGTTCGGCCGGTCATCGCGGATTTGTGACCGATCTGGTGAAACCTCTTCTGACCGCAGCTACGACGCCGACAGTCGTTTACAGTTGTGGTCCGGAACCAATGATGCACGCGGTGGCAAAATTGCTGAAAGAGACTTCGATCCCCGGTTGGCTTTCACTGGAAACACCCATGGCCTGTGGATTCGGTGCCTGCTTCAGTTGTGTCACACGCATCACGCAAGATGACGGCACCTGGGATTATCGTCGGGTCTGTGTCGAAGGACCTGTCTTCGCCGCTGATAAAGTCGTCTTTGACGTTTGAAAGTATCGCTATGAAATTTGCTTTGGTGATTCCGGACGGCGCAGCCGATGAACCGCAACCTTCCTTAGGGGGAAAGACCCCATTCCAGGCAGCCGCTGTTCCGAATATGGACGAAGTCGTGCGACTGGGTGTCGTCGGCCGCGCGGATCATGTTCCAGCCTCGATGCCCTCCGGCAGCGATGTCGGAACGATGAGTCTGTTTGGCTACGACCCGCTTGAGTTTCATACGGGACGTGCGCCACTGGAAGCCGCCGCCCAAGGGATCGAGTTGGGGGTGAATGACTGGTGCATCCGCTGCAACTTTGTCACGGTGGCCAACGGCGAGATGGTCAGCTTTACGGCAGAGCAAATCCCGACGGACCTCGCGCGAACGCTGATTGAGACGCTGCAACGTGATCAGTGCGGGAACGAGCACTGGAAGTTCTATGCGGGCGTGAGCTATCGCAACCTGCTGGTCTATCGTGCTCGTGACACGGTTGCTCCTTTCGGCAACAAGACACTCACCACTCCTCCCCACGACATTACGGGCCAGGGGATTGAACCCTATTTGCCGCAAGGCCCGGGGTCTGAACTTCTGCGTGAGTTGATGGAAAAGAGCGAGGGGTTGCTCGCCGGCTCTCCTGAGAACCAGCAACGGGCTGCTTCCGGAACGCATACCGCGACGCAGATCTGGCTTTGGGGGCAGGGGCAACGGCCGAATCTGACGCCGTTCTTGGAGCGATTCGGCCAGCGCGGGGCGGTCATCACAGCGGTGGACCTGCTACGCGGGATTGGCCGGCTCCTCGGCTGGAAAGTGATCGAAGTTCAAGGTGCCACGGGCTATCTCGACACGGATTACGCGGCCAAAGGACGCGCTGCAATTCAGGCACTCAAAGACGACGTGACTGATTTCATCGTCGTTCATGTTGAGGCCTCAGATGAAGCGTCGCATGAAGGGAAGGCGGACGAAAAAGTTCGGGCCCTGGAACAGATCGACCAGCATATTGTGGGGCCGCTACACGAGTATCTGCGCTCACAAGGTGAATACCGATTGCTGATCTGTCCTGACCATCCGACATTTCTGCGAACCAAGACGCACAGCCACGGCTACGTCCCATTTGCTTTGTGTGGCACGTCGATTACGGCGGATTCCGCTAAGACCTATGACGAAATCGCAGCGGCAAAGTCTGCACTCCGTCTTGATCGCGGCTGCGAACTCATGAATCTGTTATTCAGTCCGGCCCATGGCTGCACATAATTGTCCGGGTCAGAAAATCGTGTTCAGCATGTGGAAATAAATGCTCGAACCGCTGAGCTTAGTCTGCGAACGGCCTGCCGCTCGCAGACTGAGAATTTCGGCAGAGAATCGATGTGACCTGATGTCTCGAAGTTAACGAGCGTCTGCCATTGTCGATGAAGAGTTGCTAGCGGGGCTCTCCATTCCCGGACTTTTCAATTTGCTTGCCTTCCTGGTAGAGCTCCTCCATCTCAGTCAAGCTGGCTGAATGAATATCGCGTCCCGTTTCCTTGAGGCGCCGCTCGATGTATTCGACTCGTCGCTGAAACTTGGCGTTGCTGGCTCGCAGCGCTTCCTCGGGGTTGATGTGCCAGCGTCGTGCGATATTGGCCACGACGAACAGGACGTCACCGATTTCGGATTCGATTCGGCGTTGCTGTTCCGCAGTGAATGGTTCCGGATCTGGCTCGACCGGAACATCCACGTTCGCTTCAACATGGGGAATCTTACCAGCTGGGAAGATTTCAAACGCCAGTTCCGTGATCTCTTCCTGGAGCTTATCGAACAACATGTTCCGGGTCGGAAAGTCATAGCCGACGCGAGCGGCTTTCTTTGAAAGTCGGGCTGCACGGGCGAGCGCGGGCAGTTCGGCAGGCAAGCCGTCGAAGATCGATTGCCGAGCCTTCTCTGATCGTTTAATCCGGTCCCAGTGCAGCGCGACGTCATTCGCGGTGCCGACCTTCACGTCACCGAACACATGCGGATGACGTCGAACGAGTTTGCGAGCAATTACATCGACGACATCGTTGAGGTCGAACCGACCTTGATCGGCTGCAATCTGGCTATCCAGGAGAACCTGAAGTAGAACGTCCCCGAGCTCTTCCACAATTGCTCCGTCGTCGCCGGAGTCGATCGCTTCCAGCAGCTCGTAGGTTTCCTCCAGCGTATAGGGCTTGATTGATTCCAGGGTTTGCTGGCGGTCCCAGGGACAGCCTTCGGGTGATCGCAGTTTTGCGATGATCTCGCAGAGTTCACTAAAGCGGGATCTCAGCTTCTCCAGGTCGGGCGGCACTCCTTCGGCGATCAAGGGTTGGAGTGAAGCAGGCTCGGTCGAGTCGGGCATGTTTTGTTCAACTGGAAGAGGTTAGTCGATCCACGTCATAGAAAAGAGCGAGAGCAGAGTTTGGGAGCGCTTCGATCGCGCACCGCGAAACGCCATCGACAGGGTGATTCACGGGAGGAACCGAGTTGCCTTATGATGGGTCGACGGCATGTGCTTCCAGCCACGTTTTCAAGTCAGCGACCGACCGGAAGTCCAGCAGAGCAACGCCCAGGTCTTCGGCCTGTTCAAACGAAAGCTGCTTGACCTGCTGTTGAACGTCGACGGGGATGTCACCGCAGAGTCGACTGAGCTGTCGAACCAGAATTGCACGTCCTTGCTCGAGTCCTTTCTCCAGGCCGCGTTCTTCCGCGTGTCGTTCAATGGAAGTGATGTACGGCATTTGCAGTTCCTTCTCGAAAGAAACCAGATCCAATTCAAACTGGCGCGTCAAATCCGGTCGCAGATGCATCATCCAGTCGATCAGACGGTAAAGCTCGCGTATCTCACCCGCATTGTAACCGACGGAGTAAAGATTACGAATAAGCTGAGTTTTCGCATGAAACCGCTCTTCGGGATTTCCTGCCGTTCTCAACGCCGCGATTTGGGCTCGTGCCACTTGAACGGCCAGCGACGTGTCATCCGCCCAATCTGATTCCAGGTGGTCGATCACCTTGCAGACGGGGAACAAGCGGTAGCTGACAAAGCCGCCAAGTTCAAACCGATGTTCACGCGGGCGCCACCGGGGATTGATATCCGCGAGGATCACTAGCGTGATGACTTCCTGCCGGAACGTCCATTTCAGGCCGGCATTGTACAGATCCAGTCGTTGTTCGAAGTCAGACTGGAACGCCGTCTGGATTTCCAGATGGCATAAGATCCACTGCTCCTTTCCATCGCGGAGCAGGACTTTGAACAGCAAGTCGACTTCCTGATTGCGTTGCCCTGCCTGTCCGATGATCTGGCTGATCTCTTTGTCGAGCCAGACGGGATCGCAAGACCAGTCAATCGACTGAGCGAGGGAAGGAAAGAACCTGCCCACAAATTGGGGCAGGTGCAACCGTAAGGCCTCTTTCCAGGCTCCATCGTAGTCACTGTCTTGACGCTCATGCGATTCGTCTGCATCGTCAATCATGACTATTCCTGCGGCATGTCAGGACTCGGAAACGATCTTGGCGATATCCACAAACTCGTTCTTGAGTGCTTTATACAGTCTGCCGAACATCGGATACGACTTCGTGTAAATCCTCTTGGCTTCGGCCTGAGGATCTGTGCTTGCGACGACTTTGACCATCGCTCCGCACGCTTCGACGACGGACTTGAACTTGCCCGTTCCGGCTGCCGCCAGGAGGGCCGCACCGAAGGCGGGGCCTTCTTCCGTATTAATCAGGCTGACGCGGCGACCATAAACATCGGCCTGCATCTGCCGCCAGAAATCGCTGCGTGCTCCCCCGCCGGACAGCCGGATTTCTCGGATTGGAATGCTCATCGAGTTGATGACTTCCAGTGAATCACGCAGAGCGTATGTCGCCCCCTCCATGATCGAGCGGATCATGTGGGAACGGCCGTGACGAAGACTGAGCCCGATCCAGCAGCCCCGGGCGTGAGGATCTGCGTGGGGCGTCCGTTCACCCGAGAGGTACGGCAGAAAATACAACCCCTCGCATCCCGGAGGAGCTTCCGCTGCCTGTTCTGTAATGAGATTGTACGGGTCAGTCTTCAGTCGTTTGCCGTCGGTCATTTCGGCTTGAGCCAACTGATTGCGGTACCACTGCAGGCTGCCACCGGCAGAGAGAACCACACCCATGACGTGCCATTTGCCGCGCACAGCGTGGCAGAAGGTGTGAACTCGTCCTGCGGGGTCAATCTGGACCTCGTCGCTGTGAGCGAAGATGACTCCACTGGTCCCCATCGTTGCCGAGATGATGCCTCGTTTGACGATACCATTTCCGACGGCGCCGGCTGCCTGATCACCCGCACCCCCGACGACCGGGACACCTTTCTTCAGACCGAGCAGCTTGGCCGCTTCTTCGGTAAGAACACCAGTAATATCTTCCGATTCAAACACTTTCGGGAGAGCCGACATTTTGATGTCGAGACGGTCGATCAGCGGTTTGCACCATTCTCTGGCCCGTACGTCCAGGAGCAATGTCCCCGATGCGTCACTGGCATCGGTTGCAAATTCCTGAGTCATGCGGAAACGGATGTAGTCTTTCGGCAGCAGGATATGAGCGACCTTCGCGTAGTTCTTCGGCTCATGACTCTTCAGCCATACGATTTTTGGAGCCGTAAAGCCGGTGAGGGCAGGGTTCGCGACCATCTCGATCAGTTTGGCGCGGCCCCCGACCTTGTTTTCAATATCGATGCATTCCTGGGCCGTCCGCTGGTCGTTCCAGAGGATGGCGGGGCGAATCACTTCGTTCTGTTTGTCCAGAAACACACTGCCGTGCATCTGTCCGCTGAGTCCAATCCCGGCGACGTCATCGGCCTTGATCTTGCCGGATTTCAGAACCTTTTTGACGGTAATCTGAGTCGCTTCCCACCAGTCTTCGGGATTCTGTTCTGACCAGCCAGGCTTTGGGGATGAGAGTTCGTACTCTGAAGTGGCACTGGCCAGGATGGTGCCATCCTCACGCATGGCCAGAGTTCTTGTACCGCTTGTGCCAATATCGATCCCCAGAAAGACTGCCATCGTATGCGGTTCCTTGATTCGAGCGAACGGGTTATTGGCGGAGCGAGTTCAGGCAAAAACCTCAAAACGTCCCTCCTCCCCATCTCAAGCGGGCCGAAGGGGAGGTGTGAATTGGCAGGAGCTTGCGGTTAATGGACTCGAGCGTCCCAAACAATTGATAAACCTGCATTATATCGCGAATCGGGTGAACTCGCCACGCAGTCACTAACGCGTGACTGGAATGCAGCTGACTGCGGTCGCGACGGCACCATTCAGTGAATTTGCAGAGGACTTACCTGCTATCAACTCTGCGTAATCCGGGCGAATGGGCTAAAACATCGCGATAATCGTTACTACCGGACTCGTCCAATTCACATCTTCTCCCCGGAAATTTTCAAATCGGGCAGAAGTTAAGTCGCGGTGGTATTCCTGTGCGAACAGAAGTTCCAGTGACCTCATGAGGAGGTTGAAGCACGATCCTGCACGACGGTTTGATTACTGCTTCACTTTCTCCCATTGCTTATCCAGCTTCTTTTCGGAAACGGAGATGCTGGTTCCCAGTTCCTGGGCAAACAGCGCGACTCGCAATTCTTCGCTCATCCAGCGATAACTCTCCAGTTCCGGGTCGTAAATATGCTGGTCCGCGTGAAGTTTCAGTCGTTCGATCCCTCTCCGCCACCGCAGGACAATCTGCTGCTGCAATTGCTGATCTCGCGCTGCGCCACCGCTGGTCAGCTTCTGAAGTCGCAACGAAATTCCTCTCGTATACCGTGGAAACTGCACCAGCCACGGCCAGGGTGTCCGGACCAGAAAACCGGGTGAAAAGAGCTGAGCCAGTTGCGAATGCACATCCAGCCGGGTTGTCTGCCACTGTGGATGAGCGGTCTTTTCCCAGATCCGACGGACTTCTGCATAAGCCTGAAAAAGGGAGGTGAGAAATCCCGTAATCTCGGTTACCGCAGCAGGCATGCGGGTCCGACCAATTCGCAGACACTCCCGAAACTCAGCGTCACTGCGAGGAAATTTGTCGGACGCCAGGAATGCCCGATCGGCGAGCAGTTCCTGCACCTGAGTTCGAAACGGGAACGGAGGGGGGAACGACTTGGCCGACAGTGCCCAATTCTGCAGTGACGGCAGGTGGTCGATCTGTTGTTTCAACTCTCGAAACACCGTCAGTACGATGAGCCGCCGGACACCGAACCGCATTTCATGCTGCGATTTTTCCAGTGTGTCGAGCAATCGGAGGGAGGCGGAATCTTCCTTGTCCATCAGGGTTGGATACCCCTTGAGTGCGACACCGCGGCGCATGACATCGATGACTGGGGGGAGAGTACCGCAGTCCCAGGTCTTGATACCGTCCCGGATCCAGCGAGGATCGTCGGATGCCGAGAAACTCACGGACGCGATCGCTCCGAACTCTTTCCGTAAGGCGGTCAGGTCTCGTCCTGCCGCGAGTGTGCGACCTTCTGCATCTGTGACGCGGATCAGCATTCTCAAGTGGTCGGGCAGTTTGGACTCGTCGAAGGCGGTGACGGGAATTTCGATTCCGGTTACAAACTCAATCCCCTCGACGATCGCTGCTTCGAGCGATTTCTCCCCGAACAAGACTACTTTGGCGACTTCTGCTGCGACTTCGGGAATCGGCACCAGGTCCCGGCGAAGTTCCTTGGGTAGTGTCCGAATCAGAGCGACGATCTTGTCCTCGATCAGGCCCGGTACGAGCCATCCAAGTCGCTCGCCGTCAAGTTGATTGAGACCCTCCTGGGGAACGGTGATGGTGACGCCGTCATCAGGCGCACTCGGGTCGAGTCGATACGTCAGCGGAAGCGACAGATTCTTCATCTGGATCGTATCGGGGTACGATTCCTTGGTGGCGACGATGGCATCAGCTTCCAGTAGATCCGCATCCGCCATGAGCAATCGCTTCTGGTCGGACGGCGCTGCCGAGCGGAGCCATTGCACAAGCCGGTGTCCGTCATTCACATCAGCAGGAAGACGTGAATCGTAGAAATCGAACTGAGCCTGTTCGGCTTTCAGCAGACTTCCTCGTCTGACGCGTGTCTGCAGGTCTTCCAGTTGCTTTACGAGCTTCCGATTGTGAATCAAAAATGCGGGGGGCGCCGTGAATCGTGTCGTGACTGACTGCCCGGTTGATCCCTCGGCAGCGGGAACAACCGCCGCTCGAGAACCCCGTGAGGCGGTTGTTTCGCTTCCGCCAGTCCCTTGAGAGGGGGCTTGCTTTCCAGCACCCCGTTGCGAGTTCGTGCGATCGGGATTCCGCGACTGATAATTCGAGTAGTCACGTCGTTGAGATGGCTCGGAATCGGAGTCATCTTCCGGCCATTCTCCGTAGACAAGCGCATGTTGAATGAACAGCTCGCGGGATTTCACCGGTTCGATCCGGCTGTATCGGATTCGTCGACGGGGGACCAGGACCAGTCCGAAGAGCGTCACCTTTTCGTAGGCCATGACGGCCAGTGAATCTGGATCCCAATGCGGCTCGCTATACGATCGATCGATCAGGTGTTCCGCCAGTGGTTCGATCCAGGCGGGATCAATCTTGGCCACCGTTCTCAGAAATCGCCGCGTCGTTTCGACCAGTTCTGCGGCGACAATCCACTTCGGTTTCTTCGCGGCCAGTCCGGAACCGGGCCAGAGGTAGGCCTTCATCCCCCCGGCCGCAAGGTATTCACCACTCTCCGTCTTGAACGCGATGCTGGACAAGTAGCCCGTCAGAAGTGCTCGATGAATGGCACCGACGTCGTGGCGTCGTGCGAAAAGGGTGTCGACCTTCTGCGTCGTCGCACTGGATTCCGGTTGTTTGGCCCGTTTTGTGAATGGGGGAGATCCTGCTGTGGCGGCACGAGCGCCATGCTGCTTGCTGGAAGATTCGTTCGTATGATTCGCCGCGGGTCGCGATTCCCGCCCTCGCGTTTCACTCGCCATCGATTCCCTGACGATCTGGACCAGTTCGGCGTGCACGTCAATCCACTCGCGCATCCGCGTCCAAGAAAGAAAATTCTGGTGACAGGCTTTGTGCAGTTGGCCCTTTGACAACTCTCCTTTCAGCTTGTGATAGAAGTCCCACAACTTCAGATCACTCAGGAAATCGGAATCTTCGTCCGCAAATCGTTGATGCGATTCGTCTGCCTGCTTTTGCTTTTCGAGTGGACGTTCACGAGGGTCCTGCACTTCGAGCGCTGACGCGATAATCAGGGCATCGCCCAGACAATTTTCTTCGTGTGCGGCCCAGATAATCCGCGCGATGCGGGGATCGACCGGCAACCGCGCAAGCTTGCGACCAATTTCCGTCAACTTGTGGTCTTCGGTGACTGCACCGAGTTCGAACAGTGTCTTATAACCGTCCTTGATCGACTCTGTCTTGGGGGGCTCCAGAAACGGGAATTCTTCAATCTCTCCCAGCCCCAGCGTCTTGGTTTGCAGGATCACGTTGGCCAGATTGGATCGCAGGATTTCGGGAGGCGTGTACCGTTCCCGGCTCTGGTAGTCTTCTTCAGAGTAGAGTCGAATGCAGACGCCGGGACCGACGCGACCGCAGCGACCAGCCCGCTGATCGGCGGAAGCCCGGGAGACTGGTTCGACAGGCAGCCGTTGCAGTTTGGACTTGGGCGAATAGCGGCTGATTCGCGCGGTCCCTGTGTCGACGACATAGCGAATACCAGGGACAGTCAGCGACGATTCTGCCACGTTGGTGGCAATCACGATTCTGCGATTGGAGGCCGTCTGAAAGACACGTTGTTGCTCGGCCGCGGAAAGTCGGGCATAGAGCGGCAGAATGTCTGGTTTGCTGCCGCCGAAGGTGCGACCACGCAGCGCTTTGGCCGCTTCGTGAATTTCCCGTTCGGTTGGCATAAACAGCAGGACGTCACCGGGGCCGCGTGAGCAGACTTCGCTGACAGCGTCCGCCACGGCCTTGGGCCAGTCCGGTTCATCTCCATTCTGGTCCACTGTCGGGGGACGATAAATCATTTCGACCGGGTAAGTCCGTCCCGAAACCTCCATTACGGGCACCTTTCCAGCGATGGGGCGGAAGTGATCGGCAAATCGCTCGGCATCGATTGTGGCGGAAGTAATAATGACTTTCAGCTCGCGCCGCCGGGCGACGAGGCGATGCAGGTTTCCCAGCAGAAAATCGATGTTCAGCGACCGCTCGTGCGCTTCATCGACGATAATTGTGTCGTAGTCGTCGAGGAATGGGCGGCTTTGCGTTTCGGCAAGCAGGATTCCGTCGGTCATTAACTTGATGTAGGTCTGTGACGACGTTGCGTCGGCAAAGCGGACCTTGAAACCGACTTCGCGCCCGACAGACACCGACAACTCTTCTGCCACGCGAGTGGCGACAGACCGGGCGGCGATTCGTCGGGGTTGCGTGTGCCCGATCATTCCGGCGACACCACGACCGAGTTCCAGGCAAATCTTGGGAAGTTGCGTCGACTTCCCAGAGCCGGTCTCTCCGCAGACGACGACCACCTGATGATCCCGAATGGCGGCGGCAATTTCGTCCTTCCGCTGGACCACCGGCAGTGCGTCGTCGAACGACAGTTCAGGAACGCCGCGCAGACGCTGTTCGTAACGCTGGCATGATCTGGCCAGGTCTTCCTGGAATTTTTCCAGCCGCTTGCCGCCCCCTTCCTTCGGTGAAGGAGACGCTGAGCTTCCCTTTGCCGGAGGATGCTGGCTCTGTAACCGTCGCCACTGCTGGCGCAGGCGGTGCCGGTCAACCAGCATGGTCTTCGAAAGGGAAGCTTCGATTTGGGCGGCAATTTCGTTCATGGTTGTCGATGGTCTCAGACACCGGACCACTGGGGGCGGATGGTGCGTGTTTGGGCGATTGCTCCCCGCCTCAGCCGGGTGGGACGAGGGGTTCGGACGGGAGATTGACGACTTAGGTCCGAAATTGCTTTTCCAACGGTAAGCATTTTCCCGCGAAGAACTTCAGTTTAAGACGTGAAGGAAAATCGAGGAAGGAGTCCGACACAAGAACTTCCCTCGGAGTTCGGATTCCCTGGAAAATCTTGCCAAAAAGGGGCAGATCGCTTGTCGATCGAGGAACTCGTACGGCGACCCCTTCGACGTGGAGCACATGTTTCTGTCTCTCTATATAACGTGAAACTGGCCGTTAGCCGGTGCTCAGAGCGCTCTTGTTGCTCAAATAGCCAGTCGTCGTTTTTTTCGCAAATCAGTCGTCCCACACCGACGTCCCGGCCACCTGACCCCCCGAAACCTGCTCGGCGGGGAGGGGATTTGTGGGCCGCTCCTTCCAGATCAAGCGTCTTAGCGATCCGGCCCTTTCGATCCCCGGGTGCAACTGGGTCGTTCGAGAAGAAGTCGTACTCAAAGTTTGCTCAGAACCTAAGAATCGCTTTTCCACCACAGGGCTCGCATCGAGAATCTGTTCACTACTTCAGGCGAATGTCACGGCCGTCATGCGTAGCGTCGTTGTTGAATTCTTCGGTAAGGGAGCTGGAAAACAGAGGGTTTTCGGCTTTTTGGATGCCTCAATGCCCATGTTCAATTTTTTTGGAATTTGTTCAGATTTTTGACTGGCCAGTCTCTGGGGCAGGTCTACAACCTTAAAGCTTCGACGAATTGCATGGCAGAATTTCACAACTTCTGCCAGGACGCTCAGGATACGGATCCAGTCCAACGATTCGGCGTAGTCCCTTTTCGCCGGGAACGCAGGGCTTTCATCGTTCTCGACCGATCAGATGCGGTCCCATTGATTCCGATTCGAACCCTCTTTTGAACATCTCGGATCGGGAGGCCAGTTCGGCTTCGGTCTCGGTGTTTTTGTCACGCACTTCTGGCGATGCGAACGCAGCGGGCAAATTTGCCACGCGTGATCGCCGCTGCACGCTCCTTTGGACCTGAAAAAATTCGACAGGCGAATTCTGCGCTGTCGGCTTCGACACCCCACATCAGCGAGTTGCGATGGGCCGCTCGCAAATCTTTGTCTGCGTAGAGGGACTGGTTACATGATTCCAATGATGACTCTGAAGTTTGCACGAAGCCTGACATTTCTAATGGTGCTGAGCACCGCGGCCACTGTCCAGGCAGGACAGATTCAATACATCACTCCGGCTGGATCAACCACAAAGGATGGTTCCGTCGACGCTGAAGCCTTTTTCACGCTCAGCAACGGCAGTCTTCAGCTGACACTGACAAATCTGTTCGCGAATCCGAAAGCCGACGCTCAAACGTTGAGTGCCATCAGCTTTAAGGTCAGTGGCGCGACCGGGTCGGGTGCACTTACGACCACGGGAAGCGGGCTGATCACCAACATCAGTTCCGGAGGGGCTTACACCGCCGGTGTGACGGATCCACTGAACCGCTGGGATGCAACCCTCAGCGGGTCCACTGTCGACTTGACGACCCTTACGGGTGGAAAGCCGAACCGTCTGATCATTGGTGCGGACAGCAAAGGCAATTTCGATCCGGCACTGGGGGGCAAGTACAGCAACGCAAATCCTTCGATTGTTCAGCATACACCCATGGTTCTCGGGTCGGCGACCTTTGATATTCTGATCAAGGGCATCACAGAGGGAAGCAAAATCAGCGACGTCATTTTCCAGTTCGGTACGGCAGCAGGTTCTAATCAAGTCGCTGGCGAGGCCGTTATCCACCACGCGCCTGAGCCATCGACGTTCGCACTGCTGGGACTTGGGGGAGCCGGCTTCGCCATCCGCACCTACCGACGCCGTAGAGCAGCAGCCGCTGTCTGAGAGACTTCAATTCTCTGTTCGCCAGTCTCACTCTTCGCATGATCCCCCTCCCTGCCCAAATCTTTTAGGCGGGTTGAGGGGATTCTGCCATTTGAAGGGCTTCTCTGACCGGAGTGGAAGTCGGGCGTCCAAGTGTGTTCTGAACTTTTGAAGCGAGTCACTCCTTACGACTCTTCGCGTGTTGTCTCGAGACTCGCCATTGGGGCTGGAGTCTTCGTGAGTAGTACCTCGAGCTGATTGACCGCGACGTCTTGTTCCGGCTGCGGCCGGGGTAGGACGAGAAGGACCTCATGAAGGAGGAACAAGGCGATCATCAGGGCCGCAAGTGTGCCGCTCGCTGGCGCCAGACCCCACCGGTCGGCGATCATTCCCGTGATTCCGGGAACGACGGCGCCGCCGGACATCGCGCAACCGACCTGAAGTCCGACTGCGGCGGTTGCCAGTTCCTGTCCGAGCCGACTCGGGGTCCTGGTCATCAGGCAAGGAAAAACCGGGGCGAATCCCAGTCCTACCAGACCAAGGCCAAACAGCGATGCCTCGATCGGGAAGAGGGAGCCCGCGAACAGGACTCCTCCGAATGACGCCCCGAGAAGGGAATAGCGTACCAGGCGATCACAGCCCACCGTCTCGACGATATTTCCCACGAGCAACCGACCGCAGAGCAGCCCTGACCAATACAGGGCGACTGCGGCACTTGCCCCCACCGAAGAGACACCTCGGTGCTCTGTCAGGATGGTGTAGGTCCACTGGCTGACTGCCACTTCCAGCCCTGTGTAAAGGAAGAATGCCAGTATCTGCAGACGAACAATCCGATGTCCAAGGGCCGCCGTGAGACTGATGCTCGAGTCGGACGAGGATGCTGCGGAGGTAACACCTTTCCATTGTGTCACGCCAAGGCGAAAGATCAGTGACAGCGTTAACAGCAGCAACGCGATCCAGAAGTAGCCCTGCCGGTAGGTTAGACCACGTGCAAAGACGGACGCCATCACAAGCGGACCTGAGATGACCCCCGCGCAATAGAACGCATGCAGCCACAGGACGTGTCGAGCCGGAAGATGTTGTGCGGCATAGCCATTGAGTCCTGAGTCGATCGCTCCGGAGCCCAGGCCGTGCAGGCAACTGCACAGCAGCACGACGCTCCACCAGGGAGAGCAGGCAAATCCCAGCATGGCCAGCCCGACCATGGCCGTGCTCGCACTCAGAATCCACCCGATCTGCCAGGAACGGCCGAATCGCGCATATGTAAAACTGCTCGCCAGATAACCCAGGCCAGAGACCACCAGCAGCAGTCCGAGAGCTGGCTGCCGAAGCTGATAACTGTCACGGATTGAGGGCCACGCGACACCAATTGCTGCGTCCGGCAATCCCAGACTGACGAATCCCAGGAACGCCAGAAGAACGAGGGACGCCGAAGGGGTCCCCGTGCGAATCGTTTCGTGCGTCGACGCGTTTGGCACTCACCAATCCTCTGACTCAGGAATCTCGACGGTGTGCTGACATTCTGCAAATTCGTTAGTGAACTCACTGCCGGTGCAATCCACACGCCAATCGTGGTTTCTCGCAAGGACCACTCAAGTACTGTTCTGGGCGGCTCCGACCGCCTCTGTACGAGGTCGATGGACCCGTGGAAATCCTCTCATTTTGCCTGACGCCAAACTCCCGCAAGGGGCGGGTCATTGCTTCAGAATGCTTAATTTTACTGACTGCCAGAATCGTTAATTTGCATTCAGTCTATTACGACCTAGGTTTCGGCTGCGTGGTGGCTCTGAAGAAGTCATCGGCTTCTCTGAGCGACAGTCTGATTCCGTTTGTCCAATTTCGAGCTGGCGGCGTGCGTTGCTGCTTTTGGAATGCCGCTCGAAATACCGTTCAGGTCTCCTATGAACTCGTTCCCCGTCCAGCTTGTTGCCTGGCTTATCGCTACGGCATGGTGCGCCGTTCTGGCGGTCGTCATTAAGGCCAACCGTAATCGGCACAGGATTTTAAGGCCGCTTCCTCCGGGAACGACTCAGGCAAATCCGCAACGACTCAGTGTCATCGTTCCGGCCCGCAATGAACAGGACTGCGTTGAAGTCTGCATTCGATCACTGTTGAGGCAGGACTATCCGGACCTGGAAGTGATCGCGGTCAATGACCGCAGCACGGATCAAACGGCGACGATTCTCGATCGACTGTCCCGTGAATTTCCCGATCAGGTGCGTGTCTTACACATCGAATCACTGCCGGAAGGCTGGTTCGGCAAACCTCACGCACTGGATCGTGCGATGGCACTCGCGACGGGCAAACTGCTGCTGTTCACGGATTCGGATTGTGAGTTTCTCGCACCATCGGCACTGCGAACCGCCGTCAGCGAATTTGAGAGCCGGGGACTGAACTTCTTCACGATCGGGGCCTGCTACACGATGCCTTCGCTGAGGGAACAGCTTGTTGTCCCCGCCTGCTCGGAAGTCGTTCTGCAATGGTTGCGCCCTGAACGGGTTGAGGATCCTGACTGGCCCGATACCTTCGCCAACGGCGCGTTTATTCTGACAGACCGTGCCGCGTTTGAGCGACTGGGGGGCTGGTCTACCGTACGGACAAAGGTGAGTGAAGATTTCGAACTGGCCCGTGCCTATAAACGAGCTGGCTACCGAACGGGGCTCGCCCAGGCGCTGAAATTCTACAATACACGCTCTTATGGAAGCATGCGGGAGTCATGGGATGGTTGGAGCCGGATCCTGGCCGGGGCGCTGACGATTCGCCAGTTGATGATCACGGTGCTGCGGATGTCGATTATGACCTATCTCCCGCTTTGCGCCGTGATTCTCGGGGCGGTACACGTGGTCCGTACGGGTGACTTGAGCTACTTTGCCCGGGGAGCGATGCCGGCGTTTCTGTGGGCTTATCTGTGTCGAACCGGTCTGGATTTCACCGTCTATCGTTTAATTGGTGCACCGGTGTCGGTGGCGATACTGGCTCCCGTGGGCCGGGCATTTGCGATTGCCGCGTCACTGCGGGCAGCGCTGGCACGAGCGGGAATTGTCAGAACTTACTGGCGCGGTGCGGCCTTTACAGCCAACCGGCTGGTCACACCGCAGTCGCCTTCGGTTGCAGCGGCTGCCCCAAACCGAGAGATTCGAGCAGAATCGGCTGTCGCCCCGCACGCAGCAGTCTCGTAACGGTGCGCTCGATCTGAGGCAGGAAGCCACGGTCCAAGTCAAGGGGATGAAGCACGACGCAGGGACAGGCCTGACGACGAAACCGGTATTGGAGTTGTCCGTACCGGTAGCCGAGGCGGCAGAGAAAACGAATCGGCGAGACGTCCCAAATCCAGGAAGAAAGAGGGAGTTGCTGGCCGTCCGACGTAATGACCCGTTTGTACCCGACGGTGTAGTGCATTCCGAACCGTGCGAGTCGTTCCGGGGTCGCCAGACCAATGTTGTAAGTCGGTGCGATGAAACCTCGCGCGGGTTCACCGAACCAGCGGGTCAGAATCTTCTGTCCTTCTGCCAGTCGCCAGTCCGTTTCGGCGTCGTCCAGCCCATTCATCTCGTCCTTGCCATCGGCAATGCGTGAGACCCAGCCGCTTCCCTTGCGACGAAAATGCTCAAACCCGTGCAGCTGGATGTTGCCGTATTCTGCTTTCACGCGTTCCAGGAATGGCCGGTCTTTTTCTGTCAGTTCCTCCCCATCCCAGCAGGGCACCACGGCGGCTGACATTTGATTTCCGATCAGCGGCGCCAGCGTGGAAGTGAATTGAGCCACGTGCCGCTCGTAAATCGGGGCCACATCGTGCAGCATCACGCAAAAGACGCGAGAATAGTCGAGAGTGATTGGTTCGCTCATCATTCCTGCCAGATCGCGGGATGAATTGTCGGTCGTTGACCCGATGACGCCGACGGTGCCGTTGGATTCCCTCTGAATTCGACTGGGGCGGGCTGGCGATTGAGTCGCTACCGAAAAGAATCCGACGAGACACAGAAATAGAGGACCGCAGACTGTACCTTTGATAAGGAGGGAGCATCTGCTGCAGCAGGTCCATCGAGATCGACCACCCCATCCGTCGCATCCCTGCAACGGATTCATAGCGGGATCGGAAGGCGAGGCAACGTGACTCCCGGATCGCGGTCGGTCCGGGCGCCGCAGGGGCGAAATTCCAGGGCGATACGGACAACAGCAGGTCAGAAATTTGGGTCAGGGGATTGGATGACCCGCAAAAACGAACTTTTTCGGGGTATCGGAGGTATTATTGCTAGAGCGATCTTCTTGAGGGAGTCGCGCTGGCCCGGGGCTGCGGATGGAGCCTCCACTGAGCCAGTGTTCGGTGGGGAGAGACGGCGGAGAATTGCTTCAGCGGAATCGGTTGAAACGAGTGCAGCAATTGAATGGACCTATGCGACGGAGTAGATTGGACTTTGGTGAACGGGGAAGAGGAAGCGGGACTTTTCTTCCAGATTGCTGACTTCGCGACGAGATACGTCAATACAGGAGCTGCTCGTGAGCACAAATGCATCACAGCCTGAAGTTTTTGAAATGCAGGTCGAGAGCACTCGGATTCCTCGTTCGCTGCTGCTGGCGTGTCTCATCAGTCTGGCTCTGCATGTCGCTTTTCTGGGAACTTTGGGGCTGATTAAGCTCGCTCAAAAAGTTGACCTGATGTCGACCATCACCACCGTCATGGATCAGGAAGACGACGATCCTCTGCAGCATAAATTCGATACTGCGATGAGCGAACAAGTCGGGAACGAAGGGGATGCCAACACCTTCTCGGCATCGCAAGAGGCCTCGACGGTCCTGTCAAAAGATGCCCAGGTTGAAATTGAAAAGACAGTCGATTCCAACTTCACCGTCGCCACACCTGTGGTGGACGAACTTCCGCAACCCGCCAAGTCGGACGTGCTGGCGGCAGTGGCTACCTCAGGCGCGACCGAACATGTGGGGGGAGTTGAAGGGGCGATCGACCGTCTCTCGTGGGAGATTGCGAACTCCCTGCGCGAAAAGAAAACGCTGGTAGTGTGGCTGTTCGACGTTTCTCCATCCCTGTCTGGGCGGCGAGCCCAGATCGCGGACCGTGTCGAGAATGTTTATAAGCAATTGACCCAGCTTGATGTCGGAGCGGATACGGCGCTCCGCAGCGCTGTGGCGATCTTCGACGAGAAGTGTACGATCGTGACGGAGAAGCCAGTCGATGATCCCGCTGAACTCGTCAAAGTTGTCCGGAAGATCAAGTCAGAGACGAACTCTTCGGGGATCGAGAATACCTTTTCTGCCGTGAATCAGGTTGCAAACAGATACAAGTCGCAGAGCGACAAGCACAACCGCGTCATGCTCATCGTCGTGACGGATGAGGCGGGTTCCGATTCGGCTCAACTGGAACAGGCGATCGCGAACTGCAGCAAGTACCAGATGCGGTGCTACTGCGTCGGGGATTCCGCCCCGTTCGGCCGGGAAACTGTCGAAACTCAGTTCGAGCTGGAAACGGGTGAAATGGTGATCGGGGTGATGCAGAAAGGCCCTGAATCGTTCTTCCCGGAGCTGGTCCGACTGGGGTTCTGGGGAGCCAACAGTTATGACCTCGATGACATGTCTTCGGGTTTTGGTCCGTACGGTCTGACACGACTCTGTGCGGAAACAAATGGGCTCTATTTCATTGCGGATAACGGACGCGGCCAGCACCGATTCGATCCCGCTGTCATGCGAAACTATGCACCGGACTATCGTCCAATCCCGATGCTCGAACAGGATCTTCGCAAAAACAAGGCGAAATCGTCTCTGGTGGAGGCGTGCGCCGCCGTCGTTAGTGAGACGCAACGCCGCAAGGTACTCAGCATTTCGATGCCGCGGCTCGACTTCAAGTCTGACAACGACACGGTGCTGCGTCAGGAATTGACCGAAGCTCAGAAGCCGATCGCGGATCTGGACTTAAGTCTGGACACCTTGTTGCGCGTGCTTGAGCAGGGTGAAAAGGATCGAGCAAAGATCAAGGAAGCACGCTGGAAGGCGAGCTACGATCTGGCGATGGGCCGCACGCTGGCTCTTCGCGTCCGAGCATTTGGCTATAACACGATGCTGGCGGAAATGAAGTCGAATCCCAAACGATTCGAGAACCCGGGCAGTAATAAATGGAACTTAGTTCCGTCAAAAGAAATTACATCCGGAGCAGCCACAAAGAAGATGGCCGCGAAAGCCAACGAGTACCTGAGTCAGGTGATCGACGATCATCCCGGGACACCGTGGGCACTGCTCGCCGAACGGGAAAAGAGCGTGCCGATGGGATGGGAGTGGAAAGAATCGCATTATGACCCTAATCCCGTCATGACCGTTGGCAATCAGAAGGCGGGTCCGAAATTTATCGAAGTCACCGATCCCGTGACCAAGAAAAAGACGAAAAAAGAAGCTCCTCCTGAACCTGTCCGTCGCGACATCTAAGAGCTCCGGTTAGCTCAGGGGAACTCCTGTCAGCAGACTGCTGCGGTCGGAATCCGAGTGATCTACTCATGTTCGAGAGTCCAGATATGAACTCCCACACCCCGACAGACGGACATCCCGAAACCGAAGGTCGACCTGCGTCTCGAAATTTCCGTTCCAGCGTACTTTCAGGCCTGGCGGTTTCATTTTTTATTCACGCTGCCGCTCTTGTGGCATTGTCGTTCATTGTCTTCAAAGGTCCGATGGACCAGTTGCAGATGATTGTGGATTCTGTTTTCACGGATGAACGGGCTCAAGAAGAATTTAACGAAGACGTAGAACAGTCGACCGAAGCGGCTGAAACCGTGAATTACGTTGCGGGTGCGATGGCGACGAGCGGACTGGCAACGGGGGGGAGCGGAGGACCTGTTGTCGCGCAGCAGAAGCTTGAGGAAGCTTCGAGCCTCCAGGAGCCAACCGTCAAAGTCAACGTGGGCAACATCAGCCTGCCGGGCCTCAATATTATCTCGGACGATTTGGGGTCGGGGCAGGTGACCGGCGATATCGGACGGGTCGTAGAAGGCTACGGCGCGGCGCTCGGCCAGATGACCCAGGAACTGGTTCGGCTGATGCGAGAACAAAAGCTGCTGGTCGTTTGGCTGTTCGATGAATCTGAAAGTATGACCGACGATCAGAAAGAGATCCGCGAACGCTTCTACAAAGTCTATGACGAACTGGGAATCGTGCAGAAGTCGGATGCCAAGCTGAAAATCTCAGACGAGATTATGCTGACTTCGGTGATGAGCTTCGGCGAGGGAATCAACGAACATACGAAGAAACCAACCTCGAACATCGACGAAATCAAGAGTGCGATCGACAAGATCAAAATTGACGAGAGCGGTGTCGAGAAGATGTGCGGTGCCATCCAGGCCGCTGTTTCGAAGTATCGCCAGGCCGCCAACAGCCAGCATCGCAAACTGGTCGTGATCGTCGTTTCCGATGAGTCAGGTGATGATGGCAATCAGGTGGAAGAGACAATCGCCATCTGCAAAGGATCCTCCACAAAAACGAATTCACTGCGAAGTACCCCCGTCTATTTCCTCGGGCATTACTCCGTCTTCGGTTACCCCTACGCGCATGTCCTTTGGAAGGATCCTGTCTACGGCTTAAACCACTGGATCGCGATCAATCGTGGCCCCGAAACTCCCGAACCCGAATGCTTGCAGTTCGACGGACTGCATAGTCGGTGGGACGTGTTTTCCAGTGGCTTCGGTCCGTATGAACAGGTGCGGATTGCCAAGCAGACGGGAGGGATCTTCTTCATGCTGCCGGGCAATGAAGACAACCTCACAAACGCAGGGTCGCATGAGCAGCGCAAGTTTGATTTGCTCGATATGAAGGAGTATCTCCCTGACCTCAGCTCGCGACAGGTCTACATCAAAGACCGGTTTGAGCACAAATTCCGAGAGGCGCAGTGGCAGGTGGTGGCGGCGCTCAATCCCCACACCGATGAGAAGCTGAACATGCAGCAGCTCTGGTACAGCACCGACCCTTCCACCTTCGATAAGCAGGGTGAAGAAACGTTCAAACGTGCCTTGCGCGCCATGGGGATGCTGAATGACCAGGTGCGGGTGCTGGAATCCGTCAAAAAATTGCGAGAAAGAGAAACGTCCCAGCGCTGGCGGGCCAACTATGAGCTGATGCATGCCCAGTGTCTGGCTTATCGGGTACGGTTGTTCCAGTTGTTGCTGGCGCTGGACCAACACCGAAAACAGCGGCCGATGCCCTCGAACCCCATGAATAACAGCTGGGACATTCACCGCGTCCACGAACTGCTCGAACCAGACAAAGAACAGATTCAGCAGACGAAAGTGGACTTCGACGAATTGAAACGGCAACTCGACACCGCGCGACAAGCGCTTCTGGATGTCATCGCTAATCATCCGCGAACTCCTTGGGCGCGACGGGCGCAATGGGAACTGGATAGTGGATTCGCAATGAAATTTGTCGAATCCTACCGCAATCCGAATTACGACAAGGTGGCGACAAAGGAAATCAAGATTCCGAAGCAGTAGGCGAAAAACGGAGAGCGCGATGCCGTTAGGTGCTGCCGGTTCCCGCCGCGATTGCTGCATGGCCGGGGCAGTGCGGTATCCCCTGGCCGAATGGGGATGGAAGTAGGCCGAATGGCGACGGATGAACCGGCTGTAGACTGGTAGTCAATGCGTGAGTCTTAGATGAGCAGCGAACGCAAAGATGTCCCTGAAACTCAACCGGCTTCTGCGTCGCCGCCACCGTTGCCACCGCGTGATGCTTCGAAACCCCACTGGTTTAAGAGTCGTCCCCCCATCGTCGTCGCGACTCCTGCTGCACCCCGTTCTGCTAACTGGTCAAGACTCGCTGTAGTCCTCTTCGTGAGCTTTCTGTTCCATACGGGCGTTCTCGGGTTGTGTGCGTTGATCGTTTTGCACGATCCGCAACTGGTGGAACAGATCTATACGATCATCACGTACCGCGACGACCCGACGGCCACGATCATTGAGCCGCCGCTGCAGCAGCCTGAAGAGATCCGCGATGACTCACTCCCCGTCGCGGAACTGGTCGATTCCGGGTCCGAGCTGGCACTCGACGAGCCTGGAGAGATCGAACTCGACTTGAGTGACGACCTCGGTCAACTTGTGACAGATCTCAGCGAAATCCCGGGCATCCCGGAGATGAAAGTCGCGGTTGAGACGTCGGGACGGATGTCTGTGCAGGCGAAGCGGGCACTGATGGCCCGATATGGCGGAAATGCGGCGAGCGAGGCTGCCGTTGCGCTCGGCTTAAAATGGCTGAAGCATCACCAGATGGCTGATGGAAGCTGGAGTTTCAATCATTCAAAGCACCCGCAATGCAAGGGGGCGTGCTCGCAGGACGGCAGCTTCGCGGCATGTCCCACCGGTGCCACGGGGATGGCTTTGCTAGCGTTTCTCGGGGGTGGGCACACTCATCAGAAAGGGGAACACCAACGGAGCGTGAAACGGGGGCTGGATTTTCTGCTGAAAGCGGCCAAGCCCACGACGGCGGGTCTCGACTTACGGGGAAACGTCACCTCGAATGAAGGGATGTACGTTCAGGGAATCTGTACCATTGCGTTGTGTGAGAGCGCGGCGATGACGAGAGATCCTCGAATCCGAAACGCGGCAGAACGGGCAGTGGAGTTCATCGCGAAAGCGCAGAATCAGAATGGTGGAGGCTGGCGATACAGTCCCGGTGACGCGGGAGATTTATCTGTTTCTGGCTGGCAAATCATGGCTCTCAAGAGCGGCTACTCGGCGAAGCTGAAAATTGACCCCCCAACATTCAGGAAGGCCGAAAAGTTCCTGAATGCGACACAATCGCACGGCGGTTCGCGCTACATGTACACGCCTGACCCGAATGTCTCGGGCGATGTGGAAGGACCGGCAACACCGACGATGACCGCAGTAGGACTGCTCTGCCGGATGTACCTCGGCTGGAATCCCCAAAATCAGCAACTCGCAAAAGGAGTGGCTTATCTGGATCAGGTCAAACCCCAGCCTAACAACATGTATTTCAACTACTACGCGACGCAGGTGATGCACCATTGGGGCGGCGAAGAGTGGACGCGCTGGAACAGCGTGATGCGAGACCATCTCGTAAGGACGCAGCACCCGGTGACCGATGGTCACCTCGCGGGAAGCTGGGATATCGCGGACCCTCACGGAGGAGGAGGGGGGCGTCTCTACATGACTTGCCTCTCGATTATGACTCTCGAGGTCTACTACCGCCATTTGCCGATCTACAGTAGTGAGAACATTAGAATTGAGTATTGAACGACCTGTCAGAACACAAATCGGCTATGGGCCACATTGTGTCTGCAATGTTAAGTCTACAGAGGCGTTTTGTGAGGCTGGCCCGGAATTTCTCTGACGAACTGGGGAACGGCATAGCCGGGAAGCCGGGTACGGAGTTCCGCGAGAATCGACTGACCAGCGGATTCATCAACCTGAAAGTGAGTGGTTCCCTGCACCAGATCGAGTTGATGCAGGTAGTAAGGGATGACGCCGACATTGATCAGTCGCTCGCTGAGCTCTGTCAGCGTGTCTGCATTGTCATTGATCCCTCGCAAGAGGACTGACTGATTCAATGTGGTAATACCAGATCTGACAAGCTGCCGCAGAGACTGTTCGCAGTCCCCGGCGATTTCCCGGGGGTGGTTTGCATGAACGACCATGATCGGAGTCAGTCGTGATCCCGTCAGCAGTTCGATAAGGGATTGCGACACCCGGTTGGGTAGGACAATCGGCATCCGGGAATGAATCCGCAGTCGCTTGAGATGCGGGATGATCTCCAGCCGGCGGATGATCTCTGTCAAACGGGAATCCGTCAGCATCAGCGGATCACCTCCACTCAGCAGGACCTCCTGAATCGACTCGTCACGCGACAGGACTTCCAGCGCCGGTTCCCATTCATCGAGCCGACGCGGTTCCAGTTCATACTGGTAGTGCCGCCGGAAGCAGTAGCGGCAGTGGACCGCACAAACGCCGGTGGCAATCATCAGTGCCCGACCATGGTATTTGTGTAACAGGCCGGGTGCTCGACGGCTTTGCGTGTCTCCGACGGCATCGATGGCGGCCCCGGGCGAAGGCCAGTTTTCGACATCGAGCGGCAGGACCTGCATCAGTAAGGGGTCTGCGAGGTTTCCGGGTTCCATTCGCTGCAGGAAACTCTCCGGAACGAATAGCGGGAACAACTGCGAGGCTCGGCGGGCCGGCTCAAGCGACTCCGTCGGCAGTCCGAGCCGTTCGAGCAGGACCTCCGGATCGCGAATGGCCCTTGCGAGAGATTCGTGCCAGGAATCTCGATTCCCCATATTCGATGAGACGGGTGAAGATTTCTGACGAACCGACGGGTGCACGAGAATCGAATCCTTTACTGGCCCGAAGGCAACTTGTTCGACGGGGTTACGTGCTGAAGGGGACGAGGTGGGGCTGCAACATATCAAATGGCGGTGATCGATGCGGGAGAGCTCTTGACAGAACGATTCACAGCTACAGCCGCATCTGATATTCTACGCGGCTCAGTTTTGGCAAGTTAATCGACTCCGGCAACGCGTGAGTCAGCGTATCACACCACAAAGAAAAGACATATGGCTCAGCTCAACACGAGCGACTTTCGCAAAGGATCCAAAGTCATCCTGGATGGCGAACCTTACGACATGGTCGAAGTGAACTTCGTGAAGCCAGGTAAAGGACAGGCCCTTTACAAATGTCGGCTGAGGAATTTGATCAAGGGAACCTTGCTCGATCGCACCTACAAGAGCGGAGACAGCCTGGAAGCCGCCGAGATCCGCGTGGGCGACGGGCAGTTCCTTTATAAAGACAGCACGGGTCTGGTCTTCATGGACCAAAGCTCATTTGACCAGTACACGATCCCCCTGGATGTCGCGGCGGATCAGGCCCGGTTCCTGCAGGACGGCGCCGTCTGCTCGATCATGTACTGGGGTGAGCAGCCGATCGGATTTACCGCTCCTGACAAGGCGGTGATGAAAGTGACTTATACGGAAGACGTGGTTCGCGGAAACACTTCCTCGAACCTGACGAAACCGGCCACTGTGGAAAATGGCGAGGTTGTCCAGGTCCCGGCGTTTGTAAACACCGGGGACATGATCCGGATCAATGCTCAAACGGGCGAATATGTTGAACGAGTAAAAAGCTGATGAGCATGACACCCTCCCACAACGGTAAACTGTTTATTGAGACCGTAGGCTGCCAGATGAATATGCTGGACAGCGAACTGGTTGTCGGCGCTTTGCGCAAAGACGGCTACAGCCTGACCGATGACATTCGCGAAGCGGACACGGTTCTGTTCAATACGTGCAGTGTGCGGGAACACGCCGAACACAAAATCTATTCCGCACTGGGCCGCCTCAAGTACAGCAAGCTCTCTCGCCCCAACCAGGTGATCGGGGTTCTCGGCTGTATGGCTCAGAAGGACCAGGAACTGGTCTTCCAGCGAGCTCCGCACGTCGACATGGTGGTCGGGACGGGACAACTGGCTGAAGTTCCGAAGCTGATCGATGCGGCCCGGGAACGACGTGAACGGTCTCTCGCGGTCAGTCTCGATCGCAAGGAAGGGTCGCGTGCCGAGGTCAGTGACAGTTTCCAGAGCTACGATCCCCTGCGCGAACCCGAGATGCGACCGACGCCGCATCAGGCGTTTGTCCGGATCATGATCGGCTGCGACAAGTTCTGTACCTACTGTGTTGTTCCGATGACACGGGGACCGGAACAAAGCCGTCCTCCAAAGGACATTCTGCACGAAGTCAAAGTGCTGGCTGATCAGGGAGTCAAGGAAGTGACTCTGCTTGGCCAGACCGTCAACAGTTACAAAGTGAAGCAGGATGGGAAGCTGTTCCGACTTTCGGACCTCCTGGAACTCATCCACGATGTTGAAGGAATCCTGCGGCTGAAGTTTGTCACGAACTTCCCCAAGGACATGACCGACGACCTGCTTCAGGCGGTTCGCGACTTGCCCAAGTGTTCCCAGTACCTGCATGTCCCGGCGCAATCGGGCTGCAACGAAATGCTCAAGCGGATGAAGCGGGGTTACACGATCGAAGACTATCGAGAGATGTTCGGTCGCATCCGTAGCACGATGCCCGGGGCATCCGTCTCGAGTGACTTCATCGTCGGGTTCTGTGGTGAAACTGACGAAGCCCATCAGAAGAGTCTCGATCTGATCCGCGAGTGCCGGTTCAAGAACAGCTTTATATTCAAGTACAGCCCCCGACCGGGCACCAAAGCCAATGAACTGCTGATTGATGATGTGCCTGAAGAGGTCAAGCGGCAGCGTAATCAGGAAATGCTGGCTTTGCAGAATCAGATCAGCGCCGAGGACAACGCGGCGTTTATCGGTCGCCAAGTCGAAATCCTGGTCGAAGGCCCCAGCAAATCCGAAGTGAAACGGGGCGATTCCGGCGCGGCGGGTGGTCCCGTCCAACTGACCGGTCGCACGTTGTGCGACCGAATCGTCGTCTTCGATGGGAATCCACGACTGGCAGGGTCGATGACCACGGTTTCTGTCGAAGACTGTACTCCGACGACCTTGATCGGAAGTATTGTCACCCAGCAGATTCAGCACGGTTCATCACCACTGCTGCCGATCCTCGCCTGATGAGTGTCGAACGAGAGAGCTGTACATGCCAACCGTGTGCAGTTCTCTGCGATCGCCTGCGAACGGAATAGACGTCGATCGTTCGTTCGGCGAATAACCTGGCGCGCCGACGCTGCGAAAAGTCGGTGACGCTCACTCAACGGTGCATGCAGAGCGGGAAGGTCGGAGCGACTTCTCGCTCATTACCAGCGTCGTACCAACGTCACGGTTTGGAAAGCTCGACATTGGAAACGCCCCGAATTCCTGTGGGGAAGACGTTTGTGCCGAAGTGCAGGCCGCGTGGGGATGTCTCGGATCCGTGTTCGATCCTGACGGCATAATGATACCGAGGCGACTCGGTTGTCTCGTCTACCCGCTCCGGTAGTTCGTCCGGGTCTGGGTTCGAGATGATGTTTCCCTGGATCAAAACATCACGCAGCGGTGGGTCGGTCGGTTCCTGACCACGGTCAAAACGAAACACCGCGCGGCTGGAATCTTTCCACATCCAGTACGAATCTCCGTAGCCGAACTGTGAAATCACGTTGTCCGTGATCAGCGATCCGCCATCGACATTCGCCGCAATGGCAGGGTTGCCATTCTCTGACGCTGTGCCGGGATAGGCTCCCGAACCGGACATGAGTCCGATGGCCCAGAGAACACATTGTGAGAATTGGTTGCCGGTAATCAGCACGTTCCGTGAGCCGTGCATGGCTTTCGTCCCAATAAAACTATTGTGGACGACGTTGTTGCTGATGATGACGTGGTCAGAATGGATGTCGATACCCTGCGCGGCATTCTCAATGTGGTTGCCAAGAATCCGCGTCATTTTGCTCTGAGCCGGTCCAGTGACGATCAGTGCCGAGCCCTGGTGCCAGTTGTTGACATATTCTGCATCCCAGGCCTCCTGAGAGATCAGCAGTCCCCTGGTCGGATTCTTCTTCGTGAACTTCCCGAGTTGATGCTGCGCCTTGATTTCGGGCGTGGGGCGGTATTGAGTTTCGATGATGGTGTTGCCCTGGATCAGCGTCCCCTGGCAACGATCAATGGCGATCCCTGTGCCGTCGATGCACCGAAACGCATAGCCCAAAAGTTCTGCATTTGCCGTGCGATCATCGATGGCAATCGTCATATAGTTACGGACGTCGCAATTGAGAATCCGTCCGTTGCGCACTTCTGAAAAGCGAATCGCGCTGGTTCTGGCTCGATTATCGATGATGCTCACCTGGTCGATCGTAATATCGTCCCCATCCGAGACGAGCAGTGCCGGGTGCTCGGTATCGAGCTTCCCTTCCGACCGGGTGAGAGTGATTCCGACCACCCGAACACGCCGGGCGTGCTCGATCTCGAGGATGTGCCTTGCCGGATTCGTCATCACGATCCGGCCGGACCCCTTCAGGCAAGTGCCGGACCCACTGATTCGCACGGTGGCGTCGACACGATGGTCGCCCGCAGGAAGATCGATTGCGCTACCGGGATTCGCATCGATGGCTGCCTGGATGCTGGGATAGTCCGCGACCGAGATTTCTGCGCTGACGACCTCGGCGGACATCTGCCGGATCGCAAGGATCGTCAACATGCCGAACTTGAGCCAGACGTTCCACCTGACGGTATTCATGTGCGGTATCTCTGACGGCGAGGGTTCTACTTCGTTCCGTGAGCTGCGGAAGCGGTTGGCGATTTTCGTTGAGCGAGAAATTCGACCAGATCCCGAATCTCCGACTTCGTCAGCTTTTTCACGAGATCCTCCGGCATTCCCGACTTGCCGACGGTTCGCTCTTCAATTTCGGCAATCGGGATAGTGACGAGCTGGCCATCGGGCAGGTGCAGACGCAGCCTCTCGTTATTCTCGTCTTTGACGATCCCTGCGAAGACACGTCCATCCTGAAGTGAAAGGATGGCCGTCTCAAACCCCTTGGCGATTTGCTTATTGGGATCAACGAGAGCTTCGAGCAAGTATTCGCGAGATTTAGCGAGGCCAATCCCGGACAGGTCAGGTCCCACTTCGCCGCCCGAGTTGTCGATCTTGTGGCAACGACGACAGGATACGTCTGCCCGACCAAAGAAGATTTCACGTCCCCGATCGGCATTGCCACCTTCCAGAGCCTCACGAAAGTCCTTGAGATGATCCGCGGGCGAACGTTTTGAATTGAACGCCTTGACCAGAGTCAGAAGTCGGGGAGTGCCTCGCGTCTCTGCGGCGTTGAGCAGGTCCAAGTGGAGGACGGGGGGGACTGCTCCATTGACCATCTTATCGAGCCACGTTCCGATGACCTCATCGGCATCTTCCCGTTTCAAGCTGGCCAGCGCTTGAACGGCGGATTGTTGTTCCGAAGTCGAGTTTCCTGCCATAATTTCCGCGAATGAGCGAACGGCCCGGGCGGGATCGATTGCAGCGAGAATGCGCCGTGCTTCGCTGCGCACAGCAGGTTGTTCATCTTCAAGGGACTGTTCCACCCACGAGGCAAGTTGCGGACTCTTCAAAGCGTGAAGAGCGGCCAGTGCCGACGCTCTTAAGGGGGTGGGGGAGTCCTTGGCATCGCTGAGGATTTCAATGAGATACGGTTCGACGTCGCCGATTGCGTACTGCGTGGCCAGTTTGACGGCCGCTTCACGAAGATTCGGACTGCCCGCGAAATAGGAGTCCATCCACGGCCGAATGACTTCAGCGATGTCGACGTTCCGTTTGTCCAACGGGCGATAGTCACCCGTCACGCGATCCAGCGGCCCTGGTGCGTTCCATTCGGTCAGTTCCGCGAGCGCTTCGATCCGCAGCACCTCGTCACTGAGCGGATTCCCTGCGTACGTGGCGACGACTTCCGCATTCTCTTTCGTTCCCAAGTGGAAATTCGCACTCATCGCTCGTCGGGCGACCGGGTCTGGCAGTCCCGGGTGGTCGAGAAGCTGGGCTAAGGCCTCCAGTGCGTTCGGGACGGGCAGGTCATGGATTGCACGAGCCGCCTCGGTGACGATCAGAGGTTCGACATCGGTCAGAAAGAGTCCCAGGCCAGGGCTGGCCAGGCGACGGAGAGCGACGACGACCCCCAGTCGGATCGAGGTGTTGGGAATGCGTGCAGCGGTCAACAGTTCCTGCGCCGATGCGGTTCCCACCAGGCCCATCACCAGGGCATGTCGTAGTGTCGAGTCGGCGTCGGCATTCTCGGCGAGTGCTTCAAGCAGCGGGGCAAACGCCGGTTTGTATTTCAGTTTTCCAACGGCGATCGCGGCGAGGGATCGGACTCGCAGATCAAGGTCCTTAACCATTTCGGCCAGGATCGGTCCTGCTTCTGCAAAGGCTGCCTCTCCGCAGACTCGGGCCACTTGTGCACGAACTTCAGGTGAGCGGTCCTGCGCGAGCGGCAGAAGCGGTTTCAGCACCGAGGGATCTTTTCGTCCGATCTGCCCCAGTCCCCAGATGGCATGCACGCGGGCGAAGAGATTTTCATGACTGATTGCGATCTCTGTCAGTTGCTCGGTATTGCCTTTCGTGGCCATGGCCAACTGTGCCCGCAGGCGAATTCGGTAGTCGGCATGTCCCAGAAGCTGGCTTAACTGCTCGGGAGTACGCGATTCGAAACCTTCGCCCATCAGAGCTTTGACCTCGCTCACAACAGGGGACTTACTATGCAGCTCATCCCGGAACCGGTAGATGCGGCCTTTTCCGAGGCCATCCCAGCCGTCGACCCAGTCGGAGACGTAGATTTCCCCGTCGTAACCGAAGTCGATGTCCGTCGCCAGAATCGACCAGACGAACTCTTCCGGGTTTACGAGTTCAAAAGAAGCCCCTTTGGGAACCAGTGAGAAGGTTCGGATTCCGCTGTTCGAGGCTTGTCCACGAAAGTCTGCGAGGAAGAAGTTCCCCCGGTACTTTTCATCCAGGCCCGTGCCGGGGTAGTAGGCCAGCCCCGAGGGACCATCGGCGAAGTGGGCGACGGGAGGAACGATGTACGCCGCCTGACCGGGGTGGTGCACATGCCAGAGCTTTTCCCGGTTCCACGGTCCGCGGTCCTGGGGATACTGATAATACATTCGCCAACCGGTATCCGATCCTTCGACCAGATAAACCCACCGGGCACGGTCGCCGCTGTCAGAATTGTTATCACCGGTGAATAAGTTGCCGAAATCGTCGAAGGCCAGTTCCTGTGGGTTGCGCAGGCCCGTACAGAAGACTTCCAGGTTCGAGCCATCCAATTCACAGCGGAAGACGGCTCCCTGGTCCGGTTTCGCCAGTTGCGTCCCATCTTTGAAAACGATGTTGTATCCACGATCGCCAATACTAAAGTAGAGACGACCATCCGGACCGAGGATCAGTCCGTGCAGATCGTGACCTCGGAATGCCACGCGGACGCCAAAGCCGTCATGAAGCGGTTGCTTCGCGTCCGCAACCCCATCGTCATTCGGATCCGTCAGTGCCCACAACCGGGGGATGCACGTGTAGTAGACAGTTCCATTCAGAGCGAGCAGCCCCGCACCAGTCCCCTCTTCGATGTGATTGAACCCGTCGGCGAATACGGTGGCTTCATCAGCTCGCCCATCGCCATCCGTATCGACCAGTCGTCGGATGCGATCATGCTCCAGACCGTAGTCTTTGACATGTTCCTTGAGATGCTTTTTGAAGAAGCGAATGCGGTCGGCAACTGTTTGAGCTGCCAAGTCATCGATCACCCAGTCCATGTGCCCACGGTTGTCTTCGACCCCCTTCGACTGCCGGAACGTTTCCGCGACGAAAATCCGTCCCTTCTCATCGATGCAGAAGGCCACCGGGTTTGCAAGCTGCGGCTCTGCGGCGAACAGTTCGCCCTGAAAGCCACCCGGAATCTTAAAACGATGGAGCGCCAGAGCCCCTTCCTCGGACTTCTCCTCGATCTTGGGAGAATAGGTTTCCTGAGCCTGAACCCGACCGAGTGTCATCTGACCGAGCGTGAAAATAGTGGAAATGAAGAGGAGGCCAAACTTACGGAAGTTCGTTGTCATCGTGGGCGCTTTCTGAGCGAGCTTGGCTGCATTCTGGCGAGGCAGCGATTATGCCGCTCAGATCGATCAGCTACCAGTGAAGCGGCGTTTCAGCCAACGGCTGATCAAAATGACTTGTCCATAATTGGACAGTTGGTCAAAACTCGCCACCGAGACAGGGGCACCACACGGCCGGAATATCCGAAAAATAGCGTAAAAGGTCAGAATTGTGCTCAAGTTCCTCAGCATTTAGGGAACCGAAGGATGCCGGAATTCGTCTGTGGTGTAATAATTGCGAGTGTATGTGGCTCGGTGTGGAACCTACTGCTCTAGTTCAAGGAAGAGAACGATGTTGGTTTTAACTCGCGGCGTGAATCAGAAGATCGATATTGGCGACAGCACGATTACCGTAACCGTTTTGGAGGTGAAGGGTGGACGTGTCCGCCTGGGCATCGAAGCACCTGCCGATGTCTCGATCCGACGCCGAGAACTGACTGTGAATGTACCAATGGAAATGGTCCCAGAGATGTGCGGACAATGAAACGTGTCTGTCCGCGTTGAATTCGTTGCAACCTCTTAAATCTATTGGTGGTCAGGCGACAAGTCGATTTCGTTCGACGGAGTGTCGCCTTGGACCGCGGAGGTTTGGCAACCGGTAGAAGTCTGCAGCGTACGTGCGTGTTGCGCCGGCATTAGACCTTGACGCTTCCGTACCCGCAACGTTGCCCACGAGAGTTGAACCGTGCGCCCAGAAAGCGCGCTCGATCGCTCTATGTGGGGGAACTGAAGACTTCCATGCGTCTTTTATTATGGTCTCAAGGCTTGGGTAGCACGATTGTGAGGCGCCAAGTCCCGGCCAACCGGTGAAAATTCATATTCATCTGAATTTTTGTAAGGAAAGAACCTTTCCTCAGGGCAACTGCCTGACGCTTCGTTGCGAAGTCGTAGCTATGAATCCCGTAATACTCCGCTCGACATTCGATCATTTCCCGAGCCCTGACTTCGTGTCATGGGCCCAGAACTGATTTTCCCTCCGCCCGTTCGGAGACGATCAGACTCACTTTCACTCGACGGTCACGCTTTTCGCGAGGTTTCGTGGGCGATCCACGTTGCACCCTCGGTAAATGGCGATTTGGTAGGCCAAGAGCTGCAGGGGAATCGACGTGACCAGGGGCTGAAGGTATTCATCAACGTCTGGTACGTAGATGACATCGTCTGCCAATTCCGCAATCTTGTCGTCCCCTTCGCAGGCGATGGCGATGACCGGGCCTTTGCGGGCTTTGACCTCTTCCAGATTGCTCATCACTTTCGGATAGATTTCGCAGCGAGGAGCAATAAAGACGCTCGGTGTGTCCTCGTCGACCAACGCGATGGGACCATGTTTCATTTCGGCGGCGGGGTAGCCTTCCGAGTGAATGTAGCTGATTTCTTTCAGCTTGAGAGCACCTTCCAGGGCCACCGGGAAGTTGTACAGTCGTCCCAGATAAAGAAAATTTTCTGCCGTGTAGTATTTACGAGCGACGTCCTTCACCGCGTCAAAGCACTTCAGGGCCTGTCGGATCTTGTCGGGCATCTCCCGCAGTTGACTGATCATGCGTTTACCTGCGGGATGCGACAGATGTCGCATTCGACCGAGCAGCAGGGCCAGCAGGGTCAAGACGGTCACCTGTGAGGTAAACGCCTTGGTTGAAGCGACGCCGATTTCGGGGCCCGCATGGAGATAAATTCCGCCGTCCGCCTCGCGGGCGATTGTGGAACCGACTGTATTACAGATGGCCAGGGTCGGATGGCCCTTTCGCTTGCACTCACGCAAGGCCGCGAGGGTGTCCGCCGTTTCGCCGCTTTGCGTGATCGCAAAGATCATTGTGCGGTCGGCCATCGGGGGATTGCGGTAGCGCAATTCACTGGCGTATTCCACTTCCACCGGAATACGGGCGAATTCTTCGATGAGATATTCACCCACCAACCCCGCGTGCCAACTGGTTCCGCAGGCCGTGAGAACGATCCGGTCAATCCGTCCCAGCGATTGGGGATCGAGGTTCAGCCCGCCGAACTTCGCGGTGGCCTCCTCATCGTCCAATCGGCCTCGTAGCGCGTTTTCGATCGTTTGAGGTTGCTCGAAGATTTCCTTCAGCATGTAGTGATCGAATTCCCCCAAATCGGTGTCGCGAGAGGTTTGCTCCAGCGCTCGAATGGAGAGTGCAGGGGCACTACCGTCCTGGTGTCGCAGCACAAATGAATCAGCCTTGATGACCGCTGTTTCGTGATCGTTGAGATAGACAATTTCTTTCGTGTGACCAACGAGGGGACTCGCATCACTGGCGAGAAAATACTCGCCTCGGCCCATCCCAACGACCAGCGGGCTGCCGAACCGGGTCGCGATGAGTAATCCGGGGACATCGCGGAACATCACTGCCAGTCCATACGTTCCTTTGATCTGTCGGACTGCGGATTCGACCGCACGGACGCACGTCTCCGCTTCAAATGGGTCATCGCCCAGCTTTACGGCTTCTTCCAACTGATGGGCAACCAGATGGGCCGCCACTTCCGTATCTGTGGCGGTGCGAAATACGTAGCCCAGTTCGCGAAGCCGGTCACGCAGAATAGAGTAGTTTTCGATCACACCATTATGGACGAGAACGACTTCCCCGTTGCCACCGGTGTGCGGGTGCGAGTTTGTGTCGCTCGGTTCCCCATGAGTTGCCCAGCGGGTATGGCCGATTCCGGATGTTCCCTGGATTGGCAACAGTTTGCAAAGGTCCGCCAAGTGTGAGACGCGGCCCGTTTTTTTCCGGATCGAGATCTTGCTGCCGTCCTGGAGAGCGACCCCGGCACTATCGTAACCTCGATATTCCAGCCGAAACAAACCTTCGATCAGGTAGTCGTAAGCCTGCTTGGGACCGACATAGCCTACAATTCCGCACATATTTGCGATCTCCTTCTCGATGTCTGCGTCGAATTCATCCGTGATTAAAAATTTGTCAGCATGGCAGTTTGAAAGGCCTCATCCCTTGCTGTCGGAATCTCTCGTTAGACCGGCAGACGGTTCTCTGTAAGGCTTTTATGAATAGCGACTTCCAGCGAAATGAGTCCTCAGTTGGCAAGGTGCTGCCAAGGTTCGAAAGGGTGATTTCGCGCGGCTTATAGCAGAACGACGAGAGTCTGTTGAGACGAATTCCGCCAACAGCAATTCTCTGTCATGGACAGACTCTCCGGACGTAAATCGAGTTCTGCCGGTTCAGTCATCCTCCTGTGCCGACGCCCGTGATGGTTGGCATGGCGCCATGTGGTGAATAAATGTGTAGATCTCTGTGATCGGAAGTTTTCATACATGCGAGAATTCGAGGTCTGGAAGCGACTGTTTGGATGAAGGGGGCAACGATTTGTTGACATCTGTAAACCAAATCGAGCGAGCGTGTTTCAACTTTGAAACGGCTCGACCATAGGGAAGTGTGGCCCGCCTGATAAAATGTTCCACCCCCAGGGAATACCGTCGAGGAGAGCGGTCACGCCACTTGTTGCGGTTATTTCAGGAACGCAGTGATACTTGTTCGGGATCTATCGGGTATTCAACTGCGGGCAGGATTCCGATTTCTCCGATCATTCTGAGGAGTTGAGCAAGTCATGGATGCGGCGATTGCACGCCAGAACGGCGGCTGCGTTATCGTCGCAAACCCATGCGGGAATTATTGCAGTGGCACATCGATTGCCAACTCGGCTCACGACTTCCGAGCTAACTCCCCCGCATGACGGAGCCTTCACAAGATGACTTGCCCACCGGACTGGTTATCGTCGTTTGCTGATGACGTCACATCCTGCATTCGTTCGCATGATGATCTTGCCCCGCTGGGCTGCCACTTTCACGATATGGACGGGATCTGGGAGATTACGCTCTTTGCGTCCCTGACCGAGGTCATCGGGGGACCGCACGACGGTCGTCTGCGCCCCTCTCCGTTCAGTGTCGACGTGAAACCGCTGCTCGCGGCATTTTCGCATGTCGACAAGGTTACCTGGCAGGCATTGCGAGTCGACCCGAGTGACGAACTGGGACCTCACCTCTCGATTGAAGGGCTCGTCGGGACAAAACCGGTCTGGCTGCGGATCACCTCGATCGCGCCGGAGCGTTTTGAACCCGGGCGGCATCGCCTGGCCAACCAACAGGCGTTCAAGGACATCTGGTGATCACCGCGACGGCTGGTTGATGACAAAAGGACAAGGTGGGATCGTCTCCCCTCCTTGTCCGTGTGACTGACTCTCTGGGTGTTGCGCGGTCTTGACTGGCCTTGCAGGTCTCCGGTGCCCCCGGAATGCCTAAGATCAGAGGAGACGCTTGAGTCCATCGAACATCGTGCATTCACAGCCTCTCGCACTCACACACCGTGACGCTCAGTGCTTTGCAGGCTGCGGAGCAAGCGCGTGCTTCAATGCAGGTTCCAGGCTGGGGTAGGCGAAGCGATAGCCCGTTTCGCTCAATCGATTCGGCATCACGCGAGCGCTGGACAGAAGGAGTTCATCCGCCATTTCACCCAGAACGGTCCGAGCGACGAAGGCGGGCATCGGGACGATTGTCGGTCGATTCAGAACCGATCCCAAAGTCTTGGTGAAGTCGTAGTTCGTTGCGGGACTGGGGGCAGTGACGTTGACCGGGCCCGAAATTTTCTCGTGCGTCATACAGTGCTGGATGGCTCCGACGACATCCTCGATGGCAATCCAGCTCCAGTACTGATTCCCGGATCCAATCACGCCTCCGCCGCCAAGCTTGAACGGTGTCAGCATCTTGGCCAGTGCTCCACCTTTCGGAGACAGGATCACTCCGAACCTCAGGTTGACGACTCGAATTCCTTCAGCCCGGGCTGGTTCGCATGCGGCTTCCCATTCTTTGCAGAGATCTGCCAGAAACCCGGTTCCCGGTGGGGATGTTTCGTTCAGCAGATCACGGCCGCGATCACCGTAATATCCCACTGCCGAGGCTGCAATCAGCGTTTTTGGCGGGGACTTCAGTTGTGCCAGTGTCTCACACAAAAAACGGGTTGCATCGATGCGACTGGAGCGGAGCGTCTGTTTGAACTGTGGTGACCAACGCTTCTGAGACAGATTTTCTCCTGCCAGATGAATGACGACATCCGTCCCTTCCAGTCTCCCTTTCGGCAGTTCTTTTCGGGTGGGGTCCCAGCGGATGTCATGCGCTTCCTCGGCCTGACGTCGGGTCAGTCGCAGAACTTCGTGTCCCTGGCTTGTCAGAGAAGGCACCAATTCTGATCCGACCAGTCCCGTCGCTCCGGATACCAACACCTTCATGTTAAATTCCTTCGAGAGTTCACGCAGATTTGGCTGAGAAATGGCAGACATGTCTAAACGGTACCAGATTTTAGGCTTGTCGTCGCAACCCGCCCACGAAATGCCGTAACTTCATTTCCTCAATTCTGGTGACGTCAGAAGACCGTTTACAGTAAGCTGAACGAATTCGAATATTTTCCTGACTGATGCAACACGAAAAGGCACGAGTTTTGGACGAAATCCTGGAAGACGTCGCCTGCACCGTATGTGCGTGTGTCTGTGATGATCTACGTGTTACTGTCCGAAATGGACGGATCGTGGATTACCAACCGTTCTGCTCGCGCATAGGTGACTGGTTCCATCAACAGAATTCGACAACTCCCGTCGCTGCAACGCGATCGGGGGTGGATATCTCACTTGATGAGGCGATTGAGGCGGCGGCGGGTTACCTCCGGAACGCTCGCGCCCCTTTAATCTACGGATTGTCCCGAAGCAGTACGGATGGACAACGTGCCGCCTTGGCTCTGGCAGATCGAATTGGAGCCACGATTGACACCACCGCCTCAGAAGGACATGCCCCCTCGATTCTTGCGCTGCAGCAGACAGGCGAATCGACCTGCTCGTTGGGAGAAATTCGAAACCGGGCCGACCTGGTGATCTACTGGGGATCAGATCCCCTTCAATGGCAGCCTCGACATCTGGAACGCTATTCTATGCGTCCGGGGATGCTCACGCCCAATGGTCGCGCGGATCGAACCCTCATCGTGATCGGTTCGGAGCGCACACAAACGTCTGCCGCAGCAGATCTGATTCTCGATATGGAACCGGGACAGGACTTCGAAGCCCTGTGGACGTTGCGAGCCTTACTGAAGGGAATCGAGCCAGCGCCAGGAGCGAAGACGGGACTTCCACTGAATCAGCTGAAAGACCTTGCGGATCGCATGAAGTCGTGCCGCTGCGGGATCGTGTTTTTTGGATATGAACTTGTCCGCCAGTCGATGGGCCATCACAACGTCGAAGCACTGCTGCAACTGGTCACGGACCTCAACGAGTTCACGCGTTTTTATGCCCGACGGATGCGAGTCGCGGGTGACGTGTCCGGGGCCGACAGTGTGCTCTGCTGGCAGACGGGCTATCCCTTCAGCGTCAGCCTGTCTCGGGGCTATCCCCGCTATAACCCCGTCGAGTTCTCGGCGGCCGATCTACTGGAGCGGCGCGAAGCGGACGTGGCAGTTCTGGTAGGATCCGCAAGCCTGGAGACTTTTCCTCTCGCTGCCATTGATCACCTTAAGTCGATTCCGACGATCGTACTGGATCATCCATTCTCTGGGGCACCCTTTGAACCGACGCTCTGCATTACTACGGACGTCTACGGAGTCCACCGGCACGGAATTGCCTATCGAATGGATGAAGTTCCGATCCCCCTTCGGCCGCTCCTTTCATCCCGCTCGCCCAGCGACGGAGAGGTATTAAATCGAATACTCCAACGGCTGTGACTGATTGAGAAGTAGCTGCTGCCAGCACTGAAAAGTGATTTACCGGTTGAGCTTCGGCAATCAGCGGGCCGGGGGAATGGATTCGGCTCAGGCGAGCGGGCACCTGGACTGAGCCGACGTCAGCTCATCCATTCGCGTCAGGCAACGGTGACTTCCAGCAGAGGCGATTGACACTGTCTGGGGTTGAACGCCTTATTCGGTAATGACCTCGGATCCCCAGCCCTCGTATTCTCCGCCGTGTTCCCTGGCCAGGTCGAACAGTTCGAAGGTGATGCGATCGATCGTTTCTCCATCGACCGGATCCACGCGAAGAAGGCCGACTGCATAGGGGAACTCGGTTGTGTCGGGCCGGTCGGGACGGCTGGCCGCTTCATACCCGAGTGCTTCAGCTGCAGAGATGAACGATTCCCTGTCTTCGCTGGTCTTGAAATTCGCATAGTGATCGATCCGACGGGGTGTCGTCAGTGAATCGCCCGCCTGATAGAGCCGGTTAATGATGTGCTGGTTTTCGATCTGCTGTAAGTCTTCCGGGGAAGGGTAGAGAACGTCACGATAGTGCGTCCATTCGGGATCCTCGGCGAAATCGGCTTCGAAAGTGTATTCCGGAAATTCGCTCATGACTGTCGTGACGGAATCCCGGAATTGCTCGGGGTCAGCAGTGTAGAAGTAGAACTCGCGCACCCCGTCGGACGTGATTCGGCCCACGTAGCGGACATCCGCTTCAGCGAACGATTCCGTGGCGGCGTCTTCAATTTCATTGAGCCGGATATCTTCTTCTTCCGTGGGAAAACGCTCTTCGTCGGGATTGATCACATCGACTCGCAGCCAGACCAGGAAGGGCTTTTCGCTGATGGGTGCCAGTTCGGCGATACCGATATCCACCATCAGGACAGCGGGATTGTCGTCGACGTAAGTTACATAAAGTTCCCAGTGGGAATCGTCGGCAGGCATGTTCATTCCGATTTCGTTCGACGTCATGAAAAACTTGATGCGTAAGTGGCAAGCGGCGGAACCCGAGTCATTGTAACGCCGCATGTGTACGTTCCCTATCCCTCTGTCGCCCGACGTCAACAGGTCAGTGAACGCTACTTTTCCGTCAATTGGCTCAAATCGGCGGGGCCGATTGCGACTTGGTTCGACAAATCTTGTGCTTTTCGTGCTGGACCATCGGCTTAATACCGAAGTTCACAATATCAAAAGCGAACTTGACATCGGGCTTTCCGGAAATCGCCGTTCGCGGATAGAATCCGTGCGAGAATCTTTGCGGGCGTTCTGGTTACAGGACGTCTGTGCAGCTTCCCCATCGGTTCAAGGATTGAGTATCAAGCCGCGCTCGTGGAGTCGAGCGGGAGGGGACGAATGGCGCACTTTTTCGAAAAACGCGATTTCTGGGGCAATCGACTCAGCATGTGGCTGGTTGTCCTGATGGCCTTCGCGGCACCGGTCTGTTGGTGGTCAGTGCGACAACTTCACCTCGACAACGAGGTCGAAAAATGGCTCCCCAACGAACATCCCGAACTGCGAGCGCTGCGCTGGACGCATGAAGAGTTTCCGATCGAGGAACGAATCCTGCTGACGTGGGAGGGAAGTTCCATCAACGATCCCCGGCTGGAACGACTCGTCGATCAACTGTTGGGCAAGCCCGACGCCCAGGGAACAAAACGGGGCGGGCTTCCTTACGTTTCCAGTGTTCTCGATCCTCGAGCGGCGCTGAACGTGATGCAGGAAAACGGCGTTTCTGCGCAGGACGCCGCCCGTCGTCTCGAAGGGACGCTGCTGGGAGTCGGTCCCCTGAGGCTACGGCTGACAGAAGTAGGCCGCTCGGCCATCAAGAAGACCAGACGCGAGCTTCAACTCGCCACCCGTTCAAAATTCGGTCTGGAACTGGTGATCCACGAGGCCGATCCCGATCTGTCACCGCTCGTGGCCATTCCCGGCCCCGCGGCAGAAGAAGGGGGAACCAGCGAACCGACACAACCCGTTGTCGTGGCCGTCGATGGAACTCCTCTCGAAGAGGCCACAGTCGATCACGACCTGAAAATTTCCTGGAAAGGGATCCGCATCGGCAGCCCTGAAACGGCCGATATCGCCAACTGGCTGAAACAGTACGTTCCCGAGTGGGGCGAAGGGTCAGCGCTGGTGGAAGACAGCTTTTTCGTGCTGGGCTCACCGGTGGCACTCGCCGTCGGAATTTCGGAGGCGGGACTTGCTGACAAGGCCGAGACGATCGCCTCGATTCGCGCGATCTGTGATGTGGCCGGAATTCCTGCCGGTACACTGCACATGACCGGAAGTATCATTTCCGCCAACGAGTTAAACTCGGAAGTCCGCAAGGCAATCTGGAATACTTCGTATCCGCTGATTCAATTTCATCGCAGATCGGTCCTGCTGTCGTCGGCCCTGTTCAGCGCTTTGATGGCCTACGTTCTTGTGCGAAATGTGCGACTGGCGTCGATGATCCTGTTTGTCGCCATGTTCACCGCATTCGGTGCTCTCGCTCTGATCTCTTTCACCGGGGGCTCGATGAACATGATCCTCAGCGTGATGCCCACGCTGCTGATCGTGTTGACCCTTTCGGGGGCGATCCACGTTGTGAATTACTGGAAGCACGCGGCCAGCGCTGACGAAAGTTCGGCGATTGTCGAGTCGATCCGGTCGGCGTGGTCACCTTGTTCACTCGCAAGTCTGACGACGGCAATTGGTCTGATCTCGCTGTCCACCAGTGAGCTTTCTCCCGTTCGTGAATTCGGCCTCTACGCCGCCTGCGGAACGATGTTCTCGCTGTTAATGATTATCTATGGTTTGCCTGCCCTGATGCAGATGTGGGCAGGTCCCATTCCCCGGGAAAAGCCGTCTGATCAAGGGGGCTGGCGATTCTTTGGTCGGATCGTGACGGTGCACCCTGGTTTGCAGTCGCTGCTGGTAATCGCCGTTGCCGTAGCGCTCAGTTGGGGAATCTCGAAGATGCAGACGGAGACGAAAGTCATCCGCTACTTCCCCGAAAAGTCACAGATTGCTCAGGACTACTGGTTCATTGAAACCAATCTGGGTGGTGTGATGCCCGTTGAAACGGTGATTCGTTTTGACGAGCAGGCACAGCGGGATTCGACGTTCCTCGACCGTATGGAACTGGTACGTCAGATCCAGGAAAAAATGTGGAGTCACCCCGAGATCAGTGGGTCGGTCTCACTGGCAGATTTTCAGCCGGTGAGCGAACAACCACCTGAAGACGCGAGTTTTATCGTCAGGACCAAGCATCAGAAGCGGGCCACGATCATCCAGCAACGCATTCGCGATGGGGAAATTCCTGGTGCCCGGTCGTTCTATTCGGTCGCCGAACAGAGCCACGATCTGCATCAGCCGGGAGACCATCGCCTCAACCAGGCGGGTGATGAGCTCTGGCGAATTACAGCCCAGGTCAACGTCATGACCGAGAATTCGTTCGAGAAGATCCTGGCAGACTTGCATCAAATGGCGCAGGAAGTCTTGAAGCTGCAAGCTGGCTCCCACCATTTGATCACGGGCAAAGTCCCTCTGTTTGTTCAGACGCAGCATGCAGTTCTGGAAAGTCTGATCAGCAGTTTTGGTCTGGCGTTCGCCCTGATTTTCGTGGTGTTTACGATCACGTTGCGAAGCTTCCCGGCCGCCCTGATTGCGATGATTCCGAATCTGTTGCCGATCACTGTGGTGTTCGGGGCTGCCTCGTGGATGGGACAGCGGATTGATATCGGCTCGATGATTACGGCTTCCATCGCACTCGGGATCGCTGTCGACGGCACCCTGCACTATCTTGCATGGTTCAAGCGTGCGATGAGCGACGGATCCCGTCGTCGTGATGCGGCCATCCATGCCATGGTCCATTCCGGCCCCGCACTTCTGCAGACGAGCGCCGCTGTCGGCTTTGGCCTGCTGCTTCTGGTTCCTGCTGAGCTTACCCTCATCAGCCGATTCGGTTCCCTGATGGCCAGCATGATCGGGGTCGCACTTCTCGGTGATCTGGTGCTGCTCCCTCAACTGGTTTCGGGGCCCTTCGGCCGGTTTTTTGAACCGAAGCAGGCCGCAAGCGCTTCTGGAGTCTCATCGGCGGAGTTGCCGGTCATCGTTCCTGTTGCCGAGGCAGAGCCTGTGGCACGGGGCGTAGCTGTACCAAAACCTCATCACCACCCGGTCGATCCCAAACGGAAGAAGGGCCGACCGACGGCGTAGAGGCCTTTGATCTCCGGCCCGTTTCAGCGCGAGCAGGCTTCCGAGTGGGCTTCCAAACGCTCATTAACCGGCCTGTCTCATGCCGTGAGACGGAGTCCGGAAATTCGTGACTGTAATTGCAGCCAAGTGAAACCGGCAGGACGCAGCACTCCAGTCACCTCGCGATGAGTGAGCGTGCTCGATGCTGTTCCGATGCTCTGATGAACGCGAGAATGCCTCGGAGGAGGGGGATGCGTTCGGGCTGAGGCGACCTCGGTGTCACGGAGTCCAGACGGAACATCCTCGGACACGGCGACTGCGAACGGGCGGGATCGTCGCTGATCGGGAGGAAACCCTGTTTCGGTTAACGCCGCCCCGGTCGTCGCGAAGCCATGCAACCTGAGCGCCTTACGTGAGTTAGAATCATGCGTAATCGTGGTCGGTGAATTGGTGTGGGCGAGCCCGGGGCAGGGCCGTTCATGGCTCAACGTGAACTCGGGAAACTCCAAACTCAATGGTCGTTGCCCGGCCATTGAGTTTGGTTACTGGCTCGATGCCGGTGCCTGAGAGAGTCAGACAGAGCTATGTGCAGGGCGATTGAAATCGGCTCGGACTGGCAGGTGGTCACGGACTCTTTTCACGAGAGATCGATCGCGAAACGCGTCGACGCGCGGTTTTTCCACTGCGACGGGGCAGGAGTCAGGTGCTGGCAGGCTGTTCGTCGTGATCAATCAGCATCCCCGACAGGGCCACCGCAACAAGGTACGTCAGAACTCCGGCCCATATCACATCGCTCGTGAAATGACCTCCCTGAAGAACACGCGTAAATCCCATGGCAAGGCCGTAGATGAGACCGCCTGCAAAGCACGCGCGACGCAACCACGGACGTTTTGGACTGACAACAAACCCCAGGCCGATCAAATAAAACGCGACCGCTGCGTGACCAGATGGAAATGACGAATTCGGGAAGCGATCACTCCCCCACGCACCGACGGGCAGGAATTGTTTATCACCCCCAAAAACCGTGCATTGAACGGGTCGTGGCCGCCCCCACACGGATTTGAGGAATCCGTTGACCAGTAGACCCGGCCCGATGATTAAGAGCAGCGCCAGGAACAGTCCACTCAGGCGAAACTGCTTGATCTTCAGGGGATCCTTAGAATGGAGCAAGTGGGTACCGAAGACCGCCACGACGGCACCGACGACGCCGACAACGATCGGCGGAATGACTCCATTCCGGTAGAACCAGAGCCAGGGGTGAGCCCGCTCGAAGGGCCAGATACCATTTCCTGAATCATAGAACATCGCAGAGACGTGCTGGTCAACGTCCCAGATTCGGATCAACAGACTGACCAGAAGCGTCGCGATGAGCGGACGCCATACGGGCCAACTCTTCCGTCCGGCTGCTGTGACCGTGTGTGGCGACGAGAAATCAGAACGAAGGTTGATGGCGTCGCGCGAATGCGCAGGGTTGATCAGGGTGTCATTCATGGTGATTCATCCCAACTCAAGTACGGATCACGCCAGAGAGCCAGGCGGAAAGTGCTCCGCCGAATACGACAGGCGCCCAGGCGGCAATCTCCGGTGAGATGACGTAGCTTGCCCCCAATGATTGAAATCCCTGAGTGACGGCAAAAAGCAGGGCCAATACAAACCCGCATAAAGTCGAATCCACCGCCAGGCCGGGACTTTCTCGACGAACCATTAACGGAATCGTGAGCAGAACCGCAATTACGTTGAGGATGGGCTGCATGAACCTGGAATGGACGTACAGGACAATCCGGTACACAGAAGCGAAACCGAAGGCAGGACAGCGAATCCGCTCCAGCAGTTCCCAGGTCGACAGCGAGGTGAAGCTCGAACTTCGTTTGAAGAGCTGGTCGCAGGTGATCGCCGACGCGACAAACACACGTTCTCCGGGAAGAACGACGACCAATTCGCGACCCCGATCCGTCAGAATCCGTTCCACGTCGGCCAGGGGAGGATTCGAGACGACATCTTTGATCAACCAACCGGCGGGGCGGTTCCCCTTCGCGGGATAGAACGTCGCCGTCGGACCCTTGAGAATCGTCAACTCGTTGACGAGGCTGGGGGACGGGAGCGTGAAGAACGGCTTTTCAATTGTTCGATCGGCGACCCTGACCGTTTCTCCGTCGATCGAAATGCGCGTTCGGTGGTCCGTCAGCGATTCGACCTGGGATTGTGAAAGGTCGTTCTGGTGGCGAATCTCGTGTTCACGAAATGCAACGCGTGGAACGAGGAATTCCTGGTTAAAAACCAGCAGGCAATTCACGCCGATCGCTGCGAAGACCATCGGCCTGAGAATGCGATACATCGGAATCCCGGCCGCCAGAAGCGGGTGGAGTTCACCACTTCGCTGCAGCAGGATGAGAACTGTCATGACAGAAATGACCGTCAGGGCCGCTCCGCCACGATCCAGAAACAGAATCGAACGATAGGCGTTCAGCGTGACAATCAGTTGGATCAACCCGAAGGTGCCATTGTCGCCGTTGATTTCCAGCAGTTCATCCAGGTTCTCGAACAAGTCGATGACTGCGACCAGCCCGAACATGGTGATAAAGCACACGCCGAACGTGTGGAGAAAGCTTTTCATCAAGTAGCGGTCATAAGTCATGTCTTGCCAGGATGAACGAAACTGCAATCAAGCCTGTTCTGCTAATTGTCCACAATTGCAGCGGATTACAGGGGAAAGCCAAAAATGGGTCAAGATGTTTTCCCGTGCCTCTCAGTTCGCCTGGTCACCGCAGGATGTGACGATCTCGCGGCTCACCTCATCCTTGCATGTCCACGTTGATTCACGCGGGGTGTATCGGAGGCGATGGACCAAGCGTCAGCAGGAAAACTCGGCACTGCGAGCACGTAGACTCCAGCGATCATGCGGGAAGTTCGCATCCTGAGTCTTGAGAAACGGGTGCAAAGATTAAGGTTTACCCAGATTACGGCCGTGCAGTACGTCAGGTCAGGATTTCGTGGACCACGCTTCCGTGCACGTCGGTCAGTCGAAAGTCGCGGCCGCTGAAGCGGAACGTCAATGATTCGTGATTCAGGCCGAGCAGATGCAGGATGGTGGCATGCAGGTCGTGAATCGTACAGACGCCGTCCACCGCGTGCATGCCGAGTTCGTCGGTGGCTCCGTAAATCGACCCTCCTTTAACACCTCCCCCTGCCAGCCAGACCGAGAATCCTTCGGGATGATGGTCACGTCCATCGCGGCCCGCAGAATGAGGTGTCCGTCCAAACTCCCCCGCCCAGACGATCAGCGTTTCATCGAACAGGCCTCGCTGTTTCAAATCGGTGATCAGACCGGCGATGGCCTGATCGGTATCTAGCGCGTTCTTTTCATGCCCTTTCTTGAGATCGCCGTGCTGATCCCAAGTACCGTTCGAGGCGCCGGGCGGGCAGGTAATTTCGACAAAACGGACACCCGATTCGATTAAGCGGCGGGCACGTAAGCACTGGATGCCATACAGTCGTTGTGATGGCACCTGTGAATTGATGGCATAGAGGGCGTGTGTCGCTTCGGTTTCCTGTGAGAGATCAAGCACATCGGGGACGAGCGACTGCATGCGGAAGGCCATCTCATGGTTTCGAATTGCCGATTCCACGGCATCGCTGCCCCCGAGTTGTTTTGAAAACGCAGCATTCTGTGATTTCAGCAGAGCCAGCTTTGCTCGTTGGATTCGTGAATCACGATCACCCGGCTGGATGTTGTCGATCGGGTTTCCATCGGCCTGGAGCAGTGTTGCCTGATGACTGGCGGGCAGGAATCCATTCGAGAAAGTCTCGAGTCCGCCGCACGGTACAACGCCGAAACTGAGAACCACGAATCCGGGCAGATTCTGACTTTCGCAACCCAGGCCGTAATTCACCCAGGAACCGAGGCTGGGCCGTCCGGCGTTATTCGAACCCGTATGCAGGAACAGGACGCCTGTGGAGTGGATGGGCAGATCTGCCTTCATCGAACGGATCACGGCAATGTCATCTGCACAGCGGGCAATATGAGGAAACAGGCTGCTGACCGGCATGCCGCTTTCCCCGTGTTTTGAGAATTCCCACGGGCTTTTCAGCCATTGTCGATTCCCATTGGCGGTCGGGTTTTTTGAGTCAGTGAACGACTGGCCGTCGAGATCGGCGAGTTTCGGTTTCGGGTCGAACGAGTCAACGTGTGATACGCCCCCGTCCATGAAGCAAAAGATCACGTTCTTTACCTTCGGCCGGAAATCCGGCTGGGGGACCCGCAAGAACTCCGTGCCGGCGGACGTGCTCGTACTGTGCCCCATCATTCCAGCGAAAGCGAGCCAGCCAAATCCGTTGGCCGCCGTGCAAAGCATTTCCCGGCGGGTCAACGGACCTGTCACACGTCCGGGGCATACAGGAATCGTCGGGGCTGGGAGTCGGGCCATGCGGAATTCCACTACGTTAGCCAGGAAAGTGAGGAACAGACCCAGGTGGGGAGGCCTCATCTCATCCATCAGGGGGTGCTGATTGTATCCCGTCAGGCCTCATGGCTCTCTACGAAACTGGAAAAAATCATTCAAAGGGTCATCGCTCAGTCATCAAAAACGAGTGACGGGAAGCGACTGAGGTTTCATCGGGTGCAGCCAGCCTGGTGTTGGAAACACGAAAAAAAGCGACGTGCCCACAGGACACGTCGCTTCGAATTTCATCAGCACAAATGTGCGATTGCTTTTACTTCTTGGCGGCAGGAACCACCCACACCTTGATCTCGGTGCGGACTTCGGAGTGAAGCTGAATCTTCACGGTGTACATGCCGAGTTCCTTGATCGGACCGTCGAGTTTGACGTGATCAGCATCGACCTGGTATCCGGCAGCGACGAGCGCCTTGCTGATATCGGGACCCATGATCGAACCGTACAGATGGCCTTCTTCGTTGGCGTTGGCTTCCAGCGTGACGCTGTACTTGCCAATGGCATCGGCTCGCTTCTGCAAAGCCTGCATCTTCTGCTTCTGAAGCTCGACCAGTGCTTCCTGGTGGCGCTTGACTGCCCGCTTGTTGGCTTCCGTTGCGACGGTGGCCAAGCCGTTAGGCATCAGGTAATTGCGGGCATAACCGGGCTTTACGCGAACGATGTCGCCGGTGGCTCCCAGATGCTCGACATCAGCGGCGAGCAACAACTCGACCTGGCGAGAAATCCGGGGACGACCTGAAGCAGAGTGAGTACTACGAGCCATATTTAAATTCCGTCACAATTTCACACGGGTTTCAATTCGCTATCCCGGTTGGGAACCCCTATTCCCATCCGATTTACAGTCAGGAACTCCAATCCCCGACAATCGCTAAAACGGCACATCGTCGACTTGGGATCCTGAGTGATCATCAAAGCTGGATGAGAATCCGCCTGAGCTTTCACCCGAGTCAAAGCTCGGTTCTGCGAAAGCACTTCGTGAGGGGCCAGCCGACTGCGGACGACCGCCCGACCGGGAATCTCCCCCTCCACCCTGTCCATCACCCTTGCCACCCAACATCGTCATATTTTCGCCGACAACTCTGAGCTTGCTGCGCTTCTGCCCGGATTCCCGATCATCCCAGGTATCCAACTGCAGCCGACCTTCGATGAGTACCGGTCGCCCTTTGGCGAGGTATTCCCCTGCGATTTCGGCCGTCCGACCCCACAAGGTGACATCAACGAACGTCGTTTCGTCTTTCCATTGATTCGACTGCTTATCCAGCCAGCGACGATTGACCGCCAATCCGATTTCCGTCACTGCTGTGCCACCAGTCGTGTACTTCACTTGCGGATCGCGCGTCAAATTGCCGACGAGAATCACTTTGTTGAAACTTGCCATTTCTCGATTCCCTTATACTCCACGCGATCTGCCCAGACCGAAACCTATCGCGCTTCTTCAACGCCCTCTTCGATCGCAGGACGATCACCACGGGCTTCACGATCAGCCTTCTGTTCGGGGCTGTGGATTGCGCCGTCATGTTGCGTCAGAGCATCAACCATGGCGTCGAAAATCACTTTTGGATGACGCAGCACCAACTGCCGTAGGACAACTTCATTCAGCTTGCTCAAGCGATTCAGCTCGATCATGCTGCCGCCGTCCATCGTAAAGCAGGCGAGATAATACAAGCCTTTTCGCTGCCCTTCGATGGGATAGCAAAGCTTTCCTTCCTGCCATGGGCGGGAAGCGACAACCTTCGCTCCGACTCGCTCAAGCATCCCCAGCACTGCCTTCTGAGTTGAATCAGGGTCTGCAGCGTAGCGGTTGCTGTCCAGCAGAAACATCCCCTCGTACATGTACTCGGTCAAAATACTCTCCCCAAGATCTTCGATCGCATCTGGCTCTTATGGCTCAATTATCGAGATCAAACCCGCGTTTGTCCCAAAACTCTTTTGCGGAATCACGGATGACTTCTACCAGCCGAGTGATTCGAATCCGAATCAGGCATTGGAGAGTTCACGACATTCATGGCTGCCGTGATCCCCTCTTGAATCCACAATTCGATTCCCGTGGCAGCGATTCTTACTGACGCGTCAACCTCAGTATGCTCGTCTTTCCGAAACTTCGTCAATACATAAGCAGCGGCATCCATCTTTTCGGGTGGACGCCCCACTCCAATCCTCAGCCTGGGAACCGTTTCCGTTCCGCAAACATCCAGGATACTCTGCAGTCCTTTTTGTCCGCCCGCAGAACCTGACGCTCGCAGCCGCAGCTGCCCCAGCTTCAGGTTCATGTCATCACAGACAACCAATACATCGGTCAACGGAATCTGGTAAAACTTGACGATCTGCTGAACGCTTCGTCCACTCAGATTCATATAGGTCTGTGGCGCTGCCAGCAGCACCTTTTCGCCTCGATAATTTCCATCCGCCAGCTGCGCCTCGAACCGAAGTTTCGAGCGGTCGGCATGCCACCGGTGTGCTAACTCGGCAATCACATCAAAGCCAACATTGTGCCGGGTTCCCTCATACGTCGACCCCGGGTTGCCTAATCCGACAACCAGCTTCATGGTGTCATTCCGAGTTGACCGTGACGTGTTGGCTCTTTTGATGTGCTCAGACTATTTCTTTTTGGCGTCCTTTGCCTCAGCTTCCGCGGCAGGCTTCTTACCAATCATTTCTGGTTCGATTGGGCCAGCTGCTGCGACTTCGTCCTGCACCTTCGCCTGGACAACGTGAACGACGATCGCGTCCTGTGCAGCGTGAGCGTGTGACCCTTCTGGCAGGACCAGGTCCGAAACGTGAATCGCTTTTCCAAGTTCGAGCGATCCAACGCGAACTGGAATCGAGTCAGGAATCTGATAGGCGAGGCAGTCGATGGTGATCGAGTGCAAGACTTGTTCGAGCACGCCACCCATCAGGACGCCGGGGGCCGTCCCCTTGACTTCCAGCGGAACGACGATGTTAACGCGTTCGTCCGGGTCGACCCGCAGCAGGTCGAAATGGGTGATGCTTCTGCCGAACGTATCCCACTGGATTTCGCGGACAACGGCCTTATCGACTTTTCCGTCCAGTTCGACATCGACAACCTTGGCACCCGACATGAGAACAGGCGTCAATGCTTCCGAACTGATCACGACAGAAACTGGCGGCGCGTTATGCCCGTAGATATTGCCGGGAACTTGCCCACTCCATCGTAACCGTCGGCATGCTGCAGAACCTTGTTCCGCACGCGGTTTGACGACTAACTTTGCTTCCTTCGACATGAAAACACGCACCTTGAAGTTAATTTCAAACTCGTCGCCAGTTCAATGTGGGGGCCTTGCCCACGAATACGGCAAACGCGAGGACCGAATAGTTTAACGAAGGTCGAAGTACCCTGCAACGCAATCAGATCCGTCAACGGAATTGTTTTTGCCCAATCAGAGGATTTCTGCAAAAAAAGAAAGTCATTTCGGTCTGAGGATGACCGAACGACTGCGCTTGTCCAGACGACTTCATTCTTCACTGACAGGCAGAAACGGCAACTTTGACAACGACTTTGACGACTTCGCTGGCCACAGGGGGTGTTCCGGCCGCCAGTCCAGGAGCGTGTACGTCGTCAGGATAGAAGATCATGAACGTTCCCATGGGGGCATCGTAGGTCTGCTGTCCTGGTTCGTAGAAGATGACATCCTTCTCTTCCGAATAGGGTGTCTTGACGGCCGGAGCCGTGGCCAGTGGGGCATGGCCGAATCGCTCATGGCCACCCGCGACAAACTGCACGTCAATGTACTTGCGGTGCGATTCCCAGACTGCCTGATGGGGCAGCTTGCTTTTGTATCGCTGAACCATGCTGACGATATTCCGTCCGTCGAGTTCGTACTGGCCGCTTTCGACAAACGTGAAATCGGTGCTGCCGAGATACTCAATGGCTCGCAGCAGGGCTGCAGGCAAATGACCATACTTCGCGTGATTGCTGATGTGATCCGTAATCATGATTCGACCTTGTCACCCGGTTATCAGAGCCATGAATGATGCGGCATTTCGACGGCAGTTTCTCCACACTGCCCGGAACTGTCGACGTCAGTCAATTCCGGCTCATCGGTGGGGCCCGCTGCGGTGCCCGAAAGAGTAGGTTGCCAACCCGACTTAATCCAGCGCAATCGTCTCCCGAAAACTTTGGTATATCCCCGAACCTCGCCTCCCTGATAGAACCCGATCAGGCATTCCGGCAGACGAGCAGGATGTTTATGGGAAGAACCGACTGCGTGAATCCGTGCGGCGAGCGGCGAATCCTGCAAGCGCCTGGCGAATGCAGACGTCTGACTGGCAGGAGACGGGAACCGGGGCTACAAGGCCGTAAAACGTCCCAATTCTCACTTGAGACAATCGACACTGTTTTGACGAGCCTGTGGACTAAGAGGGATGTCCAGGCGACTTGCGGAAAAGAGGAAGGATCCAGAATGGAACTGGTGGATCGCGTTGTCCTGATCACCGGGGGTGCCCGCGGGATTGGTCAGTCGTTGTGTCGGCGAATCAAGGAAGAACGGCCGAAGGGAATTGTGATCGCTGACCGTGACGAAGCAGCAGCGGCAGCTCTCGCTGCGGAACTGGGGGCCGTGAGTGTCGCCTGTGATGTAGGGCGTGAAAGCGACATTCGGGCAGCGGTAGATCTGTCGCGTGCCGAATTCGGACGCATCGACGTCGTCATCTCAAATGCAGGTGTCACCTCTAAGGGAGGTTTTGAGACGCCTGATGAAGACTGGACCCGACTCTGGCAGATTAACCTGATGGCGCACGTCTATCTGTCGCGCGCGACCGTCCCCGCCATGATCGAACAGGGAGGGGGAGCATTTGTCATCACGGCTTCCGCCGCTGGACTGCTGACGGAAATCGGATCGGCAGCCTATTCCGTGACTAAGCACGGAGCGGTCGCGTTCGCGGAATGGCTCTCCGTGCACTATCGGAATCGGGGTTTAAAGGTGACCTGTTTGTGTCCTGCCGGGGTTGCCACGGAATTCCTGGACCTTGAGGACCCGGTTCATCAGTTTCTGCATTTAAGCTCGGTCACTCCCGAGCATGTGGCAGAATGCGTTCTCAATGCGATGAAGGCCGAAACATTCCTGGTGCTGCCACAACCGGAAGTCAAAGAGTTCTTCCAGTTCAAGACTCAGGACTACGATCGCTGGCTCCATAATTTCGCTCACGTCAACACTCGACTGCAGAAACGCCTGAACCGGGATGCGAAGACCAAACCGGCGGAAGGGAACACGTGATCGTACCGGCGGCGCGCCAGCAGCCCAAGTTCTAAAAGTAGAGCTGCGACCGGATCCAGAAAAGGTCGTTCGATTGAGTGACCCCTCCCTTCCCTGTTGTCACGGGGGTCGCGAACATGGCATGTTCCCAGTCAAAATAGATTTTGACGAACTTATTGATGTACCAGTTGACTCCGACATCCACCAGCCGGGCCTGATTTGTCCAGAGCTTCGGGTCGGCGAGTCCCTCGGTGAAGACTCGCTGATCGAGTGTCATCTCACTGTAGCGCGCGGTGGGCTCGAATGCACCAAATCCAACTCGGCCGGGACGCAGGTCGAAGGGGTGGATGGGATCGACGAGTGTCCGGTCACGAATTGTCTCGCCTGTGATCAAGTACCCTGCCTGCGCAAACCAACCGCTGACGGGAATCCGGCTCCGCGACCCTGTGGCGGTGGCGTAACTTTCAGATCCCCCTTCATAGGCACCGAGCAGGGTCAGTCCACCGTAGTACCAGGCCGAATGCACTTCCCACAACGCGCGTGATCCATGCTCGGTCACGCCAGGAGTGAAGGCGAGGAAGGGAAGACTTGCGAAGTTGACTGCGCCACTGTCTCCAAACGCGGCAGCCGTCGGGGCGTTATTTGTCCGCAACGCGGTCGGTGCTGTCGGCTGATTCTCGTAACCTGCGTTGACCGAACCTCCAAACTGAAGGTCGCGTAAAGCGAAGCCGCGATCTTCGTTATAAAAAGGCTTGAGGTTCACAAAGGCCATCATGTCCTGCAGGTTGTGGAAGGGCTGGTAACCGTTTCGCTGCGTATTAAACGTTCCGACGGCGTATTCCACGCGATTCTCAGCGGCTGTCCCCCAAATCATTGCCCCGAAACGCCGTTGACCCTCATAGTTGGTCGCGAAGAGGGATCGTTCTGGAGCAAGCAGATCCCAGATGTGAATGCGGTACCATTCATACGTGAACGGCGTCTTGTAGCGACCTATTCGGACCTGGAATGCAGGGTCATAATTGAAGTTTAAATACGCATCGAGCAGGCCGACGCTGTCGTACGTCTGCTGAAACGAGAATTCGTACTGGATTGGCTTTGACAGGTTCCCCTCGAGATAGAATCGAGAGCGGGGATTATAGATGCCGTCGCTGGCGATTCCTCCGGGAACGGGGTCGGAAAACACTTTGCCGTCAACTTGAACCATGCCTCGCACGCCAAAGCTGTACTCTCCGTCTTCAGTGACGAACTTGAAGCCGTCTCCATCGAAGTCGTAGTAAGGCTTCAGCGTAAGTTTCCCGAGGTGCCGATTTCCGACTTCCTGGGCTCGACCGGTCGTCGTCGGGTCGCCCCCTGCTGCTTTCGATCCCCCTCCCGCCGCAGGAGGACTCTCTTCACCGTGGTGGCCGAAGGGGTTGGTGTAACCGATGTGTTCAAGCTCCGTTGGGCGATGCGTCCCATCGTAGTGGAATGGATGGGGAACAGGCCCGGAAGGTTCGAGCAAGCCTGTTTCAGGTTGGAGAATCCGAAGATCCTGACTGGGAATTTCCAGCGGATCGCGGTCCTTCTGAACGGCGAAGGAGGAAGGGTTTACGCGGTTGCTGAGCCGTTGATTTTCGCGAAGGAGTTCTTCGTTCTGCCGGGCCAGAATATCGACCCGCCGTTCCAGCCCCCGGAGCATTTCAGCAAACTCGTCGAATGTCTCGGCTGAAACCGGCGTGATATCACTTCGTCGAGGTGGAGTACGAACAGGCGCGGGGGAAGACTGAGCCAGGGCGGTCGAAACGGCGTCTGTGAACAGAAATCCCAGCATTAGAAGGATCGATGGCCGGGCTGCCAGGCGGAGTAACCTCGTTAGGGTGGACGGGCCCTGCTGCCGCAGCTTCCGAGACGACTCGTCACGCGTACCGAGGGCGAATGGCTCATACATCATGGCACTTTCGAACATGTTTCCGAAGCAGGGCAACGGGGGCCCTGTCGTGATCACGAACTCGTCTTGGCGATGAGCAACATGGTGTCCGAGCGGTGCGCTTACTCGACGTTTATTCTGGCGAGGGACAGCTGAGCGGCATTTGATAGTGTTGGTTATCGGCTGTTAAGATGTACCAATTGTAATGAATTTGACGGGCACCTGGGGAATTCGGTAGATCGACTGTACTTTGGTGCGGCAATCGACCATCTTCCGCGGGACCGGTCTTAGATGCACACTGTGAGATCGCCGAATGGAACGAGGCAAACGGAAATTTCTCGTTGCCGGGGCTCTGTTCCCACACGCCTCCGAGGAAGTTGGGCGACTTGCTCGTCACAGAATCGTACCGCAACGCTGAACGACGGGCGGCTCCTACTCGGGTACTCAACAACTTCGAAAGATTGACGTGACTGACATCGACGGTTACTCGAGACCTGCAACTCGACGCACGGCGGCCCGATTAACGCCGGGGGGGCGAGGGGCGGTGGCGACGATTCGAGTTGCAGAGGGACTTGGCCCCGAGGAGCGGGGAGCGGAATTCCAGCGAATCGACTCCCTGTTCGAAGCGGCGAATGGGGTGGCTTTGAGCCAGCAACCGCTGAGGAAAATCGCCTTCGGACTCTGGGGGCATTCGCACCGCGAAGACCTGATTGTCTGTCGGGTCTCGGCTGACCTGCTGGAAATCCACTGTCATGGAGGCGATTCTGCGGTGGAACGGATCCTGAAGGATCTTGAAGAAGCGACGTATCAGGTCGTCGATTGGCAAACACAACTCACACTTTCCGACGACATTCTGCAGGCCGAGTGCCAGGAAACGCTGAGCCGCACCACCACCTGGCGAACGACGCAAATTGCGCTTGAGCAGGCAGGCGGTCTTTTGCGGCAGGCGTTTCAGGAACTGGTCTGGTCGACTGATGAGGCCACGCTGCTCAGTCGTTTGGATAACTTGATCCGCTGGTCAAACTTCGGGCTGCATCTGTCAAACCCCTGGAACATTGTACTGACCGGGCGACCGAACGTCGGCAAGTCGAGTCTGATTAATGCATTGCTGGGCTACGAACGAGCCATCGTTTTCGACCAGCCCGGAACAACACGTGATGTTGTTACCGGCGAAACCGCCTTTGAGGGATGGCCGGTCGTTCTCGCGGATACAGCGGGGATTCGGCAAGATGCTCACGCGTTGGAGTCTCAGGGAATCGCTTTGGCCCAGGCCCGCTTGCGCACGGCCGACCTGCAAATCGTTCTGCTGGATCTCAGTCAGGCCCCGACCCAGGACGATTTCGAGTTATTGCGCCAGTGGCCGGAGGCTTTGGTCGTTGCAAATAAGGCTGATCTCTCGGCGCAGTGGGATGAGGCGCTGCCGGAGAACGTGTTACAGGTCTCCGCGAAGCGAGGTCAAGGACTTGCCGAGTTGCAGAGTGAGATTGTCAGACGCTTGGTGCCCGAGGTTCCTCCGACCGGAACCGCGGTTCCGCTCAACCCTCGTCAAGTTGCCATCCTCCAACAGGCCCGTAGCGCCGGTGAGATGACCGCCCGCCGAGCAGTGCTCAGCAAGCTCCTTCACGGCGGACGTGACCTCGTGTAGCGGGCGGTGGCCCTCAAGTGTCTGTCTCCTTAGGGCTGCGGCCGCAGAAGTGGATCACGGTGGTCGTCGCCGATGCGATTCCTTTTACGGAAAAGAAAAAGGCAGCAGCCACTTCTGCGAAACAAAGTGACTGCTGCCGGACGGGAGAGGCCTGTTACGGGCCAGATCGACTATCGGGGTCGGTTGATACGTCCTTGTTGTTTTCCGTAACACCAACCGCGACGGACCGCGTTTCGGCTGCATTCCCAGTCCGATTCATCGCGCCATTCGCTGCGAAGATTCTCTTCCAGCTCATCATCCCATTCTTCGTCGCCGTCGAAGTGGCGACTTGCTGCGTAGCCATATCGATATGCCGATTCATCGTCGTCGCTGTAGATGTCGTTTTCCGAATCGGGTCTGGTCTTTGTATTGCCGGGGGGAATTGGCTGGTTTCCCGTCGCTTGTCCCACCGTGTCACCGACTTCCTGATTAAGATCAGGCTCATCCGCACCGAAATCGTGCTTGGTTTGCGTCCAGTCGCGCTGGAAGGCTGCCTTCACCTTTGACCAAGCGGTGTCGTCTTCGTCCGTGTACCAGGAAGGACGTGTGCTCGTAGATGCCATGGTCAGTTCTCCTGAAAGATTTGGTTTCAGTTCGTTTCCATCAGAAAGGAATCAGCATTCGCCATACCCTCGTCTGCCAGTCCTGCAAGCTCGTCTCTGGTTGAGCTGAAAAGATCCCCGCCTCAAGCAGAAAACGTCGAACGAAGGGGAAGTGGGCAGGTGCTATAGCGACGGCCAATTCGCGGACGGGTCGCGCTCGCCCCTCGTCTGCATCGTTGGCCTGCTGGGGACAACCGGGTCGCAAACAATATGCCGTAATTCAAAAGCAGGAGGGGTAACAATCGGCCTCGTGAGGGCAATGCCGGCCTCCCGGGAATCGGGCGCCAGCTATTCACGGCGCGAAATATGCTTCACGCGTGTGAGGGTCGGAAAACTGGTCTGGGCAATGCGCTACCTGAAAGAGCCGCGGGTGACGTATTTTCAGCCAACGAATCGGATTCATATCGGATTCATGAAGTTGCTCATTGTGAAGGTATTCACGCGATAAGTGGAATTTCTCGCCCAGTGGCGTCGGATGGGCGGCCCGCGAAACGTTCTCGCGTTCTAAAATCAATGAGCCAGACGCCGAAATGGGAAATCAAAAAATAGATACTGATTCGGCGAAACGAAATTATTAAGGTGTCCTTATTGCGACCAAGCTGTTGGCAAATCCACCAGTTCTTCAGAAACATCGCATTGAGACTCGTTATGATCGGTCAGAATGCGACGTGGAACCTAATTCACCCAAGGACACCGTGAGCGTTTCGGACACTAATCTCAAATTCGACGCTTTGCAGCGTAGCGAAGAACGGTATCGGGCGCTCGTTGATGCGACAGCACAGATCGTCTGGTCCTGGACTCCCCATGGCGAAGACACCGGCTTCGCGCAGTCCCGGAAGTGGTGGGCAGAGGTGACTGGCCAGTCGGTGGAGGACCAGCAGGCCAGTCGCGAGTCCTGGCTGAGGGTGGTCCACCCCGCAGATCGAGACGGGGCCGCCCAGGCGTGGGCAAACGCGATCGAAACCAACAGCTTATATGACTCGACATTCCGAATTCAGGATCAATCCGGCCAGTGGCGTTTCATCCGTGCGCGTGGCGTGCCAATTCGCGATTCGGCGGGAGCAGTTTGGGAATGGGTCGGCACGTTGGAAGACGTGACCATTCAGCGGAACGCAATCGCCGAACGGGAGCGTCTGCTCGCCGTTGCGGAATCAGAACGGCGGAGGCTCGAAGAAGTCTTTCAGCATGCTCCCTCCCTGATGGCCGTTTTGCGGGGCCCCGATCACACCTTCGAACGTGTGAACGATCAGTGCATGGGGATCATCGGTGGCCGAGATATCCTGGGTAAGTCTGTCCGCGAGGCGTTCCCGGAAGTGCATGGCCAAGGGTACTTCGAGATTCTGGACGAAGTTTACCGGACTGGTCAGCCTTACGCCCGTGCGAATTCCCGACTGAGTCTGCAAAGTGACGGTGAGATTCAAAACAGAGAGCTTCACTTCGTCTTTCAGCCCACGTTTGACGCCGGTGGGAACGTCACAGGGGTGATCGTCCAGGGGATTGATCTGACCGAACAGCGGCGCGCCGAAGCGAATCTTGCGAAGCTGACCACAGAGTCGGAATGGCAGAGAAAGGTGTACGAAACCGTCTTGTCCCACACGGCCGACTTCGTATACCTGTTTGATCTCCGAGGGCGATTCACCTACGTAAACCTACCCTTGCTGGAACTGTGGGGGATAACGCTTTCCGAAGCTGTCGGATGTAATTTCCACGACCTCAATTATCCGCGAGACCTTGCCGAGAAGCTGCAGTCCCAGATCGAGGCTGTCATCCGGACGGGAGAGTCCCTGAAGGACGAAACCCTCTACACAAGCCCTTCGGGCGCGACGGGTTGTTACGAATACATCTTTGTTCCGGTCTTGGATGAGGATGGTTCTGTCAAGGCGGTCGCGGGTTCGACGCGCGACGTCTCGGAACGGAAACGGGCAGAAGAACGTCTGCGGGCGAGCGAACAACGCTATCGCGCCCTGGTCAATGCCACGTCGGATGTCTTGTATTCGATGACGGGCGACTGGTCGGAAATGCAGCCGATCGACGGACGGGGGTTCCTGGCCAGCTCAGACAGGCCAGTCAAGCAATGGATGGCACAAATCGTTCCCGAATTTGAGCACGAGCGGCTTCAAGCAAGTATCAAACAGGCCATCCTGAATAAGACGACGTTCGAACTGGAACACCAGGTGATTCTGGTAGACGGGACACTGGGCTGGACATTCTCTCGCGCCGTTCCCATCCTCAGTTCCGACGGGGCGATTATGGAATGGTTCGGCACGGCCAGCGACATAACCCGTCGCAAGCGAGCCGAATTCGCTCTGAACGACATTCGCTCGCGAATGGAAGCCGCATTAAAGGCCGGGGCGATTGGTACGTGGAGCTGGGATATCCCGGCGGACCGCGTTTTCGGAGATATCAGTCTGGCACGCATGTTTTCCGTGGGGCCGGAAGTCATCAACGGCGAGCCACTCGCGGATCTCGTCCACTCCATTCATCCACAGGATCGAGAGCGAGTCCGCCAGGCGATCGTGGAAGCGGTGCGGGAAGGAAACCAGTACGAAGCCGAGTACCGCTTGCGTCGTCCGGATGGTTCGTGGCGATGGGTGACAGCGCGCGGACAGGTTGAAAGGAACGAAGCAGGTGAGGCCGTACGGCTTCCCGGGGTGGTGATCGACGTGACTGACTGGAAGCGAGCCGAAGAACGTCTGTCACGGGTGACCGAAGAGTCTGAGCGTCGCAAGCGTCTGTACGAGGGGATTCTCAGCAGCACTCCCGACCTGGCTTACGTGTTCGATCTGCAGCACCGCTTCACGTACGCCAATGAATCACTGCTCAAGTTGTGGGGCAAGACCTGGGACGAGGCGATCGGAAAAACGTGTCTGCAAGTCGGGTTCGAACCCGAGCATGCCGCCATGCACGATCGGGAAATCGAAGAGGTCAAACGGTCCAGGACGACAATCCGTGGCGTCGTACCCTTCGAAGGGGTCTACGGTCGCCGCATGTACGAGTACATTTTCGTCCCTGTGATCGGTACCAAAGGAGAAGTGGAAGCGGTCGCAGGAACAACGCGCGATGTCACCGAGCGGATGGAATCCGAAGCGGCCTTGCGGGAAGCTGACCGAAAGAAAGATGACTTTCTTGCTCTTCTGGCACATGAGCTGAGAAATCCGCTCGCCCCGATTCGCAACGGACTTCAGGTGATGCGCCTGGCCGAAGGGAAACCGGAGATCGTTTCGCAGGCGCGGGAGATGATGGATCGACAGCTCTCCCACATGATCCGGCTGGTCGACGACCTGCTGGATATCTCGCGCATCACGCGGAACAAAATGGAGCTGCGACGCAGCCGAGTCTCCTTGAAAGAGATCATCAGTCATGCCGTCGAAGCATCAATGCCCGCCATCCATGAATCCGAGCACCAACTGATCGTGCAGGATCTCGGCGAGTCCGTCATGCTGGAGGCTGACCTGACGAGACTTGCCCAGGTCCTTTCGAATCTTCTCTTGAATAGCGCAAAATATACTCCGCGAGGAGGAACAATCTGGCTGACGGCCGAACAGTCAGATAACGAAGCGATCATCTCTGTACGTGACACAGGAATTGGAATCCCGGCGGCGGCGCTGCCGACAATTTTCGATATGTTCAGTCAAGTGGATCGGAGCGTCGAACGCAATATGGGTGGACTTGGAATTGGACTCGCACTGGTAAGGGGATTCGTTGAAATGCACGGAGGGAGAGTAACAGCCGAGAGCGCTGAGGGTTCTGGCAGCACGTTTACCGTTCATCTACCGAAGGTGACAGAGAATTCGGCCAGAAATGCAATGACGGATGCCAGTGCGGGATCAGGTCGAACTCGCCGAAGGATTCTGGTCGTCGATGACAATCAAGATGGGGCACAGTCCATGGCCATGATGCTGCGCATCATGGGAGACGATGTGGAAGTGGCTCATGATGGTATCGAAGCGGTCGCTAAGGCAGAACAATTCTCGCCGGATGTGATCCTGATGGACATCGGACTGCCTCGTATGAATGGCCTGGACGCCACCCGGAAAATCCGTGAAGCCGACTGGGGAAAATCGATCCGGATTTTTGCACTGACCGGCTGGGGGCAAGAGAGCGATCGAGAACAGTCTCGACAAGCGGGGTGCAATGGCCATCTGGTCAAGCCGGTCAACCTCACCGACCTGGAAAAATTGCTCTGATTGACCGGCGGTTGCTGTAATTTCAGCTACTGACTGTTCGTCGTGCTCTGCGTACGTCCCAGATGGATCAGTTCGTCCTGTTCGCCGTCTGGATCTTTTGACAGTGGTTCCGGATTCACGCTCTGGGGGGCCCAACCGCTGTTTTGTCCATAGGGGCGTTGTTCATCGAGTTCGATTCCCCTGTTATCTGGTTGCTGATTCGACGATCGGTCAATTTCGTTGCCGGGATGGCTGTTGGGGCCTTTGGGTGCGGATTGAGCCATGATGGATCTCCTGTTGTGTAGTTGCGGATCGGACTTGTGAGGCAAGCCAGTCTTCGCTTCGGTTCACATCGGCGCCCAAGGGATCGGTACCTTACCCCCTCTGTATGCAGAGGAACTAACCGAAGCGCATGTGGTAAGAGACCCTCAAGGACCTCCTGACCTCAATCACTGGTGAGGTTTTCACCAGTGAGAAAAGCACATGGCATGCCCGGTATGTCAAAATGCATGGGCGGACCGCAGGAGATTTGAGCGGCTCATGATGTCTCAGTCGATCGAACAACGGCTCCGCACGCTCATAGCTATCCTGGCCAGACTGTCTCTGGTGTGAGTCCTGAGCAGTCTCCCCCGCACCAACGAACAGAGCCCCCGCGTACAGACCCACAGCAAACACTCTCCACCTCGTGGCAATCCGCTGCCAGCCGCAGACCGGGAATTGCAGAGCGGCTCATCACCTCCCTGTCAGGTCGCCCTGCGAATTTCCTTCCGACACCAAAATGATGTTCGGATTGAATTCTGGGGAGCGAATCATTCAACTCAATACCGTATGTGCGAACGGGATTTACTCCCAGGGCACGTCAGTAAAAAGGGATTAACTCGGCATCGACAGTTCGAGGTTTGCCTGGAACTCTGATTTCACTGCGGCAAGGGAACGAAGTTTACACTGGCCTGCGACAGCGATCGCGTAGCGACCAGAAGGGACTCTCGATGAGCATCGTGACTGAGAGCGGGGCGGAGAGGGGTTCGACGTATTCCCGTCGAACGTTTATCACGACGTCGCTTGCGATGCTTGCAACAGTCACCACGCGATCGGGTGATTCCTCCCGTTTGTCGGCAGAAGACAGACCAAAGTCTGAGCTGCCCCCGCCGCGGTTTCTTCTGGAATGGGGCAGCCACGGGAAAGAGGATGGCCAGTTCGACGCCTGCGTCGGAATTGCCATCAGTTCCGATGACATTGTTTATACCGCCGAATTTCGCAATCAACGCATCCAGAAATTCACGACGGAAGGAAAGTTTCTGGGCGGATTTGCGGTGCAACCCCATGCCGGTGGACTGACGGTCGATGCTGACGGCAACGTCTACGTGGCGCATTGGAACAGCAACAAAATCGCCGTCTACTCGCCTGAGGGAATGCTGCTGAGGGAATGGGGAACACGAGGAAGCGGCGACGGCGAGTTCCGTCTTCCCGGTTCCATCAGCCTGGGGCCGGATCAACGACTTTACGTTCCGGACCAGGGAAACAGTCGCGTCCAGGTCTTCACTCTGGAAGGAAAGTTCGTCGGAAAGTGGGGATCCCTCGGGAGTGAACCGGGACAGTTTGGCGGAAGCCAGTCTGCGGGGGGAAGGTTTGCGGGACCTCAATTTGTGGCGTTCGATCGTGCGGGGAATGTCTATACGACCGATGCAGCACTGGATCGCATCCAGAAATTTACACCGTCAGGAAAGTTACTCGCCTACTGGGGTGACGAGAGTGTCGAGCCTGGAGGGTTCGGACCACCCCCTCGGAATAAGGACGGAACCCCCGGGATGGGTGGTCCCATCTCGATTTGTGTTGATGCCCGGGACCGGGTCTGGGTGAGTTCCACGAATAATCGCGTACAGCAGTTCGCGAATGACGGCAAGTACCTGCGGGGAGTCGGGGGCGAGGGAGCCCATCCAGGGCAGTTTTACCTGCCTCATGGCATCGCGCTGGACAAGAACAGCAATCTCTATGTCACTGATACGATGAATGGCCGGATCCAGAAATTCGCAACCGATGACAAACTCTGATAAGGACGTGCCCGTGTCGCTTTTTCGATGTCTCGCCTTCTGTGTGTTATTCGTTCTTGGCACGCTTCACGACTGCCGTGCTGCGGGACGCTACTTTGTGGTCGAGTATCCCGCCTCGACTGAAACTCGTGGCTTACAGATGGGAGTGA